>JALVKE010000177.1 GCA_027028005.1 Persephonella sp. | reverse complement strand
TGAACATACAGGGGATACAGTTCAGGCTAAAGAATTTGATAGGATTGTTTTAGAAGAGTTAAAAAAATAAAAGTAAAATAAAATTAAACTTAACATTTATAAATCATTTTTCTTCCGTGATTGACCCAATCCTTCTCTTTACGTTCTTTATATCCTTCACGTAATTAAACTTTCCTATTTAGATCCAGATATCAAAGAATACTTCTATATCAGTTGATTATATTTTTATAGTTAAATTAAAGTTTATTTAACACTTTACTTTCTATAATTTTAAATTTAAATTAAATTAAAATTATCATAATTTGAAATGGAGGCGGGCCATGAAAAAACATCTCTTGATTTTTTGTTTAATCTCAACTACGGCATTTTCTGAAGAAGTCCTCAAGTTGGAAAAAACACAGATCACAGCAACAAGAGTAGAAAGACCAGAATTAGACATTCCAGCAGGAGTAGAAACTGTCACAAAAGATGAAATTGAAATGGAAAGACAGTACAACGTTTCAGAATTTTTAGAAAGCCTTCCTGGAATTCAAGCAACAACTAAAAATGGAGGATATGATGTAAGATTAATTATTAGAGGAGGAGGACTCAAAGCACCTTATGCAGTAAGGGAAATCAATATTCTTCTTGATGGAGTTCCAATTACAGATCCAGATGGTTTTACAAGACTTGATTTTGTAGATCCCCAACTTTTAGAGGAAATAGATATCGTTAAAGGTCCAAATTCAACTCTGTATGGAGCAAACTCAGCTGGTGGAGTAGTTAACTTTATAACAATAAATCCTTTCAAATTTCAAGGTTTCAAGATTAGAGCTGGATATGGTAACTATGGAACTTACATGTCAAGGCTCTTATATGGCGGAAATAATGGAGAAGGATTATTTTATAATGCCAGTTTTTCTTACAAAAAATCCGACTCCTGGAGGGAATGGAATAGATTTGAATCTTTTCAAACCGCCGTTAAACTTGGATGGTTAATAGATGAAAGTTCTTCTTTAGAAACAATGATAAGTTTTACTAAATCTGATTTACAACTTCCAGGAAGCCTATCAAAATCAGAGTTTGAATCAGGAGATATAACAAAACAATCGGTCTATAATACTTGGAGAAGATCAGGAAGATATTCAAGAATATTTTTCTGGAGTAATAAATACACTAAAGAAGTTTCCGAAAATTTAACTTTAAAATCAACAATTTATTTACAAAGATGGGCTCATTATCACCCAGTATTTGCAAGAGTAAACGATGGTGGTTCTTATGTTGGAGGAATAGATACTCAAATGGAACTAAAACATAAACTTTTTGGCAAAAATGCTCTTCTTGTAACAGGAATACAAGGAAGATATGACCATTACAATACAGAAAGATATCTATATCAAGTCTGTATTCTGGAGGATGGTACTGTTGATTACTGTAGAAATGCTTCTCGAACAAATCCTATAAAATATGTTCTTACTGATGATAAAGATCGACTCTATGACGACCAGAAAAATAGGAACTATACTTTAGGTATTTTTGCTCAAGAAACTATTTATCCTACAGAAAAAGTTATTTTAGATTTAGGAATAAGATTTGATACGGTAAAATTTGATATAGAAAAAACTTCCTACTACGAGCTTAAGTACTGGCCAGGTTATTATTATAGTAAACTTGACACACCTGAATATACTGAGACATCAAAAACATGGAATATGGTCAGTCCAAGATTAGGTATTGTTTATAAATTTATACCTAACTGGTCAGTATACGGAACTGTATCAACAGGTTTTCAAACTCCTCAAGATAGCGAACTATTAGCAAATCCAGATTTAGATGCATCTACAACCGTTAATTATGAGATTGGTACCAGATTTGTAAACAACAAAATTTATATAGCCTCCAGTATTTTTATGATGAAAACAGACAAAGAAATTGTTCAAACTTATGATTCAAATAGGGAAAGAATATATGTAAACGCAGGGAAAACCACAAAAAAGGGTTTTGAATTTGAAGGGAAAATAAATCTATTTGACGGTGTATTCTTTGGAGGTTCTTACACATACTATAACTTCAAATACGACAGTTTCGTATTTAAAGATAGGAATGGAAACACCTACGATTTCAGTGGAAATAAACTTTACTATATACCAGAATACATGTATAGCCTGTTTCTTACTGGGAAACATAAAACTGGAATCAAATTTAGAATTGAGCTTAACACCTGGGGTCCATATTACATAGATAATGCAAACACAGAAAAGTATGATGATTATAAAAACATAACAAATGTCATGGTCGGATATGAAAAGGGCAAAAAGTTTGAAATATCCTTAGATGTAAGAAATTTATTTGATAAAAAATATGCCTCTCAATATGTCAAAAGTGATACCGGTGATGCAGACGACGATTATTATATTTATCCAGCCCCACCAAGAACTTATATGATCAGAGCATCTTATAAATTTTAAGTGAGGTTTAAAAATGAGGAAATTTAGTGAATTTCCATTTGAAAGAGATAAAAATGATATATTTAGATTGCGCTCAATACATGCAACTATTGGAAACCCTAACTTTTTAAATATCTTCAGGACAATCCTGCTGCTGCTATTCCTATATGCTATTTTATGGGGTTTACTCTCTCCGAAGAATGCTTTTACGACTGGTCTTTTTTGGGGCCTTTTTTGGCCCTTTTTTATGGTAATAACTCTACCTTTTTTAGGTAATATTTTTTGTATGATTTGTCCGATGGGTTTTTTATCAAGAACAATTAGTAAATATGGATCAAAAAGAAAAATTCCTAAAGTTTTAAAAAATCCATATATAGGATTTTCTCTTCTTTTATTATTTTATTGGATACCTCTTTACATATTCCCAGGTACATTGAGAAGCTCTTTTGCCACAGCATTATTTTTCTTATTCTTTCTTATTCTTGCTGTTATAGTTTCTTTTCTTTATACAAATGGAGCTTTTTGCAGATATTTTTGCCCAATAGGAAGAGTAGCTCCAGCCTTTGCAAGAGTTGGGTTTATGTGGTTATCTGCATATAATAAGAAGCTATGTGATTCTAAATGTGAAAAACCTGATTGCGCTTTTGCATGTCCATACAAATTAAGTCCATATAAGTTTGATAAAAATAATTCCATGGAAAGCTGCACACTATGTATGGAATGTGCTGGCAGTTGTGAAGGAATAAAATATTCTATAAGAAAATGGTCTTATTCCTTATTACAAAAAATCAAGAAACCAAATAGCTGGGAAATATGGATCTATATAATTTTACTTGCTGTCATTACCATAACCATGAGATTCCATCATGGATTAGGGCATTCTCCTATAAAAGATGAACTTCCATGGGTTAACATAGGAAAATGGCTCGAAACGGTTACAGGAATAGGCAAACCTTTTAGTTGGGTTGGTTTTACAGCTCTGTTTATGGCTGTAATTATTACTCTTTCACTGGTATTAGGTGGCTTTTATATTACCTCTAAAATAATTAAAAAACCCTTCAAAGAAGTATTTTTGAATCTTGGCTATGCTCTTGCACCATTAATGATAATCGGAAGTCTATCTCATGTAACCCATTTTTTCTTTACACATTACTACCATGAGATCATAAATGGATTTTCCCAGGCTTTCTTTCTAAATATCGAAGTAGAACCTCTTGCAAGTAACAAAGACAAATGGTTAAGAATCTTTTATATTTTTCCATTTATAGCTGCCTTCTGGAGTGGCTTTATCATGTGGAAAAGAATAGGATTTTTTGAGATCTCAGGATTAAAGAAAATACTTGCTTATGTATTTTCTTCCTTAATTATAGTTTTTTATATTGCTCTAACGGTATTTCAATTATATATAAGATTTTTCTATTCATCTAATTTCGGACATTAACAGAACAAAGGAGCCTTTGAAGGC
>JALVKE010000176.1 GCA_027028005.1 Persephonella sp. | reverse complement strand
TCTAATATCTTAGTTTCATAATCTTCTAAAGGAATTTTTCCATCTTTTGCCTTAATACTAATCTCTATATCATTAAAGTATTTATCAAGTAAATTTAGCATTTTTCCTATCTCAAGTGCCCTTCTTTTTGGAAGTTTAAAGTTTAATTCAACTGTTTCTTTAATATTTTGTTCTACAACTGACGTTTGATTTTCTTCTATTTTCATTTCATCACTTTTATATTCAGATACAGGTTGGGAAATTTGAATAATTCTAGTAGTTTCAGTTAACTTATCCTTTTCATCTTCTAAATTTTTACATAATTCCTTTTTTAATATAAAATCATTTTCATCAACTATAAAAAGCTCTTCTTTAAAAGATTTGCATTCTACTCCTTTGTCTGTTTCTACACCTAATCCAAAAATTCCGTTTTTCAGTCCTTCTTTTACGGCATTTAAAATAATGTCTATGCTTTTAAATCTTGTTTCTCCCCTTGTTTTTAATGAAGCTTGATAGATGTCTGATATTTTTACATACTCATTATTTGATAAATATTTTCCTTCAATCGCTTTTGGTGCAATGCTTTTTAGAATTTCCTGTTTGTTTATCAATAACTCAAAAACTTCCGCATTTATTTTTTGGGAATCTCCATAAATTGGTGTTCCTAAATCTTCTTCTTTAAATCCTTCTTTTGATGGTATAAAAACTAATCTGTAATAACTTCTTATAGAATCTCTCATCTCTGATTTTAGTTTTTCAAGGTTTGCTTTTACATCTTTCACTTGATTTTCATTAAGATTTAGAGTTTCATCATTCAAAATTTCTTTTAAAGCTATTAATCTTCTTACAGACATAAAAAGTTGATTTTTATAGGTTTCAACAGGTGCTAAAAATAATATATTATTCCTATTTACTCTTGGTGATTTCCCTTTTGTAGTTATTATTTTTTCCATAAGATTTTTATCTAACTCTTTTAAAATTATAAGCTTAAATTCCTGTGTGTCGGGTATGTCTTGACTGTTTTCAATCCATACATAAGTTTTTTGCTGAATATCTTGAACTGTTGGTGAGATAAATTTTTTTAAAACTTCTTTTTCAAATTCCTCAACTTTTTCATCACTGATATTTTCCATTTTGGTGATAATTATTCTGTTCAGGTTTGGCTGGTTGGTAAAGAAATACTTTCCGTTTTCATACTGAAGATAAAAAAGGTTATTTTTCAGTTCCTCTAATGCTTCACCTACAACACTTGAAGGGTTATTAAGGGTTGTTGCATTTCTCTTTATCTCATTTTTTGTTGTTCCTCTTTCAACACCTCCGGAAAAAGAATACATAAAAATAGTTGTTGCCGTTCTTGTGCCAAGTTTTAAACCTTTATAGGCATCTCCCAATTTATAGTCAACTTTTTTAGCCCCTGCGTTTTCAGAGGTTATGTCTGAAGCTATAACACTGTCATACTGGCTTTCTATATGTTTCAGTAGTTCCCTTCTTATCTCTTGATTTGAAAGGTCAAAGTCTGCCAAAGATATATAAGGCGTATGCTTGTCTTTATTGTCGTAAATTACTAAAGATAAAAGCCTTAAAACTCCCCTTGTTCTTTGGAATGTCGGAAAACTTCCCCATCTTTCGTATAGGACTTCTATAACTTCAGGTAAAAATGGATAAGAATTTTCAAACAGTTTTCTATATTCAGAAGGTTCTATCCCAGATGGAATTATGTTTTCTCTTTGAAAGTAATCTATAACATAATTGACGATTTTCGTCATTTCAGTTTGGTTTATATCTGAAAAAAGCCTTTTTCTTATAACCTGTGTTATTTCTTCTTCTTCAACAGGTGTATATATTCTTTCAACTCTTCCGCTAACTTTTTGAAGTTGTTGGAATAAAAACTCTGCCTTTTCGTCGTAATGTTCAACAACACTTGAAGGCAAGGTTATAATAAGTGCTGTTTTGTCTAAAACGCTTGCCGCTTCTGTAAGTTCCTGTAAAAATGCTATGGTTTGAGAGGCGAGGGTGGTTTCAACAACTTTTATCCCTGCAGCTTTTGTTATGTATTCTAAAAGTTCATCTATAAGCACTAAAACAGGCTGGTTTTCTTTTAAAACTCTTTCAATTTTATCTCTACCGGGTGCTGTGTTTCCTTTTAAAATCTCAACTTTCCCTGTAAGCTGTTTTTCCAACAGTTCCCACAGCTTTGTGTCTCCACTTAAAGCGGTTCCTTCTATTACAACAGTTTTTGCTCCCCATTCTTTTGCTTTATGATACATGGCAATTAATGTGTGGGTTTTTCCACCACCGAAAGGTGTTTGAAGTTGTATAACCGGGTCTCCGCTTTTTCCTTCTAATCTTTTCTTTACAATATCTAATAAATTTTGAAGTCCTTTTGTTAGAAATGTTTTCCTGAAAAACTCTTCTTTATCCTGATACTCTGAAGGTGCTTCTCCTTTATAAACTTTCCAGAGATTTGCGGCAAATATATTAAGCTCTAATTTCCCCTCTAAAATGTCTCTATGTGGAACTGCTATCGTGTGAAAAGGTTTCATTTTTGTTTATCTCTTAAATTTGCATTTTTGCTTATTTGTGCAAAATTCCAGCAAGTTTTTAAAGTTTTCTTCTTTCTTTTTCATCTACTTTCAGCTTCTCCGTAAAGTTTATAGTTGTTAGTTTAACAGCTAAATTTATAATTTCAACATTATTTACCTTTTTAGTCATAAATGTTATATTTTTGTTTAAAATTAAAACATATTAAATAGCAAAATGAGAAAATTTAAATATCCTATAATAGAAGGTTGTCCAGATAAATATTTACGAGAAAATGCAGATGAATCTTATTACTTCAGAATTACAAAGAATAATCCACCTACAGAAGAGGATTTTATACCTCTTTATGTAAGCAATGAAAATTATGCTAAAAAAAGGAAAGAAAGCTGCGAAAAGAAAAAAGATAATAAATGTTTGTGTTTGATGTGTGGATTATCATTGTTTAAGAAAAAGGAAGAGGCTAAATTTATGATGAATAGATACCCAAGATTGGGTAGATTTTTATTTATAGGTTATATTAAAATGGAATACGGGGTTTTAAAAGCGAGCCCAAACAGGGAAAATCCTTCTCATCATACGTGGTATCCTTTTGAAGGAACGAGTGAGAAGGATATATTTACTGAACTGATAAACAACGAGGAATAGAAAAATGATATTTGAAAAAGAAAAAATAAAAGTTGATAATCTTGGGAATAAGGATTTTATAATTTTTGATTATTATGATGGAATTAAAGGGGAGTATAATTTAAAAGAAGGAATTATTTTGTTTTGGTATGACTATGGAGAAAATGGTGAATTATGGTTTTACATTAAAACAAATAAAGATTTAATAAGAAAATTTCTAAAAAACAAAATACCTGCATTAGAATTATTTAAAAATAAAAATTCTGAAGTTAGCCTATACGAAAGACCTTATGAAAATTATAATGAATTAAGGTTTATTAGGAATCTAACAAAAGAAGAGTTAAAAGAATATGAAATTCCTACAGAAAATTCTTATTTAGGATATGATTTTGAAAATGCTTATAAGAAAGAAAAAGAAAAATTTGAGGAAATTGAAATTTACCTTGATTATGATATTGATGTGTTTATTCTGTATTCAAAAACATTCTTTGTACCAGAAAAAGATAAATTTAATGAGGATATACTATTAGCAGCATGAAAAAAGAAGAAAAGCTAAAAGCTTTAGAATCATTGATAAAACTAATAAAGAATCAAGAAATAAAACTTATATCTTTGGAATTTGATGCAAATCCAAATATAAGAGGAGTTTTTGGAGAAGTTAAAGAAATTAGAAGGAATTTAGAATTTGAGTTAGAATCTATCTCCATGGGTGAAGGGGAAAGTAAACGGAAAAAAGAGGCAATTTTCAGTGGTAAATATATTATAAATTTTGAAGATAACTTATTAAA
>JALVKE010000175.1 GCA_027028005.1 Persephonella sp. | reverse complement strand
GGATGAGAAAATAACATTTTTTCCCCAGATAGAAAACAAGAATTATCTTAAGGAAAACTCAAAAAAAGAAAGCATTTATAAAAAAACTATTAAAGAAGCGTTTCAAAACAATGAATTTACAAAAACGTTAATCGCAAATTCGAAAAAATTAACTCCATATCAGCAAAAAATAAAACATGTGAAAAAAGCAAAAATATCTGTAGATGCTTCAAAGAATATTGAAAGAGATACAAAAACTACCTTGAAAAATAATAATAGCATAACAACAAACGTTCAGGAAAATACAAACAATCAAAATATAAAGCAGATAAAAAATGTTATAAAAGCTAAAAGAGAAGAAAAAAAGGACGTTAAAGATAATAAAAGTCTCTTTATTGAAAATGTAAAACAGGATAATAAAAGTTATAATCAAACCTTTATATCCCAGCTGCAAAAAAATACAGAAAAGGATTTTTCTTTAGAAGAAAAACACAAAGATGATAAAGGTATAATGAAACAGCTAAAAAAATCATCAAAGATAACCTTTAAAGAAAAGAGTTTTGTTAGAAAAGACACCATTGAGAAGGTTCATGTAAAAAAAGAGAAAAATACAGAAAACAAAGAAGACAATATTCCAAATGATACTTCTTTTGTTTCTAGTAATGTACAGGAAAGTATTTTAGAAAAGAAGCTAGGCTCTAAGGTAGAGAAAGCTATAGATACAGAGAAAGGAAAAATGTTAGAGCAGCAAAATATAATCCAGTCATCATCAGATACTTCTCAAGGTTCTTCAGAAAATCTTCTAGATAATCCTGACAATCAAACATTTCATAACTACTTAAGCAATAAAGAAAAGAATATTGAAGGAAACAGTTTTCAAAAGGTTTTCACTCTTTCTTTAAATTTTAATGATACAAATATAGTAGCAAGACTAAGAAACAATACATTAAACCTTTCTATCATTCTTAATAACAGCAGTATATCTTATATTAACTCGTTGAAATCTGAGATAGCCTCTATTCTAAAAGAGCAGGGATTTAATCAATATAACTTGAAAATAGAAGCAAAAGGAAAGAAAATCTATTATTCAAACAACTACGAGAAAGAAGGTAGAAGAGAAATAAATGTTAAAGTTTAGGGAGAGTGTTTTTATACTGATTTTCATATTAATCTTTACTGCTTTCGCTCAACAAGATAATGATAATCTCTCACAAAAAGAAGTAGAAAAATACAAGAAAATGTATAATACAGCTGTTGATATGTTTAAAAAAAGCTCTTACTACTCAGCTATTGATGAGATCTATCCTGTTTTACTAAACCCTAAAAATCCATACTATCCTTATGGAATGTTTTTGATGTCAAAAATCTATCTTCATATAGGTAAAAAAACAGGAAAGAAAGATTTTCTCGTTAAAGCTCTATACTTTATAAACACCTATTTATACACTTCAAAAGATGCTACCCAAAACTGGGACTATTACTACACAAAAGGGAATATATATGAAAATCTTTTTCAGTATGAAAAAGCCATAAGTTATTACAAAGTATCTTATGTTTATGCCCTTGATAATGACCAGCAGTTTAAGTCTATAATAGGACTTTTGAGAACTGCTGCTTGGACAAAGAAGTTAGACATTGCAACAAGGTATCTAATTCTTATAAATGCTGATGAGCTTTCTAAATCTCAGAAAAATGAGTTTTATTTTGTAAAAGGTCTTCTCTCTTTTAAACAGGAAAAATATAAGGAAGCTTTTAGTTATCTATCTAAGGTTTATAAAGAGTATGAACAGCTTCTTATAGATAATCCATACTACTATCTTATTGTTGCTGAAACAGCCTACAGACATGGAAAACTAAAATTTTCCCAGCAGTTATTTAGAAGAATAATAAGTGTAATAAAAGACCCTTATATTATAAGGCAGGCTCTCTTAAGACTTGGAGATATAGAGCTGAAGCTAAATCATCCTGTGTATGCTTTTAATTACTACTATTCCATAATAGAAAAGTACCCAGAAAGTGAGGAATCAAAGATTGCCAAGCTAAAAATTCTCTCTTCTCAGTATTTCTACAGGGATATTAAAAGAAAGGTTCTTATACTAAAAGAAAAAGATGAAGACTTTAAAAAACCTTTTATATATGCATACAAAGTCTGGATATCAAACAGAAATAACTACCTAGGAGATTTTGCTTTAGGAAATCTTGGATTGATGACTTTTAAGCTGAATTATGATCCTCTTTTTAAAAAGTTTTTATGGGAGCTTTCTCTAGTTGCTTCAGGTTCAATAAAGTATGAACATGCTGAGTATATAGACAAGCTTTGGAGAGGGGATCTTTTAAAGATGGAAAACAAAAAGGTATGTGATATCTATTTATCAAATCCAAATTTTATTGATAAGGTTTTTATTGATGATAAACCTGTTGCAGAAAAGATACTGTACGATCTATGGAGATGTGGAGAAACAAAAAAAGAGCTAAAATTTGCAAAAAAGATATCTCAAAGATGGAAAGATAAAAAATCAAAGCTTCTTCTATCAAAAGCTTATCTTGATAATAAACAGTATAAAAAAGCTATTTCCATTCTTAATAAAATAAAGGATAATTCCTGCCTTTACTACAAAGTAAAGGTTCAGTCTTTACTTCTTATTGGTCAAAAGCCAGATGTAAATCTAACTAATATGGAAAAAGTTTGTAAAGAAGATACAAACGCTAAAGTCTATGAAGCATTAGCTTACTACTCAATAGGAGATATTAACAAAGCTATCAAACTTTTAACCTCTTTAAAAGAGAAACTAGGTGATATCTATATTAAAGACCCATTTGTAAAAGAAACGCTAAATGAGATTATAGAGAAATCCATAGCTGAAAATAAGTATGCTAGAGTATATCCTCTGCTGAAAACCTTAACTCTTTCTTTAAAAGAAAACTGTTTTATAAACGCTAACACTCTTATTGTAGCTGTTAGATTAAAAAAGGAGAAAGAAGCAGAGGAGTTTTTTGAAAAAGTGAAAGTTTGCTCATCTGATATAGCAGAAGTTGCGAAGAGTATATATGAAAGCTATAAAGTATTAAAGGAGGCGAAAAAGTAATGCCTGATATATTTTCTCACATAGACAATCTTGAAGAAAAGGCTTCTTACTTTTTAGAGAGAACAAAGATAATTCAAGGAAATATTGCAAACGCAGATACTCCCTTCTATAAGCCAAAAGATTTAGTCTTTGAAAAACATCTAGATAATCAGATAAAACTAAAAACAACAGACCCTAGACATATTCAGCCTGATGCTTCAGAGAAAAAAGTAAAAGTAGTTGAACTGTCTGACATATCAGGATACGACTCTAACAAGGTTAATCTAGATAAAGAGTTAGCAAAGCTAGCAGAAAGCTCAATCATGTATAAAACCCTTTTAGAGACAATGAAAAAAGAGCTAGCAAAAACAAAATATGTAATCACAGGGAGATAGTTAATATCTGTAAACTCCCTGCATGACTTTACTTAGAAAAGAAACAAAATCTTTCGCTATAACCATTCTTGGAAGTTTATGGGGGTTTTTATCCTTTGAGACAACCCCTTTTTCAACAGTATAGGCTGTATCAAATATCTCTGATGCTATCTTTACAAGGGTTTCATCATAGTGTCCAAAGGGATATGCAAAATGTCTAACTTTTTCTCCTATCATATCCTCAAGCTCTTTCTTAGAGCGTTTAAGTTCTTCTCTTACCCTTCTTTCTCTATTTTCCTCTGTCTCAAACTCTAAAAGAGAATCAAACCTCTCTAAAAGCTCGCTTTTTAGCTGTTCTTTCCAGTTTTTCTGTTTAAAAAAGCAACTGTCTATACTTTTAATAAAATCTTTAACCTCTTTTTTTAGATATCCTCTTCTAACAGCTAGGTTGTTCATATCAGGAAATAGAGGATAACCTATTCTTGGTTCTTCCAGTTTTGAGAAATCCTCAGACTCTCCATAGGCGTATATATTACTCCAGTGACCGTTTTTTCCATCATAAAAATCTATAACTTTATCTTCATAAAAAACCTTTGCGTGTATCTCTGCATGTCCTCCTATCTCAAAAACATCTTTCATTCTGTTTAACTCTTCAACAGTTAAAAAATCTTCTGATTTTCCTTCTTTTAAAAATGGATAGTTTGCTCCTGAAAAGTCTTTTGGTTTAACAAGCTCTTTTTTAGAAACCTTTCCCTTCCAGTAGTCCTCTAATGTTGGTCTTACTTTATCTTCTTTGTTTATCCTTGATGTTATTGGAAATATTGTTGCTTTTAAACCATGCTTTTTTAAAATAGGATACGCATAAACAAAGTTATCAACATAACCATCATCAAAGGTTATAACTACAGAAGGTCTTTTTGGTTCTTTTCCTGTTGTTATATACTCATAAACATCGTCTAACGTTATAACATCAAAAAACTGTTTTATCAGTTTCATCTCCCAGTCAAAGGTTGATGCAGCAACATCAAATCCCCATCTTGGGAGTATCTTGTGATATAGAAGAATAAAGATATTGTTTTTCATGATAAAAGCTCCTGAAACAAAGATATATACTTTTCAGCTGTTTTCTCAATAGAGTAGTTTCTAGCTGTTTTTATAGCATTTTCAGATATAACTCTATAGTCCTTTTCTGAAATTCCGCTTATAAGCTTCATCTTATCTGCTAAAGCATCAAAATCTCCTACAGGGACAGAAAAACCATTTATACCGTCTCTAAGATACTCTCCAATTCCCCCTGCTAACGTGGAAAAAACAACCTTTCCTGTAGCCATAGCTTGAAGAAGGGCTCCAGCTATCCCTTCCAGATAAGAAGATAGAACAAAAAAATCAGAAGCATTTAAAAGATCATGAACATCTTCTCTAAAACCAAGTCCAAAAACCTTATCTTCTGTACCAAACTTCTTTGCAATCTCTTTTGCATACTTGTCAGTGTCTATTCCTACTAAAACAAGCAGTGCATCAGGGATATCTGCCTTTGAGAAAGCCTCTATAAGCTTATCCTGTCCTTTTACAGAAGGGTTCCAGTTTGCAACGTTTATAAAAATTTTCTTATCTAGAGGCAGTCCCAATCTTTTTCTCAACTCTTCTTTTTTCTCAGGCTCTGGTTTAAATCTTGTAAGGTCTATACCGCTTTCTATAGTTACAAGTTTTTCAGGGAAAAAGTTTTTTTCTCTTAAAAACTGTTCAACTCCTTTTGAAACAACAACTATCTTATCTGCCGCTTTATACTTTAGATACTTTGATAAAGCAGAGGGAAGTCTTCCTGACCTTTTTACATTTATTATCTTAGGTCTTGTTTTCAGAAACAGCTTTGCTACCCTTACATAATCAAAGGCATGAGGAGAGTTTGCTATAACAATATCAAATTTTTCACTATCTATAATCTCTATAAGTCTTTTATAGTTTGACCATTTGTAGCGAGCTTTTTTGCTGTAATCTTCAAAGAAATGGATAGGAACATTGTAAGGGGAAAGCTTATCAACCATTTGTTTATACTGAAAAGAAAGGGCAATATGAACATCAACTCCTTTCTTTTTCAGCTCTCTTGTTGTTAGATAAACCTGTTCTTTTGTTCCACCCCAGCCAATTCCATCAACAACCTGTAAAACTTTCAACTATGTTCCCTCTTCTGTTAAGTAAGTAGGTAAATCTTTCTTTCTCTTCTTCTTTTTCTTTTTCTTCTTTTTAGGGAAGATTATATTTGATATCTGAGGTGCAAACTGAGCAAATATTATCCCAATAAATGCCATTATAAGAACATAAATACCTATAAAAGGTATAAACTTAGGGTGTGCAAACTTTGACATAACAACAGAGAACTCACCTCTGTTTATTATAGAAAGTCCTGTTTCAAAAGCTTTTTTCTTAGAAAGACCATAAATAAGGCCACCTATATAACCTGTTAAAAACTTTCCAATGATAGAAAGAATTACAACCACAACTAAAGCTGTTATTATCTTACTGCTAAACTCTCCGGAAAACTCAATGCCTGCTCCAAAGAGGAAGAAGAATATAGCAACAGCTAAATCTCTTATAGCAAACATAACCTTTTCGATATCATGAGCTTTTCCACTTTCAGAAACAATCATTCCCATTAAGAATGCTCCTAAAGCCTCAGATAAACCTATATACTGTGTAACACCAGCAAAGAATATAAGACCTCCTAAAGAGAAGAGGGTAAAGATCTCTTCCTCAATAAATGTATCAACAAACATAGCTATATAGTTTTTAAAAAGCATTGCAACCCCAACAGCAAAAGCAAAAACAGCTGCAACTTTCATCAGTATCACAGGAATTGTTAAAGGAGTAAAATCTCCTCCAGCTGAAAAAGCAGAAAGAATAGCAAGTAAAATAGGAGCAATAATATCTTCAAAAACCATAAGACCTAAAATAAGCTCTGTTTCAGGGTTTGCTATTCTATGGTTATCAACAATGATTTTTGTTGTTATTGCAGAAGATGATGCATAAGCAACGCCGCCAGTTAATAAAGATGTAAATGCATCAAATCCCATAAGATACATAGCAAGGGATACAATTCCAAAACCTAAAACAAAATCAATAAGACCAATAGACCATATTTTCTTTGCTGTTTGAATAGCCCTATCAATATTAAACTCAAGACCTAGATAGAAGAATAGAAGAACAATCCCAATCTCACTAAAAACTTCTATAGCTTCAGCTTTGTGAATGAACTTTCCTAAGAATATTCCAAACAGTATGTAGAAAAATATTGCAGGAAAACGTAGTATTTTCCCTAAGTATCCAGCTGCAAATAGTGCGAGATTTAAAAATCCAAATAGAAGTAGAAATGATATCTGATGCTCACTATCCATTTATTTTAAATTCCTCCATGAACTTTTCCACCTGTTCTCTTGTTCCAACAATAACTACCGTATCTCCAGCATCAATCCTTACATCAGGATTTGGGTTAACAATAGTTTCTTGATTAGGTTTCATAACAGCTATAACAGTAACACCAGTTTTAGGACGAATTTCAGCCTCTTTTATTGTTTTACCTGCTAAAGGAGAGTTTTCTGGGACTTTTAGCCACTCTATAGCTAGATTTTCTAAAAGAAGCTCTTTTTCTCTCTCCTGCTCAGGTCTAAAGTATGCTCCCATTAAAACAGAACCAAGCTGATTAGCTTCCTCTTCTGTCATAACAACATCGCAGGTAGGCTCATCAAAATCGTCAGGCTCAAAGACAAAAACTTCCCTCTTTCCTGTTACATGGACAATAACAGTTATCTTATCTCCACTTGATGTGATAATAGAAAACTTTCTTCCAATACCTGGCAGATCACTTTCCTTAAACTCCATGATTAATCACCTCAAAATTTGGTTTATAAAAGATATTTTAACTATGCTGAGGCTGTTTTATTTTATTAAATAGCCTTAAAGCATTTTCATCTGTTATTTTTTCTAATTCTTCCTTATCAATACCTAAAAAGTCTGCTACAAAATCTAACGTATAGAATATATGGGAAGGTTTATTAGGTTTTCCTCTTTTTTTCTGTGGAGATAAAAAAGGACTATCTGTTTCTAAGAGAAGTCTATCTAAAGGAACTCTCTTTAGCACTTCCCTAAGATTATCAGCTTTTGGATACGTTACATTTCCAGCAAAGGAGATATAAAATCCCATATCCACACAGGCTTCCATCATAGGAATATCTCCACCAAAACAGTGGATTATTCCTGAAGCCGGATAAGGAGCATATTTTTCCAGTATCTTTACAGTATCCTCATTTGCACTTCTTGAGTGAACAATAAGAGGAAGGTTTAGCTCTTTTGCAAGATTTATCTGTTTTTCAAAAAATCTTTGTTGAACATCTTTTGGAGTTATATCCCTGTAGTAGTCTAAACCACATTCTCCAATACCTACAACTTTCTCATTTTCTAAAGCTAGTTTTTTTAAAGTTTCTATATCTTCTTCTTTTATATCTTTAACATCATAAGGATGAAATCCTATAGAAGCATAAACATTATCATATTTTTTTGAAAGTTCTACAGCTTTATATATCTCCTCTTTGTCACAGCCAATTGTGATTATATAATCAAGCTTTTCTACACTTTCTTTCACATCCTCTTCATTTTTAATCATATCTAGATGTGCATGGGTATCTATCATTAAAATCACCTCGTTTAAATTTTTCGCAAGAAACATAAAATTTATACAAGAAAAAAGAGGGTTTCAATGGGGAAAATCTATCTTAATCCTTACTCTATCTTCAAAAGCCTTAAATGTAACTTTGCATCCCATCTCATCACATAATCTTTTTACTATAGATAAACCAAGACCAAGACCTCTTTGTCCTTCCCTGTAGTATCTATCAAAAACTTTTTCAGGATTTTTTACAGATTTTGAAGAGTTTTCTACTACTAGAGAGTTCTCATTTAGATAAATCCTGATCCATCCATTTTTAGAGAGATTATGTTTAAAAGCATTTCCTAGAATATTAGAAATAACCCTTTTTAAAGCTTTCTTATCAAGTTTTTTATAAACATCCTTTAAATGCTTTTCTACCTCTATATCAGGATACAGGCTTTCATAGATCTTTAGTTCCTCTTCTACGATTTCCTTTATATTGATCTCTTCTTTATGGATCTTTATTCCCTCTGTTAATGTTTTTAGATTTTCATGCAGATAGGAAAGCTGTTTAACTGCTAGCTGTATCCTTTTTATCTCAGGTTCACTAGGATACTTTAGTTTAAGGAGTTTAAGATTTATCAAAATACTTGAAATAGGCGTATTTATGTCGTGGATAATATCTCTTGTAACCTCTTCAATAAGGGATATAGACTTTCTTAAAGGATTTATAGAGATGTATGAAAAAATAAGAGATATAATGATAACAATAGAGGATGAGATAAGAAATTCCGTTATAACCTCTTTTTGGTAGGTTTTTATATGATCTAAAAACTCCTTTTTTGGATATGAGATCTTAAAAACCTCATTTTCTGCAAAAGGAATAGGAACAAGAATGTAAAACTCATCATTATCTTCATAAAGCTGGTAAAAGGCTCTATCTGGATTTTTTTTCTCTAAATCCACTTTAAATCTATCACCTTCAAAGGTATAGCTGTAGTTTTTCATCTCTAGAGATATCTTGTCTTTAAAAGAGTGAATAAGCTCACTGTAGTGAAAGTACAGGATTACTGAAACTAAAAACTCTATAGAGAGAAAAAAAAGTAGGAAACTTTTTAAAAAAGCCTCTTTTTCATATCTTGTTTTAAAAATTTTCATTCTATTAGATATCCAATTCCTCTTACAGATTTTATCTCTATTCCTAGTTTTTTCTTCAGTTTAGAGATATTCACCCTTAAAGCTAGGTCAGAAGGATTTTGAAGAAGATCCATTAAATCTTCTTTAGGAACAACCTTTCCACTATTTCTAATTAGTTTCTCAAGGATCTTTCTAAGAACTGTGCCTATCTCTATCTCTTTTCCGTCTTTAAAAACTCTACTGTCTTTTATAACTATATCTTTGTAAGAGATATCTCCTTCTTTTTCTACTTTCTTTAATCTAGCTTTTATCCTTATAAGAAGCTCCTCAGGTTCAAAAGGTTTTTTTATGTAATCCTCTGCTCCTATCTCGAAGGTTTTTGCTATTGTATTAACATCTCTTATAGCACTTATAAATATTGCAGGGGTTTTATCCTCTGCACCTCTAATATCTTTAAGAAAGTCAATGCCACTTCCATCAATAAGGTTTATATCTATAACGTATAGATCATACGTATTTTCAAAGGTTAGATCTGCAGCCTCTTCATAGCTTCTTGCAATATCAACCTCAAATCCGCTGTATTCAAGAAAAGCCTTCAAACTTTCAACAAGAAGCAAGTCATCTTCAATAAGAAGTATTCTTGCCATTTTTTAAAACCTGTATCCTATCTTTCCAAAAATATTGTGATCAATAGCTGATTTATTTAAACCGTAGCTGTAAAGAATTGAAGTAAAAAACTTTTCTGTAATGTCATAGATAGCATAAACAGATATATACTTCTCATCATCATATCCAGAAATATTACTTTGAGAGTAGTCAAAGGATAAGCTAGTGTAAAGCCTATCTGTGAACTGATTTCCAAAACCAATAGATAGGTGATAACTGTTTTTTAATCCTTTTTCATCTGTAAATGTATAATCTCCATAAAAGAAGATATCAAAAGAGTTTAGATATATATCTGTCAAAATAGAGGGGGTATAATCTATCTTTTTAGAGATTTTGGATGTAGGTAGTTTTAAACTTATTCCAAACTGAGTGTAAATACTTCTCCAGCTAAAAAAGTAACTTCCAAAAATATACGTATCCCCAATCTCATTTTTTATCTCTTCTGAAGAGAAAATATAACTTCCAGTTAAGGAAAAATACCAGTTATCTCTAGAGTATGAAACGGTAATATAGGATGTTAAAGAACTATCCCCCTCATCTATGGAATAAGAGGAAGAGAGTTTTATATAAAAATTACCTTTCTCCTCCAGTGGACAGCCATCTGCATCAACTAATACATCAAAAGGTGTACCAGGACATTTATCTACAGAGTCATCTACTCCATCTAAATCCTCATCTACATATCCAAAAGCAAGGTTAAAAGCAAGTAACCATATTAGTAAGATACGAAGCATTTACCCTCCCTATCTAAAATGATTCCAAGGTCTATTATGTTCTCCTTTATTCCTATTGCCTTTATCCCTATCACCCCAACGTCTCTTCCTTTTATCATGCATCTCTTTTCTCATATTTTCTTCATGATGTTTTCTCATATTTCTCATTTCCATATGTTCCCTATGGGAAAAATGCTCCTGGTAATGTTTATGCATATATTCTCTGTTCATCCTCTCATGGGAACTATGAAGCTGTTTATGAATTTTTTTCATTATTTTTATTCTTTCCTCATTATTTAACTTTTTTATAAGAAGTTTTAACTGATTCATCTTTTTATATCTTTCTGAAGGAGGGGCTATTTTTACCTCGTTAATCAACTTTTGTATCTGTGTAGTTATATCTCTTATGTGTGTATTATCCCCATAAGAAAGAGATACAAAAACTGCTATTAAGACAAAAATAGTTAAAAGTTTTTTCATTATATCCCTTAAGCTTAACCTTGAATTATTACTTATTAGTTTAATAGATTTTTGTTAACAGATAGTTACTTTAATTTCTAAAGAAAAAACTTTCAGGTTTAGTTTAAAATATTTGGAAAATTAGTTAATATTTTCTTACTAAAAATGTGGGAAGCTGGGGATAGAAATGGCAGAGAAGGTTGTTTGTATTTATCATGGAAACTGTACCGACGGAACTACTGCAGCAGCAGTGCTTTTAACAAAGTTCCCTGATTGTATTTTATTTCCTCTAGAACACGGTTATAAACAAGAAGATTTTCAAAAAATTGTTGATGTTGTTGATAAAAATACTGTTGTTTACATTGTTGATTTTTCTCTAAAGGAAGAAGATCTGAAGACCCTTCTATCTATAGCAAAAAAGGTGGTGATAATAGATCACCATATAGGTGTGAAGGATCTTTTAGAAAAGCTTTCTAAAGAGTATAAAAATCTTGAGTATGTTTTTGATAACAACCGTTCAGGGGCATCCTTGACATGGATATACTTCTACGGAGACAAGAATATACCAGATATTATCAAGTATGTTGAAGATAAAGATATATGGACGTGGAAGTATGGAGAGCTAACAAAGTATGTAAACACCTATCTTGTTCTTCTCACAAACAGGCCAGATAAAATAAAAGAGCTTTTTAACAAAGATATCTCTGAAATTATAGAAAAAGGAAAACTTTTAGCAGAGTATACAGATTATCTTATCAATAGATTTATAGAGAAGGCAAAAGAGACAAAGATAAGGATAGGAGATTACATAGTAAAAGGATTTAATACAAATCTTTTCCAGTCTGAGATAGGTAATATTCTTTCTACAAAGTTTAATGAAGCAGTAGCCCTTTTTAATATAAGTGGAGATAAAGTAAAGTTTAGTTTTAGAAGCTGTGAAGGACAGCATCCAAATGCTCTTGAGCTTGCTCAGTTATTAGGTGGTGGAGGTCATAAACATGCAGCTGGAGCTGTAGTCCCTCTAAAAGAGTTTTGTAACATGATTATTATGGAGGAAGAAGAATGATTACAGAAGATTTTGATTCATTACCTACAAGAGAGAAGATTATAAGAGTTGGAGCAGAGATAATTGTAAAAGAAGGGCTAAGAAAATTTACTGCAAAAAATATTGCTGATAGACTTGGAATAACAGATGCAGCTATTTTTAAACATTTTAAATCTATGGATGACATTATCCTTGAGATAATAAATAGATACGTATCAAGATGCTCTAAAAGTGCAGATGAGGCTATAAAAAAAGGAAGAAATGCAAGAGAGATTTTAGAAATATTGCTTAGAGAGCATATAAAAGTTTTAGAAGAGACAAAAGGAGCTGTTCCTATTCTCTGTTTCGAACTATCAAGATCTGAAGATAAACAGTTTTCACAGATTTTAAAAAGCTTTGTTGAAAAGTATAAGGAGAAAATCTCAAAGATAGTTAAAGAAGGACAGGAAAAAGGTTGTATAAGACCGGAACTTGATCCAGAAGATACATCCTTATTTTTTATAGGCTCTATTCAGGCAAAGGTTTTTACCTATACCCTTTTAGAAAAAGAGGGACCAATAATAGATAATCCAGATGTATTTATAAAACAGATCTTTTACGGTATCTTTACAGATAAGGCAAAAGATCAACAGGATTAAGGGGAATTTTCCCTTTTTATCTTTTCTCTATGTTAAAATCTTGTTAAATTCTCATTTATTTATAATATATAAGCTATCCACTGCTTATATAAGAGGTTTAATCATTGAAATCTAAAGAAAATGTTTGTCCTATATGTAAAGGAACAGGGTGGGTTGAGGTAAAAAGAGGAGTAAAAAAATGCTCCTGTCAGTTTAAAAGTATATCCTCTTCTATATATAGAAGAATGAATATTCCAAAAAGATATCAGGATAAAAACTTTAACAATTTTATAGTCAATAAAAAGTATAAGCACCATCTTATAATAAGTAGATTAAAAGATTATATAATTCTTGAAGAATACAAAAAAGGGAAGGGATTTTTCCTTGTTGGAAAACCAGGAGTTGGAAAAACTCATTTAGCAGTTGCTCTTTTAAGGGAGCTTTTTTTGAAAAAAAATATTGTTGGTCTTTTCTACGATACAAGATCCTTACTTTTTAAACTTAAAGCATCTTTTGAAGGTTCTGAGTCCTCAAGGGAGATACTAGAAGAAGTTGTTAACACACCAGTTTTAGTTTTAGATGATCTAGGTTCAGAAAGACTTTCAGACTGGGCAAGAGATATACTCCATTACATAATAATAAATAGATATAATGATTTAAAACCTATGATTATTACATCTAACATTGAGTTAAAAAGTAAAAATGAAGATGAACTTGAGGACAGTTTAGAGGAAAGGATGGGAAGTGCTATAGCTTCTAGACTTTCAGAAGTTTGTGAGATTCTTCCTGTGAAGGGACAGGATATGAGAGGTTCAAAACTACTAGAACTTCAAGAATCAAAAGGGAGTTAAGAATGAGAAAAGCTACTGTAAAGAGAGAAACAAGGGAAACTCAGATAGAACTTACTGTTAATCTTGATGGAACAGGAAAGTATAACGTAGATACTCCCATAGGTTTTCTATCCCATATGCTTGAAACATTTTCAAAGCATTCTCTTATAGACCTTGAAGTTATGGCTTCAGGGGATGTGCATGTTAGTCATCACCATACTGTAGAAGATGTTGGTATTGTCCTGGGAATGGCAGTAAAGGAAGCTCTAGGAGATAAGAAAGGGGTTAAGAGATTTGGTCATGCTATTATTCCAATGGATGAAGCCTTAGCAATGTGTGCTATAGACCTTTCAGGAAGACCTCTTCTTTTTTATGATGATTTAGGATACAGAGGAAAGATAACTGAGTTTGATTTTGAGCTTATGGAAGAGTTTTTTAAAGGCTTTACCCTTTCAGCAGGAATAACAATGCATTTAAAAGCTCTTGCAGGAAAAAATCTCCACCATATAGCTGAGGCTTTAACTAAAGCTCTCGCTGTAGCTTTAAAAGAGGCAGTATCTATAGATCCAAGAAGGAAAGATACTCCTTCAACAAAAGGAACCCTTTAATAAGAGGTTTTAACCATGAAAAGAAAGGAAAAAATCCTTGAGATACTAAAGGAAAAACAGGAAATAACAGCAAAAGAACTTAGTAATATATTCAACGTTTCTGAGATGACTATATACAGAGAGATAAAAGAGCTTGAAAAATCAGGTTTAATAAAGAGAAAGCATGGAGCAATCCTCCTTAATACAGAAAAAGATAAGGAGATTGTTAAAGTTCCTAACTGTCCTATATGTGAAAAACCTATAACAAGAGCACATCCGTATAAAATAACAGTAGACAATCAAACAATAGAAACCTGCTGTGAGCACTGTGGTCTAATGATGCACAAGCAGCTTGAGGATAAAGAGGTAACAGCTTTAACATACGACTTTATAACAGAAAATCCTGTAAGTGCATTAAATGCTTACTATGTTGTTGGAAGTTCTGCTATTCCTTGCTGTAGTCCTAGTGTTATTCCATTTGCTTCAAGAGAAGATGCAGAGAAGTTTAAAAAAGGTTTTGGTGGAGAGGTTATGACATTCATAGAGGCTTACAATGAGATTGTTAATAAAATGAATATAAACATGAAAAGCTGCTGCTCCACTGAACCGGTAGTTTTTAATATAAAAGACTTAAAGAACAGACACTCTTAAAATTGTTGAATCTTCATTTGCAAAATCATATTTTATTATAAAAATAAGCTAAGAATTTGGAGGTTAACATAAAACCATGGAAGAGAAAAGAAACAACGAAGAATTAAAAGAAGAAAAGAAGGAAGAAACTCAGAAACAGGAAGAACAAAGGAAGTCAGAGTGTGAGGAAGTTGAAAAAGAGCTTGAAGAGATAAAGAAGAAACTGGAGAAAACAGAAGAAGCAGCTAAAAAGTTAAGTGTTCTATATCAACAGCTTCAACAGGAGTTTGAAACGTACAAGATAAGAATGAGGAAAGAGAAAGAGGAAGCTAAAGATGAGGGAGCATTAAGAATCATAAAAGGATTTATGGAGATTGTTGATAACTTTGAAAAAGCTTTAGAGAGTGCAAAAACATCTACAGATATAAATGCATTTATAAAAGGGGTTCAGATGATCCACTACCAGTTGGTAAGATTTCTTCAGGAACACGGTATAGAAAGGATAGAAGAAAAAGCAGAGTTTAATCCACAGGAGCATGAAGCCCTTGAAACAGTTGTTTCCCAGGAGCATAAACCAAATGAGATAGTAAAAGTTGTTCAAACAGGATACAAGTATAAAGGTAAAGTTATTAGACCAGCCAAAGTTATCGTTGCAATTCCCCCTGAGGAAAGAGAAGAAATAACATAATGGATTTTTACAAAATTCTTGGAGTGGCAAGAGATGCCACTCCAGAAGAGATAAAAAAAGCTTTTAGAGAGAAAGCTAAAAAATTTCATCCTGATAGAAACAAAGGTTCACAGGAATTTTTCAAAAAAATCATATTAGCCTACGAAACCCTTATAGACCCTGAAAAAAGAAGGAAATACGATATAAAACTTCAAAAGGAAATCTCTCTCTTAGATAACGCTCTTTCAAAGGTATACCATGCCCTTGGTTATACGCCTGTCAAAAAGAGAGGAAAGGATATATACAAAAAAGTTTTTATATCCTTAAAAGAAGGTTATTTAGGAAGTAAAAAAACTATCTACTATACAAGAAAAGAAAAATGCTCTATCTGTGAAGGGACAGGTGTAACTGAAAACTCTATTGTAAAAGAGTGCAAATCTTGTCTTGGAAAAGGATTAATTAAAAAAGGTTTTATAAAAATTCCATGTATTAAATGTGAAGGTAAAGGTTTTCAGGTATTAAATCCATGTGTTAGCTGCGGTGGAAAAGGATATATTCGTAAAGAGACAAGAAAAACATTTAAAATTCCTGAGGGAATAAAAGAAGGGGATCACATAAAGATTAAAGGTGGTGGACACTGTGGAAAAAACGGTGGAGATTATGGAGATTTATACCTTGTTGTTAAGTTTCAAGAGGAAGATTTCCAGTTAAAAGGTAAAGATATTTATAAAACTGTTTATTCTTCTTCAAAAGATTTAAAAAAAGGAGATGTAATCTCTATACACCACTTTTTAGGAAATATGTTAAGCATAGAAATTCCCGAAGATATAAAATCAGAGAAAATCTTGAGAATAAAAGGCAGAGGCTATAAAGATAAAAAGGGATATGTAGGAGATCTTTTTCTAAAGGTTATTCCTATAGATTAGGATACTTCTTTAGTACCTGTTTTGTATAACTGTATCCTATTTCTATTGCCTCTTTCATCTTCCATGTAGAGAAAAGACCTATATTTAAAAGTGGCTCAGGCTGAATAAAAATATCACAGTAAGATTTTCTAACATCTACATTTGAGCGAATAGATAGGAAGAAACTTCTTATTAAGATCTTTATAGGATTATTTAAATCCATCTCTGCACCTAAAGGGTTTACATCAACGCCAATTTTAAAGTCTGCAAGGCTTGTTATAGGTTCCACAGGAAGATTGTTTGTTATTCCGCCATCTACATATGTGTAATCACCTATTTCTACTGGAGAAAAGATAAAAGGTAAAGCTGAAGAAGCTGACAGTAGGGTGGAGATATTTCCTTTAGAGAAGTATTCAGGAAAACCTAAATTTAGATTTGTAGCACATACAAAAACTTTTTTTTCAAGCTCAGATAAATCCTTTTTAGATATGTACTTATTTATAAATAAATCCATTTTTTCTAAAGAAAATAAGGCCCTGTTTGGGGGTATATTTGGTTTTATATATTCTAAAACATTTGTTTTTAAAGCTATATCCTCTAACTCTTTAGGTGAATACCCTGCCCCATAAAAAACACCAATAATAGCTCCTGCACTTGAACCAGATATATACTGAGGATATATACCCTTTTCCTCCAATGCCTTTAAAACACCTATATGAGCCAATCCTCTAACAGCTCCACCAGATAAAACAACTCCAAATTTCATTTACTACCTACTGTATTTTTTTGAATTTTAACAAAAAGAATGATCATGTGCAGTATAAAGTTACAGATGTAGAAATAAACTAAAAGCAAAGGCACTTTGTAAGGTGTAGGAGAATAAAACTTTTTAGATTTTCTATGGTTTTCTAACGTTTATCAGACTATAATTTATTAACTTAAGAAGATAAATACAGGAAGGGGAATTGAAAGACCGAGCGCAAGAAGCTATAACATCGTTTAAAGAAACTCAATCTAGCGTGGATTTAACTACTATATTTTTTATTCTAGCTTTTCTGGTTATCTTAGTTATAGTTTTTCTTATTGTAAAAAATCTATTTGGGGGAAACTCCATAAAAAACAAATTTTTCAAAATAGCTACATCAAAAGGATTAACTAAGGAAGAAGCAAACTTTCTATATAAGTTAGCATCAAAACATAAGGATCCTCTCCTTATGTTAAAGTTAAAACCTGTATTTGAAAAAACAATACACCATTATGTAGAAACTAATGAAGAAGTTGATAATGAATTTATAAAAAAAATTAGAGAGAAACTTGGTTTTTCTAAAAAATCAAAATTCCTTCCACTTATTACAACGAAGGATATTGAAGTACTTCAAAAAGGAATAATAACGATATTAAAAAATATGCTTTCATTAGAGGGTATACTTCACGATAAAGATGAGAAATATATGTATTGGCATCTATCAGATATAGATAGAATTCATAAAGAATTTTTAGATAGCGATGTGGAGGTAACATTTATAAGACCTGATGATGCTGTCTACAAGTTTGAAAGTACTGTAGAAGGTATATATATGGATAATGGTAAAGTTATTATCAAAATACCTCACAGTCTAAATCTTAAAAGGATTCAAAGAAGAAAACATGCTAGAGTATCTGTATCTATACCTGGGAAACTTGGAATACTAAAAAAATATGATAATGATTTAGAAAAATTACACTGGATAGATGTTGATATATTAAATATTAGTGCCGGTGGTGCATTTATATGTGTTAATAATGATAAAGTTAATGAGATAAAAGATGAAAAAGTAGCAGAGTTTTCTTTAAAATTTAAACTTGAAAATATAACAATAAATTCAAAAATAGAGTTAGTTAGAGAAGTAAAGATGGAAGATCATACATGTTTTGGAGTTAAGTTCACTGATCTATCAACAAGATACGAGGAAATAATTCTTGATTACGTAAAGAAAAAACAGATAGAACTAAAAAATTTAACAGAGTGAAATCTTTAAATGTTTTTTCTTGCAAAAAATTAATATTTAAGTTTGTATAAACAAGCCTAAATATATATTCAAAGATGGAACTTTAGTATACAATCTCAAATACTATTGGAAGCTCAACAACAAGGTTGTCTCTAGGAGGTTTTTTTCCTTCTTTTTTTGCAAAGAGAGGAACATATTTTTTTATGAGTTTTACAGCTCCTTTGTCTAAAATACTGTAACCGCTGCTTACCATTATTTTTATACTTTTTTCGTCTACAGAACCATCTTTTCTTATAGTAAATCTAACTGTTAAACTTCCCTCTAGTCTAAGTCTTTTTGCCATAGGTGGATAAAGATCCTTTCTTTTAGCTAAGTTATTAAGGTATCTCTCTAAATCTTTTATATACTTCCATATATCCTCTTCAGAAAGCTTTTCTTTAACTTCTTTTATTTCCTCTCCTGTCTGAAATACACTGCTTTTCCCTTTTAATCCAGCTAGAGAAAAGCTGTTTTGAGATTGTGTTTTGTTTCCTTTTTCTACAACTGTTTTATTTTCGACTTTTTCTTCTTTCACTACCTCTTCTTTCTTCTCTTTTTTAGCTTCTTTGACCTCTTTTTTTATAACTTTTTTAGGCTCTTTTTTTACCACTTTCTTAGTTTTTTTAACATGAACAACCTTTTTTTTAACTATTTTTTTCTTTCTATGTTTTTTCTTTTTAACTATCTTTTTTTTCAGCTTCTTTTTAATTTTTTTCTTTACAACATTCTTTTTTATAGGTTCTTGAACCTTTTTTATATGTGGTTTTTTCTCCCCCTTTGGCAGTTTTCTCTTTGGAACGTTCTCTTTTTTTAATGCAGTTTTTTTTATAAGGGATATGTATATAGGTTTTTCCTCTTTCTTTGGCTTTTCTTTCTCTTTAATAAGATAAAAGGATGCAAATATAGAAACGTGAAGTGCAAGGGAAATAAATAATCCTATAAAAATAAGTCCTATATCTTCATAAAATCTTTTCAAGATGTTTCTTGAACCTTATCTGTTTCTATTAAATACTTTTCAATACCTACTTTTCTACACTTATCAACAACAAAAACAATATTTTCAAAAGGTGTATCTTTATCAGCTCTTAGCACTACAACCGTTTCCTTTTTCTTTAAGTTCTCTAGTTGTTTTTCTAACTGTTTTTTCTGAATTTTTTTGCCGTTAATATAAATGGTTCCATCTTTTTTTATAGATATCTCTATCTTACTCTCTTTTATCTCTTTAGCTTCAGAGGTTTCAGCTTTTGGTAGATTTAAAGGTATCTTTCCTTCAACAATAAATGTTGCTGTTGCCATGAATATAATGAGAATAACAAGAACAATATCAACAAAGGGAGTCATATTTATTTCAGATATCTCTTTTTCATTGTCATCTATCAGCTTTTTCATTCCTCTATCTCTGGGGGAAGATTTTTCTTCTCTTCATACAAAAGGAGTATCTTTTTTATCTTTCTTACAAAGAAGTTGTAGGACATAACACAGGGAATAGCAACAAAAAGACCTAAAGCTGTTGCTACAAGAGCTTCAGAAATGCCTTCCATAACAACTCTTATTCCAAACTCATTAGAAACTCCAAGATCGTGAAATGCTTTCATTACTCCAAGAACAGTTCCAAAGAGACCTATAAAAGGAGCATTATTTCCAAAAGTAGCTAAAATCCCTAATCTCTTTTCTAGCTGAAGTTTCAGTTGAATAGGAGAATATTCAAGCATTCTTTTTTCTAGGGAAGATATAGATATTAATCTTTCAATGATAACTGCAACAGCGATAACACTCATAAAAAGGAGAAGGAGAAGAACTGGTTCTTCTCCTATAAGAGCCATTTTTAAAAGAAGCTCTGTTAAACCCATTTAATCTCCTTTTTTTATTAAATAGCTAACATCTTCTACGATGTCTTTTACAGGAAGATACATACTTTTAAACTCTTCAACTATATAACCTTTTTTGTCAATGATAGTGAGTTTTGCTGTGTGATCTATCATTCTGTGTTTCATTTTATGACCGTTATGTTCCATCACCATTGTTCCTCTGTCCTTAACATATACGTTATAGTTTTTCCATACCTTTTCAAGATCTTCCTTGCTCCCTGTCAAGAATATCCAGTCATTAAATCCTCTTGTTTTTTTATACTCTTTCAATCTGTCAACTGTGTCGTCTTTTGGATTTACTGTAATAAATATTATCTTATACTTTCCTTTAAACCCCCTTTTATTTAACTGTGTTTCCACCTGCTTCAAGAAAGCTGTTATTGTTGGACAAACATGAGGACACTGGGTATAACCATACGTTATTAAAAGAACCTTACCTTTATAATCCTTTAATGAAAAAGGTTTTCCTTCATCTGTTATAAGATTTTTTATCTCTGGAGCTTTTTTTGGAAAACCTTTTGTTGAACCTTTTAGAGTATAGGCAGATGCTAAAAGAGAAATCAGTAGAATAAAAAAAGTAGAAAGTTTAAAAATATGTTTCATAAATGTTCCTCCTCTTTTATGTTAAATTAACGTTAAATTAATACAAAAATGCGAAAATATCAAATAAAAATTTTAAGGTTAACTAAATTAATACAAAGGTAAAAACTCTATAAGTACATGATTAATAAAAAACTATTACTGTAAAAAAATTTGACACTTGATTTTTTTAAAGTTATTTTAAGTTTAGGCAAAAAAACAAAAATTTTAGGCATATATTTGGTGGAGGGCTTAAAGTATGTTTTCAAAAAAAATTATTCCTTTGATTACAGTTATTTCTATTTTTTCAGCAGCTAGTTTAAACTGTGGAGGTGGTGGAAGTTCCAATGAAGAAAATCCTATAAATAATCCTCCAATAGTACCTAAGAAATTATCGGTTATTTCTGGATTTATACATATAGGAGAGGATATAAAGAATTATCCTGTCGGGGTTTTATCTTCTATAGTCCAGATAATATCCATAGATAAAGAGGGAAATAAGATTGATAAAAAATCGATAACAACTACAAATGGAAAGTTTTCTATTAACGTTGGTTTAGATAATAACGGTGGTTCCGTTGTCATAAATGTATCAGCTGATGGCTACACTCCTGGGACAAAGACCATAAATTATAACTCCCCTGAAGATTTTAAAAATCTTCTGATAGATGTAAGAATAGATCCTGTTATAAAGAAAATTATTTCTATAAAAGAAATTTCTGTTACAGGTAAAGAAAATAGAGCTGTAAGGGTTGACTTTTATAAAAAGTCAGGAGGAAATATTTATATATCAAATGGTATAGCAAAGTCTTCATCTGATAAGCTTGAACTTTCTCTAGCTATTCCCATTAAAAAACTACAAGCTGATACAAATAAGTTACTAGTTGAATACAAAAGCTACAAACCAAGTAATCCTGATGATTATCAAAACTTTCCAGGGGAGTATACAGAAGATAATAAGCAACTTGTGTCAATAGGTTTTTTTACGTTAGATATAAAAGATCCTAAAACAGGGAAGAATCCTTTTGTAGAAGAAATATCTCCTCAGCTAGCAAAAAATAGAGGTGAGTACTATAGAATTCTCAGTTTTGTTGACTGTAAACAGCTTTTAAAAATTAAAAATGCTGTTAAATCTTTAGATGAAAACCCAGATAAAAATGGAGTTCAGTTAACATTTTATGCGTTTAATACATCTAAAGGGGTTTGGGAAAAAGCTGGAGAAGGGACATTTGTTTCCTCTCCTTACGTTAAATATGAACGTTTTGGAGAGGACCCAAATATTATAGATACTGAGTGGGATTACATTATCTTTAATGGATGTATAGATGCTCCTAAATGTTCTTCTACAAATTTACAGAGTCAAGCCTGTGTAGATGTAAATGGAGATAATATTTTAGATGATGTTTCCTGTGAAGGTAACAGTGTAATACTAAATGAAAATGATATATGTACCAATATAAACCCTGTATATGTTGTTGTTAGTGTTACAAATCCAGAATTAAAATGGAAAAACCTTGATTATGTAAAACCTGCTTCTAATAAAATTAGATTTACTGTTTTAGCAAAAGATGAAGAAAATAAACCTGTAGCTGTTCCTGTTTACCTTATGCCTGATAGTGAGTGTATTGAATATGTATCTAGTTATACTTCTGAAAATCAGGGAAAAGCGGTATTAGAAACCTTAAAGTACTGTGATAGTACACTATCACATATAGAGTATATAAATCCATTTTCAGGAAGTTTAGAAAAAACACCTCCTAAGATTATTCATAATAATGACATCATTACTATTTCTCTTGTAAATCCTCTTAAATGCAAACTCTATGGAAGAGTAATAGATGAAGATAACAATCCAAAGAAAAATATTCCCGTTAATGTATACACTTCTGTATATAACTTTTTTAAAGGTTTATTTACAGATAACGATGGTAAATTTGAAACAGAAGTTCCTTGTGATATTCCTCTATCTATAGCTGTTTTATATGATTACCAAAATATAAAACATGCAAAAGTAGATGGAACAGTTAATTTAGATGAGGACAACGATAACGGTAAAGTTGCTTACTTAAAAAATATTGTTGAAACAAATAAACCTCCTGAAGGTTATGTTTACCTTTCTACATATGCAACAAAAAGAGGATCCACTGTGTATGCTACTGTAGTTGCTTGGGATTTTGAACAAGATACACCAATAACATATAGGTTAGATCTATTAGATAACGACACCCTTGTAAAATCTTATACAGGGAGCATCCAGTATAATTATGAAAAATCAAACATAAGTATAGATACATCTCAATTACCTGATAAAGAAGCTTCTTACAAAATTCAACTGTTCCTTGAGGATAGTAAAGGTAAATCAAAAACTACAGAATTTGGTTATTTACATATAACTCCGCAGAATAAAAATCTTCCTCCTGTTATAACATATTTCTACGTTCTTCCATCAATAGTAAAACCTGGAGATACTGTTGGTATATACGGAAATGCATATGATTTAGACAGCGAAACAGTAAACTCTAAAGTTCAATACACCTGCTATGATGAAAATGACAATCTTATAGATCAAGGATATACAGAACATGGTGAAAATCTTTTCTATCAGGGATATGAGATGTTTACTATTCCTAGTAATCCCCAAATTAAAGTATGCACATTTAGATGGGAACTTTCTGACGGGGAAAACTCAGTTTCTTCAGAAGAGGTTTCTATAGAAGTAGAAAATCTACCCCCTGAGGTATACATATGGCCTGAAAAATCTGTTGTATCTACAGAAGAAGACAGTGTGAAAATTTATGCTTTAGTTTCCGATCCAAATAACGATAATCTCACCTGTAACTGGTATATAAATGGAGAGTTAGATAACGATAATCATAGCTGTGAAGAGTATATCTTGAATCTAACAGGCTTTGAACCTATGAGTGATATACAGATTAAACTTGAAGTTTCAGATGGTGTAAATATTTCTGAAAGCTCTACAACCGTTCATTACGGTAATCCAGGAAGTGTCAATATTATTATTCAATAATAAAGGAGGGTATTTATAATGAAAAAAGGTATTAAACTTTTAAGTGCAGCTTTGTTGGTTAGTGCTGCAGGTTTTATTGCAGCATGTGGGACAGGAGGGGAAAGTAGCTCCTTAGAAAATGAAGAACTGTTAGGAACAGCTTCTTTAAGTGTTGCTGTAAAATTTCCTAAAAGAGATATAGCACCTCAATACATTGATAATGATATTCGATGTATTGAGGTAAATTATCACAAAGGAATTGTAAATAAACATCTTGTTTTAACTTCAGATAATCCAAGAGGAGTTATAGATAATATAGTTCCTGGAAAAGCTATAATAAAAGTAAGAGCTACAGACCATTATGAACAGGATAACAATACAGGAGAGACATATTGCGTAGGTAATGATATGGATTTTGTAAAAGTATTTGCAGATATTAAAGAAGGAGAAAATAACCTTATAACAACGCTAATAGCCCCAGCTCAATGGAAAATAGTAGATGAAAATGATCAGCCTAAAAATATTGTTTTTAATAAGATTAAAACAGATTCAACAGAAAGCATTTCTGCTTTCAATATAACGAAACCAGAAGGCCCCCATATAATGTCCATAGATTTTACAAGGCCATCTGGAATTAGTTTTTATAAAGTTGAGTTTATAGGTAACGATATGAACACAGATAATGATGCTGAATATGGTTGTGTTTCTCCAAATTCTTGTATAACAGAAGGTAAATATCTTAACCAGTTTATGGGTCCAGATACATCTGAAAATGCTTTTGGAACGGAACCTGTTGCTTTAGCTCCTGTACACGTTGGAAATGATATGTTTCATAGAGAATTCTGGATAATGGGAATGAAACCTATGTATGATGAAGAATTTTTAGAAAATGGTGTAATTAAATCTTTTAAAGCTTTACAGGCTGATAATACAGATATAATAGAGGACTTTGAGAACAGATTTGGATATACAAAAGTTGTAGACGCTAATCATATGCAGGGAACAATAATAGAAATTTTAGAAAAAGGAAAGAATAAAGAGATTATATGCTCTACGGATAAAGAAGGAAATAATGTTATAGATTGTCCTCAGGGTCTAATGAATTACTTATCTAGTATGGATAACGATGAACATACTAGAAACTTTGATAATGATATGAATGGTGGAAATGAAGTAGTTGAAGATAACGATAACTTTAGAGGTAATAATCCTCCAGCTCCTGCATCTATAAAAACAGTTGCTATTGACAACGATAACTGTTATAGAGATGTAAATGTTATAGAACAGGAAACAGTAGATTACTTGCATATTCCTTTTGCTAACTGCGAATCGACAAGATGTGATTACAATATGGATGGAAAAATAAACGACAATGATGATATTAATAGAGATGGTGATGTTAACGACAATGATAACTACTACATTATAAAACGCACTACAACATTAACAGATGTTTGTGTATATCCATTTAGAGCAAAAGCAGAGAAAATAGAATATCCAACTTTAAATCTGTATATTCAAAATAAATAGATCTTCAATGGGGCTTTTAGCCCCATCTTTTTCCCTTAAAATCAAGCGCAATCATTGATTTCCAATACACTTCCCTTTTAGAATGATGTTATTCCTTTAAACATCGGAGGTTTCTGATATGAAAAAATCTATCCTTATTGTTGTTTCCTCTTTTTCTATCTCCTTATCTTCTTTAGCAGCAGCTTATAAAATTCCTGAACAGTCTAACGTTTCAATGGGAACTGCTGCAGCGTATTTTTCTAGTGCAAACAGAGCAGATGCTGCTTACTATAATCCAGCAAATATTGTTTTTATAAAGGAAAAAAACAATGTTCTAACAGAAATAGGATCAAGATACATATACCTTCCAAGGATAACCTTTAAAGGAAAAGCTCTAGACCCTGTTATGAATACATTTTTAATATCAGATGCAAAAACAAAAAGGGAGTATTTTCTAGTTCCATACTTCCATATGGTTCTTCCTTCAAAATCTAATGTAAGATTTGGGATGTACTTTACAACACCGGCAGGTTTGTCAAAAAGATGGTCAGCCCAGATACCTCGCTCAACAGCTGAGGAGTTTACTCTGAAAGTTTTTGAGTTTGGAACATCTGCATCTTTAAAGGTTTCTGATAAATTTTCTATAGGGGGTTCTTTAAGAGCAGTCTATGCAACAGGGCAGATAAAGTATAGATACCCTGGTATCTATAGACTCAATATGAGTGGAGATACAAACTACAGAATTGGATATACCCTTTCAGCAACAGCAAGGATAACCCCCTCTTTAACAGTATCAACTTTATACAGATCAAAGGTAGACCTAAAGGTGCACGGTGATGCAAAAGGTTATCTGTATGATGCAAAAAAAGCAAAACCTTTTCCTCTTGGGACAAGGGGAACTGTTCAGGTGCCTTTACCAGCTGAGTGGAGGGTTGGAGCTTCTTACAGAAGATCAAACACAACCTTTGAGTTAACATTTGAAAGAACGTTCTGGAATAAATATAAGAACCTTAACTTTAACTTTGATAAGCCTGCTGTTGAAAGTACTTTAGGAAAAACAATTCCAAAAAACTGGCATGATAGTGATACAATCAGATTTGGGGTTATTCATACCTTCAATCAAAGATTTACAGGTATGTTTGGAATAGCCTACGATGAAACTCCAATCCCTGAGAAAACATTAGGTTTTGAACTTCCTGACTCAAACGGCTGGATATTTAGTTTAGGTGGTTCTTATAAGATAACAAGTAATTCTGAGATAGGAATAGCTTATCTATTTTTCAACAAGATTGAAAGAAATGTTCAAAACTCTAAGATAGATGGTAGATTTGAAGATCTATCTGCACATCTTATTAATGTTTCACTACAATACAGTTTTTAAGAGGGAAGTATGACTACAAAAGTAGCTCAGTACATATACAATAATTTTTATGAAGTGATTGATAAAAATGCAAAAAAATATGGAAAGAAACCTATTATCTTTGAGGATGACAAAAAGATAACAAATAAAGAATTAAAAGAAAAAGTAGATAGTCTTGCAAGATACTTTGACATTTTAGGAGTTAAAAAAGGAGATAAGGTAGCAATTCTTCTTACAAACTCAAAGGAATTTATATACAGTTTTTTAGCAGTTGGTAAACTAGGAGCTGTTCCTGTTCCTATAAATACTTTTTTAAAAAAGAATGAGATTGAATATATACTCTCCCACAGTGATTCTAAACTTCTAATAACCCAGAGTAAGTTTGAGAAAGAGCTTGTTGATATATTTGAAAATACTTCTGTTGAAAAGATTGTTTGGGTAGGTGGATATAAAATACACAATGAAAAAAATTTTCCTTTTGAAGAAGGTTTGACGATAAAAGATTATGAACATATTACTCCAAAAGCAGAAATTGATGATACTGCTGTTATTATCTATACTTCAGGAACAACAGGAAAACCTAAAGGTGTAATGCTTTCATACAGAAATATATTTTCCAATATAGAAAATATAGTTCAGCTTGGAAATATTTCCCATAAGGATAGATTTATTGTCTATCTACCGATGTTTCATACCTTTACTTTAACAGCAACTGTTCTTCTCCCCCTTTATACAGCAAGCCCTATGGTTGTTATAAAATCAATCTTGCCTTTCTCTAATATTCTTAAACAGACCCTTTTAAAGAGGGTAACTATATTTATGGGAGTTCCAGAAGTTTACAATGCTTTATCAAAGGCAAAACTTCCTTGGTATTTTACAAAGCTTCACAGAATAAAATATTTCATATCAGGTGGAGCTCCTCTGCCAAAAGCCACATTAGAAAGGATGAGAAAAAAATTCCCTAAGACTCCTCTACTTGAAGGATACGGACTTTCTGAGTGTTCTCCTGTTGTATCTATAAACAGGCCTGAAAAACAAAAAGATCTATCTGTTGGTCCTCCTCTTCCTGACTATGAGGTAAAAATTGTCAATGACAATATGGAAGAAGTATCAGTAGGAGAAATAGGAGAGATTATAGTAAAAGGGGATAATGTTATGCAGGGATACTATAAAGACCATACAGCAACAGAAGAAACAGTGATAAATGGGTGGCTTTTAACAGGGGATCTAGGATATGTAGATGAAGATGGATATATCTACATAGTAGATAGAAAAAAAGATCTTATTATCTCCAAGGGAATCAATATATATCCACGGGAGATAGAAGAGGTTTTAAATACTCACCCATATGTAGATGCTTCTGCTGTTGTTGGGAAAAAAGATGAAACTCATGGAGAAATCCCTGTTGCTTTTATTCAGTTAGTTGAAGATGCTCCTCCTTTATCAGAAAAAGATTTCAGAGAGTTTTTAAAGGATAAATTAGCAAGTTATAAGATACCTAAACATTTTTATATAGTAGAGCAGCTTCCTAGAAATGCTACAGGAAAGATTTTAAAAAGATTATTGAGAGAGCAGGTTAACAGAACAAAATAAAAAGCCTGCTAAAGCAGGCTTTTTTATTCTTTCTCAGGTCTGAGAGTTGGAAATAGAATAACTTCTCTTATAGAAGGGGAGTCTGTAAGCATCATAACGAGTCTATCTATTCCTATACCTTCTCCACCAGTTGGAGGAAGACCGTATTCAAGAGCCATAAGGAAGTTTTCATCTATATCCATAGCCTCTTCATCTCCAGCAGCTTTCTCTTTTAACTGCTGTAAAAATCTCTCCCTTTGATCTTCAGGATCATTAAGCTCTGTGTAAGCATTGGCAAGTTCCTGTTTATTAACAATAAGCTCAAATCTTTCAACTAGATCAGGATCGTTTCTATGGGTTTTTGCAAGAGGTGACAGTATCTTAGGAAAATCAATAACAAATGTAGGCTGTATAAGCTCATCCTCAATAAAATGTTCAAAAAGCTTGTCTAAAATCTTTAAATGGGTTAACTCATCAGCTTTAGGAATGCCTACCTCCTTTGCAAAGGCTCTTGCTTTTTCTTCATCAAGGAAGAACTCTTTATCCTTTCCTGTTTTTTCTTTTAATGCATCAAAGAAAGGAAGTCTTCTGAAAGGTTTTGAAAAATCTAACTCCTGACCTTCCCATGTTATCTGAAGGGTTCCAAGAGTATCCATAAGTATCTTTCTAAAAAGTTCCTCAGTTAGTTCCATAAGATCGTAGTAATCTAAATAAGCCCCGTAAAACTCAACCATTGTAAACTCAGGGTTATGGGTTGTATCTATGCCTTCATTTCTAAAGTTTCTGCCTATCTCATATACTCTGTTAAATCCACCAACAACAAGCATCTTAAGATAAAGCTCAGGAGCTATTCTAAGATACATATCCATATCAAGAGCGTTGTGATGTGTTACAAAAGGTTTTGCCATAGCTCCAGAAGCTACTGTTTGAAGAATTGGTGTCTCAACTTCCATAAATCCTTTACTCTCTAAAAACTCTCTTAAACTTCTTATAGCTTTAGAACGGATCTTAAATATCTCTCTTGCTTTTGCATTTGCTATAAGGTCAAGATATCTATGTCTGTATCTCTGTTCCACATCCTTTAAACCATGCCATTTTTCAGGTAATGCTCTTAAAGATTTAGCAAGAAGTTTGAAATCTTTAACTTCTACAGTTAGTTCCCCTGTCATAGTTCTAAATAGTTCTCCTTCAACACCAATAATATCCCCTACATCAAGTAAATCCATTGCCTCTTTATACTTCTCTTCTCCAAGAGTATCTTTCCTGAAATAAACCTGCAGTTTTCCGTCTGCATCCTGTATATGACCAAAAGCTGCCTTTCCCTGATCCCTTAGAGCTATTAATCTACCAGCTACAGAAACCTTTTCTCTGTTAGGATCTAAATCAAACTCCTCTTTTACTTTATATACAGGTATCCCTTCTCCTTCCTCTTTAAAATCTTCAGCTACGAGAGTAAGCTTTCCATCTAACCTATCTAAATGTCCTGTGAATATCAAAACCTGATTAGGTGCAAATTTCCCTTTTGATTGAGGGATTAAAACCTGTATCTCAACAGGTTTTTCTAAATCAGCAAATCTTATCAGATACTTATCTTCTCTTTTTGAAACCCTTTTTATTTTTCCTTTCAAAGAGTATGTTTTATCTTTATCAACAGGTTTTTCATACTTTTGTCTTATCTTATCTAACGTAGTGCTAACATGAAACTTGTGAGGATACGGATTTATACCCTTTTCCTTTAGCTCATCTACAAGTTTCTTTCTGCTTTCAATAATCTCTTCTGACATCTACTTACCTCCAAAATAATTGTAAACATTTCAAATATATTAATGATAACTTATATTTAAAAATTGATTATCACTTTGCAGAAAATCGTTGTCTAATGTATGTTTTACGCAGCTTTTGAAATATTCAAAAGAATCTAAAGAGAATGAAGTTTTTAATCAAGGGGCTTTAAAGCCCCTTTTTTACTCTTCTATTAGTGCTTCAACAAAAGCCTCAGGATCAAAAGGTTGCAGATCTTCAATACCTTCACCAACACCAATAAACTTAATAGGTATCTTTAGTTCCTGACATATAGGAATTAAAGCGCCTCCTTTTGCTGTTCCATCTAGTTTTGTTACTACTATTCCTGTAACATCTGTAGCTTCTTTAAATGTTTTAGCCTGATTTATAGAGTTTTGACCAATTGTTCCATCTAAAACAAGAATTGTTTCCACAGGCTGGTTAGGCATCACTTTCTGTATTGTTTTTTTAATCTTTTGAAGCTCCTTCATAAGATGTTCTTTTGTATGAAGCCTTCCTGCAGTGTCTACAAGAACTATATCATCTCCTCTACTTTTAGCACTTTTTACAGCATCATAAACAACTGCTGCAGGATCAGCTCCAGGTGAATGTTTAACAATTCTGGCTCCTGCCCTTTCTGCCCATACTTCAAGCTGATCTATTGCTGCTGCCCTGAATGTGTCAGCTGCAGCAAGAACAACAGATTTTCCTTCTTTTGTAAACTGAGCCGCAAGCTTTCCTATAGTTGTAGTTTTACCACTTCCATTAATACCTAAAAATAGAATAACTGCAGGTTTTTCATCTCCAAGCTCAAGCTTTCCGGCACATCTTTGAAGATATCTTGCTAGCTTTTCTTTCAAATATTCTTTTAATTTTTCTGCATCTTTTATTCTTTTTCTTTTAGCTTCATCTTTTAAAAAATCAATAATCTCTTCAGTTGCTTTAACTCCAACATCAGCTTTTAAAAGAGCTATTTCCAGCTCATCGAAAAATTCATCATCAACTGTTCTGCTGAATGTTGGTATAAGATTACTTTTTGTTTTCTTTAAACCACTTTTTAATTTATCAAACATAGACTTTAGCATAGGCAAAACTCCTTATATAT
>JALVKE010000174.1 GCA_027028005.1 Persephonella sp. | reverse complement strand
AGCCCGAAGTCATGAATGATTTGTTTTATATAGGGAAAATATTTGATAAAGATTTATTGGTAGAAAAGGAAATTTATTTTAATGAGAAATTAAAAAATTCAGAGATGTATTTTGTGTTTATAGCGATGGCAGAGGCAGAAAAGATAACTACAATACCAGAGGTGCTCGGATCGATCGAGCACTCTGTAAAAGAAAGAAAATTCAGTTTTGATGACATTGAAGAAAAAATCAAAGAGATCCGTCTTTTAAAATGCAGTTTAAAAAGTCGTGGAACTAAAGAGTGGAGCAATATAATTGATAATTTAAATATAGTTAGGTTATTTGAAAATATGCCGGATAACTACAATTTAGATCAGGATTTTTTATTGAAATTTGCTGAAATAAGTGAAAAATATTTTAGAAAGGTTAATCTATCTAAAATTACTAATCTATCCCCTTTGCAGAGATTTATCATAAAATCGATTGCAACCAAAGAATACTTAAAAAATGAGTTTATTGAACTTTCTTGTGTTATTCCAGTTTATGGGGCAGAGAAATATTTGGAAACTTGCCTGCTTAGTATCCTTAAGAACACAAAAAGAAAAATTGAAGTTATAGCTATCAATGATGGTAGTCCTGATAATTCAAAAAAAATTTTGGACAGATTAGCACAACAATATGAGAATTTGAAAGTAATTCATCAAGAAAATATGGGTGGTGCCGCGACAATCAACAAAGGACTGTATTTTGCAAAAGGTGAGTATATTACTATTGTCGATAACGATGATTGGTTAGCTGAAGGCTCATTAGATAAAGCACTAGATTCTATCTTTAATGAAGATGTTGAAATTGATATACTTATCACACAAATAGTAAAAAAATGGCCACACAAGGAAGAAATATCATTCGATAGCAAATACATTAAAAGTGAAGAAATATTTATCGCGCATAAAAAGCCGGGAGTCATGAATGATGGAATGTATTTAGGAAAATTATTTAATAAAAATTTTCTGATTGAAAATACGATAAAAATGGATGCAACATTATTGTATGCAGATAGACCTTTTATGGCAATTGCTTTATCTGAAGCTAAAAGAATTAAAATCTTCCCTGAAAGTATATACTATTGGAGGCAGAGAGAAGACAATGTCAACAAGTCAATAACAGATAGAATGTATGAAGAATCGAATATAAGAGATAGAATAAAATCTATTCAAATTATGAAATTTGAATTAAAAGCAAGAGGGTATAACTATTGGATAGATACTATTGATTATTTTAATATTAACAGAATCTTTTGGACATTACAAAATAGGAAATTTAAAACTCTTGTCAAATTCGCAGAAATAACAAAACCGTATTTTTCAACAGTTAATTTAGACAAAATGACACATTTAACCCCTGTCCAGAAATTCATAGTTAACAGCATTGTTAATGACAGCGCAAATAAATTTGCAATAGAATATACTACAAGGTTATTAAAACATAAGTTTATGAGTATTAAAAAGAAGAGTCTAAATTTATATCCAAGAAAAAAAGCCGCAGTGGGAAAAACGGGCAATATTATAAAGAATTTGGATTCTACAGTTTTAAAAGACGATCAATTAATTATATTTGAAAGTAATTTTGGAAAAATCTATGGTGCTCAGCCAAAATATATCTATGAAGAGTTGTTAAAACAAAAAAGAGTTTTTCGTGCAGTATGGGTATACCAAGGAAAAGAAACACATAAAAATATACCCGGACATGTAGTGCAAGTTCACAGAGGAAGTCAAGAATACTTCGAGTATCTAGCAAAAGCAAAATATTGGGTAAACAATATTCGCTTTACTGTTACCTACAAACCAAAGGGAACAATCTATTTAAATACTTGGCATGGAACGCCACTGAAAAGACTTGGTCTTGATATTGAAGTTGAGGGGCCAGAAGCAGAGGCAAGAGAAAATTTTTTGAAAGAATCGAGAAATTGGGATTATTTATTAGCCCAGAATGAATTTGCAGCAAAAACATTAAAAAGGGCTTTTGATGTCAAGGGAAAAGTACTTACGTATGGTTATCCTGCAAATGAGATATTTTATACAGACAACCTCCAACAATCTGCCGAAGCAATACGAAAAAAGCTGTCTTTGCCAGAAGATAAAAAAGTTATACTGTATGCTCCGACATGGAGAGATGATTTAAGAAAAGGGAACAAATGGGAGTACTCATTTAATCTACAATTAAATTTAAATCGTATGCAAGATGAACTTGGAAGAGAATATATTCTTCTGCTGCGTCTTCATCATCTCGTATCAGATAAATTAAATTTTGAGAAATATAGCAAATTTGTTTATGATGTATCGCAATATGATGATACTTCGGAAATACTCGCTATTTCGGATATTTTGATAACCGATTATTCATCTATATTTTTTGATTATGGCAGCTTAAAAAGACCTATACTTTTCTATATGTATGATTATGAAAAATATGTTTCTAAGCTTCGCGGTTTCTATTTAGATACCGATAAAGATCTCCCTGGTGAGGTAATACATACATTTGATAGATTGATGGATAGATTGAAAAATATAGAAGAATATGAAAGGGTTTATCGAGAAAAGATGAATGTATTTTATCAAACATATTGTTTTGTGCAAAATGACAAAATGACTGAAAAAATTGTTAATGAAGTATTTAAAGAGTTGCCATTTTTGTATAAAGGAGTATAAAATATTTTTTTCTATCATAATGCTTACCTACAATCATGAAAAGTATATAAAAGAAGCGATTCGTGGGATTTTTTCACAATCATATCGTGATAACTTTGAATTGATTATTTCTGATGACTGCTCGAGCGATTTGACAGTTAATGTGATTGAAGAAGAGATAGCGAACGCACCGAGTCACATAAGAGTGAAGTTCTATAAAAGGGATAAAAATATTGGAAGTGTATTAAATTTCAATTTTTGCATAAAAAAGGCGGATGGACAATATATCGTAATAGCAGATGGAGATGATGTTTCGCTGCCCGATAGGCTACAAACAGTTTACGATTTTCATAAGATACACAATAAAGATCTGTATATATCAAATGCGTATTTGGAAAATAATGAATTGAGATACAATAAAAATTTTGAGCTGACTACAGTTTCATTATCCCATATGTACAGCGAAGATTTACCTATCTTTGGAGCAAGCTATATTTTCAATATACACCTTATAAATAAATACGGTGATATTGATAATATATTTGTAACCCACAATAATGTAGATCAAAACTTATTCTGGCGAGCATTTAATGAAGCAGGATTTGCGTATATACATAAACCATTACTGCTATATCGCATGCATCAAGGTGGTATGTCAATAAGACGCAAAATATATAATACTGACAGTGTTGTACAAAGCAAAATTTTCAAACTGCAAAACATTCAAAACAGAATAGGAAATATCATCTATTTGTTAGATTTTAATATGGATAGAACTACTATTTTAAATAAATTTAAAAATGAATTTTTGTATTTGATTGAAGAAACTAATTCACTTAAAAAGATAACAGAGCCACAAAAATTCCAAAAAGATATTATTAAATTTATATCAAACAAAACGATAGAGTATAACGGAATCGTACATGAAGTGAGTTTCAGAAAACTCCGCTTTTTGTACAGAATAGATTTTGTAAAAATATGCTATTATATTATTTATAAAAAAAACCATGAACCTGATGAAGCTGAAAGAACAAAATATTCTGAATCAAAGAGGGTTTTAACAGCTAATGGATTATTTAATAATAAATATTATAGTAACTTATATTTAGGTGTACCTAACAAATTTAATGATATTAGTAACTTACCAAAAATTGAAAATATTAAATTTATATTGCATGAAGAAAAAAAAGATGAATTAAAATATGGTTCGAGTGGATTTATTAATGGTGATGAAATTTTACAAAAAGAAGATGAAGTATTTATAGAAGTCTATGCTACTT
>JALVKE010000173.1 GCA_027028005.1 Persephonella sp. | reverse complement strand
AAACTCTAAATATGTACTGAATAGCAATCTTAAAGGAAAATCTGATAAATTTTTATTTGATTATGCAAAAAAGAATAAATTTACAATAATTACCTACGATACAGACTTCTTGGATATTCTGTCTTACCCCTTAGAAGATTCTTCAGGAAGGATTATCTTAAGATTTAAAAATTTAAAGATTAACGAAATATTGGAAAAAACATTAAAGGCTTTAGAAGTTCTTAAGACAAAAGATTTAAATAATTCTATTGTGATTATTTCAAATAACAAAATTAGAATAAAGAGGTATGGCCCATGAAACAAATACTTTTATCCCATGGTGGTGGTGGAGAAGAAACACAAAAACTAATAAAAGAGCTTTTTTTTAAATATTTTTCAAATCCAATTTTAGAAAGTATGGAAGATGCAGCAGTTTTAGACTTAAACTCAAAACTTGCATTCACAACAGATAGTTTTACAGTCTCTCCAATATTTTTCAAAGGTGGAAATATAGGAAAGCTTGCCATTGCAGGAACAGTTAACGACCTTGCAATGATGGGAGCAAAACCAAAATATTTAAGCTGTTCATTTATTATAGAAGAAGGATTACCTTTCGAAGAATTAGAAGAAATTGTTAAATCTATGGCTGAAGAAATGAAAAAAACAGAAGTTCAGATAGTTACAGGGGATACTAAAGTAGTTCCTAAAGGTTCAGCAGATAAAATTTTTATAAACACTACAGGAATTGGTGAAATCGTATATGAGGGAATTTCAGCCCATAACATAAAAGAAGGAGATGTTATTTTGGTTTCTGGAACAATTGGAGACCACGGAGCCTGTGTAATGGCACAGAGAGAAGGAATAGAGCTTGAAGGAGATATATCTTCTGACTGTGCTTCTTTATGGCCACTGGTAGAAGATTTAATTAATACAGGAATAACAATAAAAGCAATGAGAGACCCAACAAGAGGGGGACTTTCAGCAGTTTTAAACGAGTGGGCAGAGCAATCAAACATAGGAATAGAAATAGAAGAAGAGAAAATTCCTGTAAAAGATGAAATTCAGGGGCTCTGTGAACTGCTTGGACTTGAACCTTATACACTTGCAAATGAGGGAAAACTTATATTAGCAGTTCCTGAAAATGAAGCTGAAAAAGCTTTAGAAGTTATGAAAAAAAATGAACTTGGAAAAGATGCTCAAATAATAGGAAAAGCAATTTCCGATTATAAAGGAAAAGTAATCCTAAAATCCCCTTACGGCTCAAAAAGAATAATGGAACCACCTGCTGGTGAACTTTTACCAAGAATTTGCTGAAAATACATATAATTTATTATTGAAAATAAGTAAATTTATATTATCATAGTACATATATAATCCTTGAGGTGTTTGTTATGAAAATTTTAAACATAAGTCAGGCTCAAAAGAATTTTACAAAAATACTAAATGAAAGCACGTTAATAATTGATAATAAAAAGAAAGAAAAAAAAGCAGTAATTATTCCTTACAAAGAATATTTAAAATTAATTTCCCAATGTCAGGAAAAAGAAGATTTACTAAATATGCTATCTGCAGGAAAATTTTCAAAATTTAAAGGAATTTTAGATAAAAATTTCAAAACAAGTGATGAAAAATATAACAGTATAGTTAAGGACTAAAAGTGAAAATATTTTTAGATACAAATATACTTTTAGATTTGTTACTTGACAGAGAAAGAAGCTATGAAGCCTCAATAATTTTGAATAGTATAGACGTAGGACTATTTGAAGGATATATCTCGGATATTACATTGGTAAACATAGATTACATTGCAAAAAAGCAAAAGAAAGAGAACGAAATAAAAGAATTTTTAATTTTATTACTGGAAACAATGGAAATTTGCACACCAGATACGAATCTACTATTTGAAGCATTGAAATTAGAAAATAAAGATTTTGAAGATAATATCCAATATCTATTAGCAAAGAAATATAAATGCGATTGTTTGATTACTAATGACAAAGATTTAAAATTCGATGATATAGAAATTCTTGATAGTAAAAGTTTTATTGATAAATATTTAAGGTAAGATATAAATGAAAACGAAAAAAATAAAAATAATTGAAGATTTAAAGCAGTTTTTAAAAGAATTTTTTAAAGATGAAGATGTAAAAATATTTCTCTTTGGCTCACGGGCAGAAGGGAAAAAATACACCACATTCAGATATAGATCTGGCATTTGAGTCAAGTAAAGATATAAACAAAAAGTTATCACAATTAAAATATATACTTGAAGAAAGCAACCTTCCTTATAAAGTAGATATAGTAGATTTAAAAAATGCACCATATTTAAGGAAAACTATAAAAGAAAAAGGTAAAAGATGGCTTTAGAAAAAAGATTATATGAAGAAACTTTAAAACATAGAGAAGATAAATATTATACATTTTTCAGGGATTCGACAATTCAGCGTTTTGAATTTACAGTTAAAATAATGTGGAAAACATTAAAAAATTTCCTGTATGAGCATGCAGGTATTGATTGTAAATCTCTAAAGGGCTGTATCAAAGATTTTTTTTCAGCAGGATATTTAAAGGAAGACGAAACTTATACTTTACTTGAGATGATAGATGACAGAAATATGACTTCACACACTTATCATGAAGAATACAGGTTTATTTGCCTATCATAGAAAAGATTTTAGATAGATTGAAGGAAAGTCTTAACAATGCATGAGTTTTCGGTAGTTCAGAGCTTAATGGGATTGATAGAACAGAATGCAATACAGAACAATGCTAAGTCTGTTTCTAAAGTGATTGTTAAAATTGGAAAAATGTCAGGTATAGAGCCTCATCTTTTAAAAATTGCCTTTGATACTTTTAAAGAAAAAACAATGTGTGAAAATGCTGACTTAGAGATAATTATTCAGGATGTAGTGGCTAAATGCGAAGACTGTAATAAAGAGTTTGTTATAGAGGACAACAGATTTGTCTGTCCTTTCTGTAAGGGCTACAATCTCCAGATTATTGATGGTGAAGATATGTATCTAATGAGTTTAGAATTAGATATTTGAATAAACTAACTGGCCTAGAGATAATCCCCCATCATTTGCAGGGACTTTATTATGGGTTAAAACTTTTATACCCTCTTCTTCCGCCAATCTAATAATCTTTTCTGTTAATGGTTTATTCTGAAAAACTCCTCCAGATAAACCCAGTTTTAATCCTTTTCCATACAGTTTATATGTTTCAATAACTATATGTGCCAATGTATTTATAAATTTAGATACTTTTACCGATAAATCTGATTTATCCTCTAAAATTTCTTGAAAAGTGGGTTTCCAATTAACGGTTTCTGTTATTTCAAAAGAATAAAAATCTTTAATATTCCAACTATAAAAATTTTCCATTATCATTCCAGATTGTCCTTCATAAGATAAAATCTGTTTTATATCTAAAATAGAAGATACAGCATCAAAAAGTCTTCCAACAGAAGAAGATAAAGGAGAGTTTAAACCTTTTTTCCATGTTTTGTATAAAAGCTTTATCTCTTTTTCTCTAAAGGCTTTAATAGTTGGAACATCAGGTAGATTTTCTCCAAAAACTTCATATAGCATAGATAAAGCAACCCTTCTAGGTTCTTTTACTGCCTTTTCACCTCCTATAAGTTTAAAATAATCAAAATGGCAAACCCTTTTATACCCTTTGTAATCAGTTATAAGGAATTCTCCACCCCATAAATTACCATCTTCTCCATACCCTGTTCCATCCCAACAAACGGCAAAAATTGGCTCATCTTTTATCTGATTTTCCGCCATTAAAGATAGTGCATGGGCATAGTGGTGCTGAATTTGGATTAAAGGAATATTTTTTTCTAGGGAAAAATCTTTAGCCCATTGGGTAGAGTAATATCTAGGATGTAAATCTGTAATAACAACTTCAGGCTCAAAATCATAAAGTTTAAAGAAAGAGTAAATTACTTCCTCAAAATTCCTGCATGCGTCAACTGTTTCCAAATCTCCAATATGTTGACTTAAAAAAGCCTTATCATCAAACCCAATAGCTATTGTGTTTTTCTGATGACCTCCAACTGCAAGGGCTTTTTTATTTAGATTAAACGGCAGTTTTATAGGAAGAGGGGCATATCCCCTTGAACGTCTAATAAAAGAGATTTTCTTATCAATAATTCTGACTACGCTGTCATCAACACGATTTTTTATATCTCTGTTATGGGTTAGTATGTAATCTGTAAAGATAGAAAGTTTTTCAAAAGCTTCTTCGTTATCTTTAACTATTGGTTCGTCTGACAAGTTAGCAGAGGTCATAACAAGAGGTTTTCCAAAATCATTTAATAAAAGATTATGTAATGGTGAGTAAGGAAGAAAAACGCCAATTCTATCAAGGTAAGGTGCTATCTCTTTACTTAAATCTGTTCTTTCTTTTGATTTAACAACTACTATTGGTTTTTCAGGGGATAATATAATAGCTTCTTCGAAGGAAGAAATATCAGTATACTCCTTTATCTGTTCTATATCTTTAAACATTACAGCAAAAGGTTTTTCACCTCTTCTTTTCCTTTCTCTTAAATTCTTTATAGCTTTATCATTTGTTGCATCACAGACTAAATGAAATCCACCTATTCCCTTTACAGCGAGAATTTTTCCCTGTTTTAAAAGATTTACAGTATCCTTTAAAGCCTGCTCTTTTTCACTAACAAACTTTTTATTAGATGTATAAAGGCTTATGTAAGGTCCACATATAGGGCAGGCATTAGGTTGAGCGTGAAATCTTCTATCTGTTGGGTCATTATACTCCTTTTTACATTCAGAACACATCTTAAACTTTTTCATTGTTGTATTTTGCCTATCATATGGCAATTTCTCAATTATACTGAAGCGGGGACCACAATTAGTACAATTAATAAAAGGATACCTATATCTTCTATTTTTAAAATCATTTAACTCTTTTAAACATTCTTCACATGTTGATATATCCGGTAAAATGAAAACTTCTTTCTTTCCTTTTTCTTCTGATTTTCTGATTTCAAAATCTTTAAAACCTACTAATGGAAGTTCCTCTATTTCTTGTGAGAATATATGGGCAAGAGGTGGTTTTTCTGTTTGGAGAGATATAAGAAATTTATTAATATTTTCCTCATTCCCTTCTATTTCAATGATTACACCATAGGTATCATTTATAACATAACCTTTAAGATTAAGCCTTTTTGCAAGATTGTAAACAAAAGGTCTGAAACCTACCCCTTGAACTGCACCTGTAAGATAAATTTTTATATGCTTTTTCATTTTATCTTTAAATCTTTTTTCATCCTTTTAACAAGATTGTCTATAAGATGTTCTCCAAACTCTCCTTTATAATCAGCCTGACATCTATAGATTAAATCATTATCCTTTAAAACTGTAAATCTAAAGTATCCATCAAAATCAGCTCCAATAGATTTTCCTGTAGGAGAGTTGCATTTAGAAAGTTCAAGAAAGTAAGTTCTTAATATATAAGGGCAGTTTTCCGAAACCTTAATATTATTCTTTTGAAGAACCTTTATCACATGAGTATTAAAAAACATATCGTTTCCTTCTACTTTGAAACAGTTAATTTTTCCTACCTCTTCTTTTTTATACACTTTTGCATACATATTTTCGCAGGCTGCTAATATAAAAAATGTAAATGCAACAAAGATTTTCAATATTTTCATTTTAACCTCTTAGTTAGTAGTTTCTAACTTATCTATAATATAACCTTTGATATGCTAAAATCTATCAAAAAAGTAACAGGAGATTGGATGAAAGTATATTCTCTTCAAGTAAATCTTGAGCTTGGAAATATAGAAAAGAATTTAAAGAAAATTTTTTCTTATGTTGAAAAGGTTGAAAAAAATTCTTTGCTTCTCTTACCTGAAATGCTTTCTTCAGGCTTTGATAATGAAAATCTTGAACAACATGTAAAAAAAACTCCTGAAATATACAAGACATTAAAAGATGTTTCAAGAAAAAAAAACCTTGTTATATCAGGGACACTTCCTGAAAAGTCAAAGGGAAATATTTATAATAAAGGTTTCATAATAGATAAAGGAGAAATAATCTATAAGCAGGCTAAGGTTAAGCTTTTTAAACCAACAGGAGAGGATAAGTTCTTCAAAGCTGGAAAAAGTTTTGATGTAGTTGAAACCTCTGTAGGAAACCTTGGAATAATGATTTGTTTTGAACTTAGATTTCCAAATATCTCTTATACCTTGAGAAAAAAAGGTGTTGAGATAATTCTTGTTCCTGCACAGTGGGGTAAACCTAGAAAAATGCATTTTGAAGTATTGTCCAAGGCAAGGGCTATAGAAAATCAATGTTTTTTAATTTCTAGTAATACCACAGGAAAGATAGGAGATATAGAGTATGCAGGAAGCTCAGGAATATACTCCCCATGGGGAGAAACCCTTGCTTTTATAGATGAAAATGAAGGATTGATAGAAGCTGATATAAAACTAAATGAAATATATAAAGTTAGAAGAGTTATTAAGATGGATATATAATTTAATCAGTTATTTTCTAGGAGGTAGAAAAATGCCAAAAATAGTTTTTAGAGATACAGGAGAAGTTATAGAAGGAGCTGACGCAGTAAAAGAGTTTTTAGCTAAACATGGAGTTACCTATGAAAGATGGGGGGTTGATAGACTACCTGAGGAACTTAGAGAAAATTATGAACTAACAGAAGAGCAGCAAAGAGCAATTATTGATGCTTACAAAGAAGAACTTGAAAAATTAAAAAAAGAAAAAGGTTATATCACTGAAGATATTGTTGTTTTATCTGAAAAAACACCAAATCTTGATGCTTTAATGGAAAAATTTAAAAGAGAGCATCATCATGTGGATGATGAGGTTAGATTTGTAGTTGATGGAAGCGGAATTTTTCCAATAAAGATAGAAGGAAGAATTGCAGAGGTTCATGTAGGTCCTGGAGACTTGATAGTTGTTCCTGCTGGAGCAAGACACTGGTTTGAACTGGATGAGCAGAGAAAAATAAAGTGTATAAGGGTATTTAAAACTCCTGCAGGTTGGGAAGCTATCTACAACGAAAATGAAAAAGCCATTATGAATAGTTAAAAGGAGGATTTGATGGGCTTATTAGAAGGAAAGAAAGCTCTAATTCTTGGCGTAGCAAACAATAAGAGCATAGCATATGGTATAGCAAAGGCTTTTCATAGAGAAGGAGCAAAGCTTGGTTTTAACTATTTAAATGAGAAGATTGCAAAAAGGGTTATTCCTATAGCTGAAGAGTTTGGTTCTGATTTAGTGGTAAAGTGTGATGTTTCTTCTGATGAAGATATTAAAAATCTTGCTAATGAAGTAAAAGATAAGTGGGGAACTGTTGATATTATTGTTCACTCTATAGCTTACGCTAATAAAGAGTATTTAAAAGATTACTACTATAAGGTAGATAGAGAATCTTTTTTAGAAGCTATGAATATAAGTGTCTACTCTTTTACAGCTATAGCGAGAGAGTTTATGCCTATTATGCCAGAAGGGGGAAATCTCCTTACATTAACCTACTATGGCGCTGAAAAAGTTGTTTATAACTACAATGTTATGGGAGTTGCAAAAGCTGCCCTAGAAGCATCTGTAAAGTATTTAGCAAGAGATTTAGGAGTATTAAAAAATATTAGAGTAAACGCAATATCTGCAGGACCAATAAAAACCCTTGCTGCCTCTGGTATTTCACAGTTTTCAGAAATTCAAAAAATAGCAGCGGAAAGAGCTCCTTTAAAAAGAACTGTAACAATAGAGGAAGTAGGAAATGCAGCACTATTCCTATGCTCAGATCTTGGTTCTGGAGTTACAGGAGAAATACTTTATGTAGATGCTGGTTATAACATAATCGGTATGTAGTAAAGGCTCCAAAAGAGCCTTTAAAACTCTATAGACAGAAAATCTTTTCCTAAAAGGATATTTTTATATCCTTTTTTTTCTATTTTTTTTCTAAACTCATTTAAATTCTTGTATCTTCTACTAAAGTGCGTCAAAATTATCTTTTTACAGTTTAACAGAGGATATATTTCAAGGATATACTTTAAAGTCAGATGTTTATATTTTTTTGCTCTATCTTCCTCATCTAAGTATGTACATTCTATTACAAGAACATCGCTACCTTTTGCAAGTTTTATGATGTTTTCCGTTTTATACGTATCTGCTATATAGGTAAATTTGAACCCTTTTTTCTTTGTTGAAACATCTTCTACCTTTATAACGTTTCCCTTTTTTTCTGTAAATCCTTTGTTTTTTAGATTTATAAAATCCTTATCTGTCAAATTTAACTTCTTTATTTTTTCTTTGTCAAAAACTACTTTTGGTTTTTCTTCAAAAGAGTATCCAAAACAATCTACCACATGATTTAGAGAAATGGCTTTTATCTGATACTCCTCTTTATCTACTAAAACAAAAGGCTCATTACTGTTTTCATACTCTAAAAAGATTGTTTCCATTTCCGGTTCATATATGGAACCTTTTAATAAACAATCTCCTCTTTCTTTTGTTTCTCTTACTCCATGAACATAGATTTTTTCTTTTTCTCCTAAAAAATCTATCGTCTGAATTAATCCTGGAAGTCCTAAAACGTGATCACTGTGAAGATGGGAGATAAATATATGATTAATACGGTACATATTTAACTCTGCTATTATTATCTGCCTCTGTGTTCCCTCTCCACAGTCAAATAAAAAAGCTTCACCTTTATATTTTAAATATATACTACTGTTATTTCTTTCCTTTGTTGGGACAGCTGAAGATGTTCCTAAAAGAGTTATTTTTCCTCTCATTTTTCCTCCTATTAAAATTGTTTTTATATAATTATATTTAATAAATCTTAGCGTAATATAAGCACATTTTATATGCAAAACTATTGCATTTTTTCAATTCTGTATATATAATGTTTATATATAGAATATAAAAGATAAAAGGAGGTACATAGGATGGCAATTAAACCACTTTATGACAGAGTAGTAGTAAAACCTATAGAAGAAAAGGAAGAAAAAACCCCTTCAGGAATAATTATTCCTGATACAGCTAAGGAAAAACCTTCAGAAGGTGAAGTAATAGCTGTTGGAGAAGGAAGACTTTTAGAAAATGGCCAAGTTGTTCCATTAAAAGTTAAAGTTGGTGATAGAGTAGTCTATAGCCAATATGCTGGTAATGAATTTGTTCTAGACGGTGAAGATGTAATCATTTTAAGAGAAGATGATATTCTCGCTATTCTTGGTTAATTAAAAAAAATAATAAGGAGGTGACATAGATGGCAGGAAAAATGATCATTTACGGAGAGGAGGCAAGAGCAAAACTTAAAGCAGGTGTAGATAAATTAGCAAATGCTGTAAAAGTTACTCTTGGACCTAGAGGAAGAGAAGTTATTCTAGAGAAAAAATGGGGAAGCCCTAATGTAACAAAAGATGGTGTATCTGTTGCTAAAGAAATAGAACTCCCAGATCCATTAGAAAATATGGCAGCTCAACTTGTTAAAGAAGTTGCTTCAAAAACTGCTGATGTAGCAGGTGATGGTACAACAACTGCTACAATTCTAACTCAAGCTATCTACACAGAAGGTCTTAAAGCAATAGCTTCAGGTGCAAATCCTGTATATGTAAAAAGAGGAATTGATGAAGCTGTAAAAGTGATTGTAGAAGAGCTAAAAAAACTCTCTAAAGAAGTAAGTGGAAGAAAAGAGATTGAACAAGTTGCTACAATCTCAGCTAACAACGATCCAGAAATTGGAAAAATTATTGCTGATGCAATGGAAAAAGTTGGAAAAGATGGCGTTATCACTGTAGAAGAGTCTAAAACATCTGAAACAACTCTTGAAGTTGTTGAAGGTATGCAGTTTGATAGAGGATATCTATCACCATACTTTGTAACAAATCCTGAGAAAATGGAAGCTGTTTTAGAAAATCCATTTATCCTTATATACGAAAAGAAAATAAATAATATTAGAGAACTTCTCCCACTTTTAGAGAAAGTGGTTCAAACAAACAGACCACTTCTTATAATTGCTGAAGATGTTGAGGGAGAAGCACTTGCTACATTAGTAGTTAACAACTTAAAAGGTGTTCTTAAAGTAGTAGCTGTTAAAGCTCCTGGATTTGGAGAAAGAAGAAAGGCTATGCTTCAAGATATTGCTATTCTCACAGGTGGTCAGGCTATTACAGAAGACCTTGGAATTAAACTTGAAAATGTTGACCTTGATATGCTTGGTCAAGCTGATAAAGTTGTAGTTGATAAAGATTCTACAACAATTATCGGTGGAAAAGGTGATCCTGAAGAAATAAAAGCAAGAATTGAACAAATTAAAAGACAAATAGAAACAACAACTTCTGAGTATGACAGAGAGAAACTCCAAGAAAGACTTGCTAAACTTGCTGGTGGAGTGGCTATTATAAAAGTTGGTGCTGCTACAGAAGCTGAACTTAAGGAGAAAAAAGATAGAGTTGATGATGCAGTTCATGCGACAAAAGCTGCTGTTGAAGAAGGAATTGTTCCTGGTGGTGGTGTAGCACTTTTAAGAGCTTCAAATGCACTAAACAACATAAAAGAAGAGAACCCTGATAAACAATGGGGAATTGATATAATCAAAAAAGCTTCAGAAGTACCATTGAAACAAATAGCAAATAATGCTGGTTTTGAAGGTTCTGTTGTAATAGAAAAGGTTAAAGCAAGTGATAATGTAAACTTTGGATTTAATGCAGCTACTGGTGAATATGTAGATATGCTAGAAGCTGGTATTATAGATCCAACTAAAGTTGTAAGAACAGCTATACAAAATGCTGCATCTGTAGCTGGAACAATGCTCACAGCTGAAGCACTTGTAGCTGAAATACCTGAAAAAGAAGAAAAGGCCGGCGCTCCTGGAATGGAAGGAATGGGAGAAATGGGATTCTAAAAAGCCCTAATGTAAAATCTAAAAAGCCCCCTAATTAGGGGGCTTTTTTATTTTATAATCATTTTATGAAGGATTTTATCCTTAATAAAGCTTTGTTTTTATATCTGGTTCTTACAATTTTTCTATTTTTATCAAATGTATTTTTATTTTTTAATTATTTAATTCCACTTATTTTAGCAGCACCTCTGTTTTTTGAAGATTTAAAATCAATTGGTTTCAGAAATTATAAGATAGGTTTTATTTTTGGATTTATTACATCTATTGTTTATTTACCATTCATAAATGTCTCCCTTTTAGATGTAACAAAACTTATAAATTTGTT
>JALVKE010000172.1 GCA_027028005.1 Persephonella sp. | reverse complement strand
ATAGAGAGGTATAAAAATATATTCAGGTGGTTTTTTAAAAAGCTAACAAAATCCATCTTTGTATAACAGGCAGATATATCTTTAAGCCAGAATTCAAGGTTACTTCCTAAAAATAAAAATAGAAAAAAGTAAAAAATAACAGCACTTATATAGAAGTAAAAAATCACGTCACTTTTTCTCATCTCTTATCTTCTTTTCTAAAACATCTTTTAATCTCTTTATCTCTTCTTCCGGTAATTTTTCTAATGTCCCTTCAAATGCAGCAATAGCAGTATCAGGATTAGAAGCTAGAATATCTGTTAAAACCTTTTCAGCTACTATCTTTTCAAACTCCTTTTTTGAAACAACAGGAAAGTATCTGTATCCTTTTCCTTCTTTTTCTCTTTTAAGGAAACCTTTCTTATATAATCTATCTAAGATTGTCATAACTGTTGTATGAGCTAAATCCTTATTTAGAGCTTCTCTAACCTCTCTAACAGTTCCACTTCCCTTTTCCCATAAGATATTCATAACCTTTTCTTCAAGTTCTCCAAAGGGAGAAGGCTTATTCTTATTTAGTTTTAACGTTTTTAAACCTTTTTTTATAAATTCAAACATGTTTTTCTCCTTAAAGGTTAAACCCAAATTTTGCTTTTTCTACTTTACCATTTTTCTCTATAAAGACAGTAATCTGCCATGTTCCGCCCATATTTAGATTTACATCGCTTTCGTAGTGATCTTTTACCTTCTCTACAGGATAATTAAAACTCATCTCAGGCATTCCCGGCATTGGAGGCATATAACCGTTTATTTTTAGTTTAGCATCTGTAACAGGATTTCCGTTTTTGTCATAAACATATATTTTCCACCTGTTGATACCAACAAAAGGTGGTTTCTCAGAGATTATAACAACCTTATAACTTTGAGTCTCTAACTCTTTTTTATATGCTTCTTTCTTTGCACAGGCTATAACAGAAAAAAATATCATGAAGAAAGCTGCTGTTTTTAATACATTTCTCATCTTAAACCTCTTTTACTATAATTCGTAGTATTAAACTATCAAGAAAAAATCTCTTTGTCAACTAAAGAGACAAAAGAGAGGAAACTGATATAAAATGTTTATAAATTAAAATCTTTTTATTACTAATCTTAAATTCAAAACAATAAACAGGAGGATTGGAATTGGGTATTGGAAAGAAAGTTAGATTAGAGAGAATAATGAATAGAGATACTGGAAAAACAGTTATTGTTCCTATGGATCATGGTGTAAGTTCAGGACCAATGAAAGGTCTTATTAATATAAAAGAAACAGTTCAAAAAATTGCTGAAGGTGGAGCAGATGCAATTATCTTACATAAGGGTATGGTAGAACAGGGACACAGAGGAAAAGGAAAAGATGTTGGGCTTATTGTTCATATGTCAGCTTCAACAGACCTATCATTAAGAAAAAATGATAAAGTTCTTGTATGCACAGTTGAAGAGGCTATAAAACTTGGAGCAGATGGTGTTTCAATTCATGTAAATATTGGTGCTGAAGATGAAAAACAGATGTTAAAAGATTTTGGAGCAGTTTCTAAAGAATGTATTGAGTGGCAGATGCCGTTAGTTGCTATGCTTTACTACAGAGGTCCTGAAGTTAAAAATCCTTTTGACCCTGATGCAATAGCTCATATTGCAAGACTTGGAGCAGAGCTTGGTGCAGATATAGTAAAAGTTCCATATACAGGAGACCCTGAAAGTTTTAGAAAGGTAGTGGAAGGATGCCCTGTTCCAGTTGTTATAGCAGGGGGACCTAAAGTAAGTTCTGATAGAGAACTATTACAGATGATATATGATGCAGTTGTTGTAGCTGGATGTGCAGGATTATCTGTAGGAAGAAATATCTTCCAACATGATGATGTAGCAAAAATAACACATGTTTTATCTAAAATAGTTCATGAAGGTATAACAGTAGATGAAGCAATGAAGATTTTAGAAGGGAAATAACCTTGACTATACTAAAGGAAATAGGCTAATTTATTAGAAATATTTATGTTAAATAGGAGGTTTTAGGAATGAAAGCTTGGCTCGCTTTTATAATTATGACAGCGTTTTCTATTTTAACGTTTGTTGTTGCTTATCTTGGAGCAGCTCTTAAAAGAGGAGAAGAGTAATATAAACATTGCAAGATATTAGTAGGCAGATAGGAAATATCTTTTTTTTCCTATCTCTTCTTTTTTTTCTATATTTATCTTATCTTTTATTTGAACCTTTTTTTAAAGTTATTGTAATATCTATTCTCTTAGCTGTTATCTTTTATCCGTTAAACCAATTTTTTGAAAAAATATTAAAAAGTTCCTTTTTTGCCTCTCTTTTTACAACATTTATCCTTCTTCTATTTATTATTATTCCTTCTATATTTCTTGTGGTATTTCTATCAAATGAATTTTTAGCTTTATATCCTGTTATTGTAAGTAATATTTCAAAACTAAAAAATATTGAAAATGTAATTAATTCTATACCTGTGCTTCAATACATACACCAAAAGTTTTTACTTTTTTTACAAACGCTAAACATACAGTTAGATTTAGACAGTATTTTAAGAAATATCTTAAATAGGATACTTGCTTTTTTTGTTTCACAGACAAAAAGCATTTTCTTCAATATAACCTTATTTTTATTTAATCTTGTAATGATGATAATTACAATTTTCTTTCTATTCAAAGACGGCAGATACCTATATAAAAGGATATATGATCTTATTCCTTTAAGTAGAGAAGAAAAAGATTTTCTAATCTTAAAAACATATAAAGCTATTCAGGGAGTTGTTTTAGGTTCTGTCTTAACAGCAGTAGCACAGGGGATTTTGTCATTTATAGGATACTTTTTTATTGGTTTGGAATTTAGTCTCTTCTGGGCATTTGTTACATTTTTAGCAGCTTTTCTACCAATAGGTGGTGCTTCTTTAGTATGGGTACCTGTTGCTATCTATACCTTTTTTACAAAAGGTATTATAACAGGTGTTTTATTTACTCTATACGGAACGTTTATCATAAGCACAGTAGACAATATTGTAAAACCAATAGTTATTGGAGATAAAACAAATATCCATCCTATGATACTAGTTTTTGCAATCCTTGGTGGATTAAATTTGGTTGGTTTTCTAGGTGTCTTTTTAGCTCCTATTATATTGGTATTACTAGATAATCTCCTTGTAATCTATAAAGAAAGATACGTTAAATAAAAACTTTTTCTTTTTTTTAACTTTAATAAAATAAATGAGATATTAATATTAAAGTTTTCAATATTATTAACGATATAATAATCAAATATTAATCTATTAATAAGGAGGATAGGGTTATGAAGTTTATATTAAAAAGACACAAAAGCAAGAATAAGTTCTCTTTTACACTTGTAGATGGTAATAGAACAATATTAAAAAGCCAGATGTATGCTTCAAAGAGGAATGCTCTTACAGGTATCAATGCAGTAATAAAGAATGCTCCTCTTGAGAGAAGATACGACATTAGGCAAACAAAAGATGGTAGATGGTATTTCAACCTAAAAGCAGCTAATGGAAAAATTATTGCTACAAGTACATTTTTTAAAACAAGAGAAGAACTTGAGGAAGTAAAGAAAAGACTAAAAGAAGAGATTGAAAATGCTTCTATAGAATATGTAGAGGAAGATTAAAAGGGGGAAATTCCCCCTTAAAGTTATATGAGCTATGTAGCTTTACTGATAACTTACTATCCAGATGAAAGTGCTTTTAAAAATATTTATAACCTGTATAAACAGATAAATAATCTTATTATTGTAGATAATTCAGATACTTTAATAATTTTCCCTAAAAATTTAACAAAAATTCCTATTTTGAGGAATTTTATTTTTGATCAAGATACCTTAATTCCAAAAAATTATATTAAATCCATGTTAGAATTTAAAAAAGCATTTGAAAATTCTAAAATCCTTATATATGCTCCAAATTTTATTGATATTAATTCTAAAAC
>JALVKE010000171.1 GCA_027028005.1 Persephonella sp. | reverse complement strand
ATATGAAAAAAACATTTATAGATCTTTTAAACTGTAATTACAACAGAGATATAGATATTAAAGAAATTACTGCTTTTGAAGATGAAGCAGGAACAGATATGGAAGTTGGAGAATGCAGAATTCACAAAGGTAAAAAGATAACTAAAATTGAGCTTGATGGAGAAGAGGTTGTTATAGGAGACGGTTCAGTTGTTATTGCTTCAATAACATCCTGTACAAATACATCAAACCCATCAGTTCTTATTGGCGCAGGATTATTAGCCAAAAAAGCTGTAGAAAAAGGTTTATCTGTTAAACCATATGTAAAAACTTCTTTAGCTCCTGGATCAAGAGTTGTTGAAGGATATCTTAAAAAAGCAGGATTACTTCCTTATCTTGAAGCTTTAAGATTTCATATTGTTGGATTTGGATGTACAACATGTATTGGAAACAGTGGACCACTACATCCAAACATTGAAAAAGCTATAAAGGATAATGATCTCATTGTTTCTGCTGTTTTATCAGGAAATAGAAACTTTGAAGCAAGAATTCATCCTGATGTAAAGGCAAACTGGCTTGCATCTCCACTGTTAGTTGTAGCTTATGCCATAGCAGGTAGAACAGATATAGATCTTACAACAGAACCTCTTGGAAAAGACCCTAATGGAAATCCTGTATATCTAAAAGATATATGGCCTTCTCAGGAAGAGATAAAGCAGATTATGAATGAAGTACTATCTCCAGAAGTGTTTAAAGAAAAGTATGAAAATATCTTAGAAGGAGATGAGTTCTGGCAGTCTTTAGAAGCTCCAACAGGTGAAACATTTGAGTGGGATCCAGAATCAACATATATAAGAAAACCTCCTTATTTTGATAACTTTACATTGGAAGTTGTTCCTCCAGGAGATATAAAAGGAGCAAGAGTATTAGAACTTCTTGGAGACTCTGTAACAACAGACCATATATCTCCAGCAGGAAAAATTCCTCCAGAATATCCAGCAGGAAGATATCTTCTTGAACACGGTGTTCCAGTGGAAGAGTTTAACTCATACGGTGCAAGAAGAGGAAACCATGAAGTTATGGTAAGGGGAACATTTGCAAACGTAAGAATCAAAAACAAACTTGTAGCCCCTAAAGAAGGTGGATACACTCTAAAATTCCCTGAAAGAGAAGAAATGTTTGTTTACGATGCAGCTGTTAAATATGCAGAAGAAGGAACCCCTCTCGTAGTTCTAGCAGGAAAGGAATATGGAACAGGCTCTTCAAGGGACTGGGCAGCAAAGGGAACTCAACTTCTTGGAGTTAAAGCTGTTATTGTTAAATCCTTCGAAAGAATTCATAGATCAAACCTTGTAGGAATGGGTGTTCTACCTCTTGTGTTTAGAGAAGGAGAAGGATGGGAAGAACTTGGATTAGATGGTTCAGAGGTTTACGAGGTTATAGGTGTTGAGGATATGAAACCAGGAAAAGAGTTAACAGTTAGAGCAACAAAAGAAAATGGAGAAACTGTAGAGTTTAAGGTTATCTCAAGATTAGACACTGTTGTTGATGTTGAATACTTCAAAAACGGTGGAATTCTCCCAATGGTTCTTAGAAAAATAGCTCAAAGCTAGTCCTAAGACGGCCATTTGGCCGTCTTTCTTTTAAACACAGTGATAACGAAAAGATATCAATTCTATATATTTAGGAAATATCCCCTAAGTTTATCTAGATACCACAGATAAAAAAGCTAAGAAGCTTTTAGATATCTCTTTACCTAAAGTAAAAAAAGCAGATTTTTTAGATGAGCTAGAGGATAGCTCTTTTTACCAACCCTTTCAGAATGCTTGAATATTTTGTTCTCATATCGGCCAAGTATCCAAATAGAAACATGAAACAGAAGGTTTTATACATTTTTAGATGAAAGACGGCATAAAGACAGGACAGATAATCTATCTTTTAGCTATGAACTGAAAGACATAAGAGAAATAAGCTGTAAGGAGTTGTTTAAAAGAATTAATGATGTCTACAGATATAAACAGAAAAAATATGGAATATACCCTTAATAAAATGTAAAGCTGTTATAAAGCTTTACAAAAAATGAATGTATTTTTTAAAAAGTTATTAAAAAAAGTAATGTTCCCTTAGAGGGAACATTTTGATAATGCTTTTACCAGTTTTTTACTCTTATTGAGTTTGCGATAACAAAAGCACTAGATAAAACCATTGCTAAAGCTGCAAATATAGGATTTAATTTTCCCATTACAGCAAGACCAATGCCTATAATATTATAGATAAAAGCCCAGAACATATTTGTGTATATAACTTTTTTAACTTTTCTAGCAAGTATAATCATTAAAGGGATTTTTCTAAGGTCATCACTTAAAAGACTTACATTTGCGCTTTCTCTTGTGAGATCTGTTCCACATCCCATAGCTATTCCAATATCAGCTTCAACTAATGCAGGAGCATCATTTATCCCATCTCCTACCATTGAAACTGTTTTGCTTTTATTTTTACCTTCTCTTATGGCCTTTAGTTTGTCTTCTGGTAGAAGTCCAGCCCTAACATCTTCTATTCCAAGTTTTTCTTTTAGCACTTTTGCAAAATAAGGAGTGTCTCCAGTAAGGATTGATATATTTACTTTTAGTTTTTTTAGAGCATTTATAGCCTTAGGAGCTTCTTCTTTTATCTTTTGTGCAAAGGTTATAATACCTTCAATTTTATCTCCTACAGCTATAAATACAGGAATTTCTCCGTTTTCTTCAGCTTCTCTTTCTATATCCTCTATATTTTTAGGTATACTGTATCCTAACTCTTTCATGAAATTTTTGCTTCCTATATAAACCTTTTCCCCATCTACAATACCTTCAACACCTTTCCCGAAATGAACCTTAAAAAACTCTGTATCCTTATCACATTTAATACCTTTCTGAACTGCATATGAAACAAAACTTTTTGCTAAAGGATGTTCTGAATTTTTTTCAACAGCACAAACTTTTTCAAAAACACTGTCATCTTCAGAAAAAACCTGACTTACAACCATATTTCTCTCTGTTATTGTTCCTGTCTTATCAAAAAAGATATGCCTAACAGAAGAGAGTTTCTCTAAAACATCAGCACCTTTTATTATAATTCCTTCTCTCATAGCCTCCCCAAGACCAATCCATAAAGCTAAAGGCGCTCCTATACTAAAAGCACAGGGGCAGGAAATAAGAAGAACAGACATAGATACAATAAGAGCTTTCTCAAAACCTTCATGAAAATACCAGTAAGCAAAAGCTCCAAGAGCAATAGTTATAACAACTGGTAAAAACCACGCTGCTATTGTATCTGTAATCCTGTTAATAGGTGCTTTTGTATTTCTTATCTCTTTCATTAATGAGATAAACCTGTTTAATGTCCAATCTTCTGCTGGTTTATGAACTTTTATTTTAAAACTACCATCTATATTTGTTGTTCCTGTAAAAAGCTCATCTCCAACTTTTTTTAATACAGGTTTTGTTTCTCCTGTTAAAATACTTTCATCAACGTGTCCTTGACCTTCTATAACTATTCCATCAGCAGGAATTTTATCTCCTGGCTTTATCTTTACAATATCTCCAACTTTTATATCATCTTTAGAGATTTCTACTTCTTTACCATCTCTTATTACAGTAGCTTTTTCGGGAGATAGTTTTAGAAGTTCTTTCATAAAGTTTGAAGCTTTTGCTCTTGAAGAGGTTTCTAAATATCTACCAAAGGTTACAAGGACAAGTATCATTGTTGCTGTTTCAAAGTAAAACGAGTGACCACCAGTAAAGACTGAGTAAAGAGATAGAAAATAGGCGGAAAAAGCACCAATAGCAATAAGAGTATCTGTGTTTAGGTTAATCTTTCCACCTGAAAAAGCATTTCTAAGAATAGGAATGCCAAGAATAAGCATAACAGGTGTTGCTAGGATAACAATAACCCATTTTATAAAGTTTACAAACATCTGAGCTTGAGGATCATCTGGGGTCATATGAAATCCGTATATATATGTGGACAGCATAAAGACAAGCATAGCTAGGAAATATCCAAATCCAAATCTACCTAAAAATGCTAAAGCTGTTCCTTCATCTCCCCTTAAACCTGTTGTTTTATATATTAGATAACAGCCAAAACAGCAAAAATCTTTAACTTCTCCATCTATCTTGTATTGGACTGGTTTGCCTGTTATAGGAATACCACATTGAAAACATTCTGTATTTATAGGTTTTGTGCAATCACATTCTATTGTTGGTTTTGGAATTGCTTTACTCATTTACTTACCCTTTACTGTTTTTAACAGAAGTTAATCTATTCTTACCAACCTATTTTACAAGATTAATCAGTGACTTTTCTCAAGGAAGGTGTTGCAACAGTGTTGCAACAATGAAACATATCTGCAACGTTAAATTCTGTTACATTTTTTACGTAAGTTATTGAAAATTAACAGAAGATATTTTTGGCATCTCAAATGCAATATAAAAAGTGAAACCAAACTTGGAGGTTTAGTCATGGCAACATTAAGAGAACTTATGCAACTACCTGGTGCTGTTGCAGCAGGAAAGTTTGATGACAAAGGTAATCTTTGTGCGTACACAGGAGACATTTCTGAAAAAGCAGCTGAGATAGCAGGTCTAATGGCGGCAGCAAACAAAGCTATTGCCAACATGCAAGCTAAAGGCTGGACAGAATACACAGGAAAAGAAGGATTTTTCCCTGTTCAGGGATTTGCCGTTGCAGCAGGAAAGTATGCAGCATGTATAGCAGGAAATATTGGAGTATTTGTGGAATTAGACAAAGCAGACTTTGACAAAATTTGGGAAACAATAATGCCGTAAATTTTTAACACTTAAAAACAAAGGAGGATTTAAAGATGGCAGATTTAAAGAAACTTTTAGAAATAAAAGGGGTTTTTGCAGCAGGACAGTTCAACGACGATGGAACATTAGTAGCATATGAAGGAGATCTTTCAGAAGAAGAAGCAGCAATGGCTGCAGAAATGTGTGCCGCAAACAATGCTATGGCAAAAATGGAGACAGATGGATATACAGCATTTTCAGGTCAGGAATGGACACCTTTAAAAGGTTGGGCTTTAGCTGGACCTAAATTTTCTGTATGTGTTGCAGGAAATGTAGGTGTATTTGTTAAAAATGATGAAGTATCTTTTAACGAAGTCTTTAAAGCTTTACTATCACAATAAAAAAAGGGGCTTTGAGCCCCTTTTTTATTTCTAGGAGAAAAATAATGCCAAAATTTTTATCAGAAGAATGGATAAAGGCCTATGCTGATGAATGGAATAATAATAAAAAACTAAAAGAAGGCTTAAAAAAGTTTAATGCAACTATTAAGTATTACATAGAAGGTTCTGATCAACCACCTGTTTATGTAAAGGTAGAAAAGGGGCAAGTAGTGGAGGCAGGCTTAGCTCCAGATATGAAATATGATTTTGAGATGTGGGCAACTCCTGAAGACTGGAAAACTCTTGCTACAGGAGAAATGGGACCAAAAGCAGCGATGCTCACAAAAAAATTAAAGTTTAAAGGCTCAATGATTACAGCTATGAAATATATGGGACCCTTTGAAGAAAGCCTTAGAATGATGAGCAAAGTTCCTACAGATTGGTAAGTTGTTGTTTACTTATATTTTGATACTTAGATTAAATCTAAGAAAAAAAATTGTAGGATAATCATGGACTTAAGAATTTTAGATAGTATCACTGAAGGTATTATTTTTATAACAAAAGATAGAAAAATAGGATATATAAATAAAATAGCTAAGACTGTAGTAGATAGAAACGTAGGGGACGACTGTTTTGGACTTTTTTCTATATGTAAACAGTGCCCCCTACCTTCTATTAAAGAAAACCCTGATAAAGTTAAATCTTTAGACTCTTTTAATGTTCAGCTATCTTGCTGTGAGAAAACTGTTTGTCACAGCATAACTCCTATATTTAATAATGGAGAGTTTGTTGGTCTTTTAGAAGAGTTTAAAGATGCATCAAAAATGATGGATCATATAAAAGAGATAAAAAAGCAAAAAGAGTTTACAGAGGTGATTTTAGACTCTATTGTTGATGCAATTGTTGTTATAGATAAAGATGGAAAGATAATCCACTACAATGAAGTTGCCCGTCAGATACTCTGTAGAGAAGTTTCAGATATAAAAGGATTTGATATAGAAAGTCTTCTTGGAGTTTCCCTATCAAAGCTTCCTCCTGAAGGGGAAAGAGAAGATATAGTTATAGAAACTCCAGCTTATGGAAGAGCAAATGTATCTCTTGTTGTGAATTCTCTAAAAGAAGGGGAGGGGAAAGTTATATCTTTTTATCTACTACCAGAATGTATGATAAGTCAGGATGTGAAAGGGAGGATTATAACAAAAAATCCAAAATTTTCTGCTGTCTTAGAAATGGCAAAAACTGTAGCAGATACAATGGCAACAATTCTTATAGAAGGAGAGACAGGAACAGGTAAAAGTATCCTAGCAAAATATATTCACACGCTTTCCTCAAGAAGAGATAAACCTTTTATAAAGATAAACTGTGCAGCAATTCCAGAAAATCTATTAGAAAGTGAACTTTTTGGATATGTGAAAGGAGCCTTTACAGGAGCAAATAAAGATAAACCAGGAAAGGTGGAATTAGCAGAAGGTGGAACTCTTTTTTTAGATGAGATTGGAGATCTCCCTGTTTATCTTCAATCAAAACTTTTACATCTATTGCAGGAAAAAGAGTTTGAAAGACTTGGAGATCTAAAAACAAGAAAAGCAAACATAAGAATAATAGCAGCTACAAATAAAAACCTACAAGAAATGATAAAAAAAGGTGATTTTAGAGAAGATCTATACTATAGACTTAAAGTTATTTCTCTTAAAGTTCCCCCTTTAAGAGAAAGAAAAGAAGATATACCTGTTCTTATAAATTACTTTGTAGATAAATTTTCTGATATATATAAAAGATCCATAAAAGGCATATCTCCAGAAGCTATGAAAATTCTTTTAGATTACCATTATCCAGGAAATATAAGAGAACTAGAAAATATAGTGGAAAGAGCAGTAATAATATGTAGTAAAAAATTTATTACTCAGGAGGATCTACCTGAGGAGCTTTTTATAAGTATGTCAAATAAACGAAAGAAAACCGACAAAAACTTGAAAGATGTATCTATAGATAATTTTTCAAGTGAGATTGAAAGAATAAAAGAAGTCCTAAAAAAAACTCATGGAAATAAATCTTTAGCTGCAAAATTATTAGGTATGCACAGGACTACTCTATGGAGAAAGATAAGAGAATATAAACTAGAAGTGTAACTCTTCTTTTAAAGGGTATATAATCTTTTAAGGTACACAACATTTAGTATTTCTTAAAATCTCAGTATATCCATATCTTACTTGATTTAAAAAATCAAACAGTGTTATATTTATACAAATTCAAAACATATCAAAAATTGAATATGTTATAAAAGCCAAAAAAATAAAGGAGGAATCCGCTATGGCATTTGATTTAACTATTAAGTATGCCGGTGAAGGTGGTGAAGGTGTCATCTCTGCCGGTGATTTTACGATGAGAGCTGCTTCAAATTTAGGTTATGAGGTTGTTACCTTCAAATCTTTCCCAGCAGAAATTAAAGGTGGTTACGCACTTTCTCAAGTTAGAATGTCTGACGAAAAAATCCTATCTCAAGGAGATGGTTTCGATATACTCGTTGCATTCAACGGAGAAGCTTACGAAGTAAACAAACCACTTCTTGGAAAAGGAAAGGTTTTAATCTGGGATGGTCCTGAAGGTGGTGATTTTGAGCCTGATTTAGAAGAATTAGAAAAAATGGGTGTTTTCACATATGCTGTTCCAATGTCAAAACTTGCAAAAGAAGAGGTTGGAGCTTACATCACTAAAAACGTTGTCGCAATGGCATCTGTTTTTGAACTCTTTGGATTTCCAATGGAAGTTCTAAAAAATGAGATTGTGAAAAAGTTCTCTAAAAAAGGTGAAGACGTTGTTAATCTAAACTTCAAAGCTATAGAAGTAGCTCAAAACTATATAAAAGAACATATCAAAAAGATAGATCCATACAAAGTTCCAGGACCATTACCAAAGAAAGATGTTATCATCCTTGAAGGTAACGAAGCTATTGCTTTAGGTGCAGCTGTTGCTGGAGTTAAAGTTTTCGCTGCTTACCCAATTACTCCTGCTACAACTGTAGGAAACTACCTTGCTCCAATAATTCTTAAGACAGGCGGATTTGTTTATCAGTCAGAGGATGAAATTTCTTCTATGGCTGCAATTATAGGAGCTTCTTTTGCTGGTGTAAAAGCTATGACTGCAACTTCAGGACCAGGTATTTCTCTTATGCAGGAGCTTATAGGTCTTGCATCTATGACAGAATTGCCAACAGTTGTAGTTGATGTTCAGAGAGCTGGTCCTTCAACAGGTATGCCAACAAAACACGAACAGGCAGACCTTTTTGCTGCAGCTCTTGGTGGTCATGGTGATGACCAGAGAATTGTTATAGCACCTAAGAACGTTGAAGAAAACTTCTACCTTACAATAGAAGCTTTTAACCTCGCTGAAAGGTATCAGCTTCCTGTTTTATTCCTTACAGATGGTTCACTTTCTCTCAGGGCTGAAGCTATCCCTACGCCAGATATTAAGAAAATAAAGGAAAATCTTATAGAAAGACCTGTTGTTAAAAAAGGTGAGGTAAAACCTGAAGAGATAGAAAATCTCTTTAGATATGCAGTAACAGAATCAGGTATTTCACCTGTATTCGTTCCAGGAGAATCTCCAAAACCATACACAGCTACAGGACTTGAACACGCAGAAAACTCAAGACCAAGAACCACACCAGATGAAAGAACAAAAATGATGAATAAAAGATTTAAGAAAATAGAAAAAGTTGAGGAGGAAAATCCTCATCTCGTTGAGTGGGATTTAGGAGATCTTCAGAAAGGAGATAAAGCTGACATAGCTGTTGTTGCATGGGGATTAACAGCATCTATTGCACAGGAAGCTGTTAAAAGATTAAGAGATAAAGGATACAAAATTGCTGCTCTTTATCCAAAACTTCTCTATCCAGTTCCTAAGAATGCCCTTGAAGAACTTGCCCAGATGGCAGATAAGATACTTGTTCCTGAATCTTCTTACCTTGGGCACTTTGCAAGATTTATGAAGATGTTTACAAATATTCCTCAAGAGAAGATTGTTCAGTTTAACCTCTATAGAGGTGAGCCTTTTATTCCTAAAGAGATTGAGGAAAAAATCCTTGAACTTTTAGGAGAAAAAGTCAACGCTTAATGATATTTATCAGGGCTTTTTAGCCCTGTTTTTATAAAAATTAAACCAAACTAAGAAAAGGAGGATTATGATGGAATATATCAGACTACAGGAAAAACTCCCACCAAAAGAGTACAGGAGTGATATAGAACCTACATGGTGTCCAGGTTGTGGAGACTTTGGGGTTGTTACAGCTTTAACAAAGGCTTTTTCAGAAGAAAGGCTTGACCCAACAGCTTTAACATTAACATCAGGAATTGGATGTTCTTCAAGGCTTCCACTTTGGATGAACGCTTTTGGTGTTCACACAGCTCACGGTAGAGCTTTACCTGCTGCTGTTGGTGCAAGACTTGCAAAACCGGATATTCCCGTTGTAGTAACAGCTGGTGACGGTGATATTTTCTCTATTGGTATGGAGCACTTCCCACACGCAGCAAGAAAGAACTTTGATATAACACTCATTGTTATGGACAACAGAATGTATGCTCTTACTAAAAACCAGACCTCTCCAACATCAAGACATGGATACAAAGGTTCATTAAACCCTTACGGAAACATTGAGGATCCAATGAATGTTATAGCGTTTGCTATAGCTTCAGGTGCTACATTTGTAGCTCAGTCTTACGCAGGAAATCCAAAACATCTAGCAGAAACAATTCAGGCCGCAATAGAACACAAAGGATTTTCCTTTGTTAACGTTCTTTCTCCATGTCCAACATTTAACAAAATAGATACATTCAAATACTATAAAGGAAGACTTATAGATATAAACAAAGAGCTTGGACATGACCCAACAGACAGAAAAGCTGCTATGGCTTTAGCTGAACATGTTCTTGACGCAGACAATCCAGAGCTTGAGGATGCAGAACCATTCAAAGGAAAAAGACCTATTGGAATATTCCTCAAAGAAGAGAAGGAAACCTTTGAAGAAAAGGTTGCTAAACTTCAAGAGAAATTCAGACCAGAATCTGGAGAAGTTGACTGGGATGAAATTTTAGCCCAATACAGACCTTAATAAGATCAAAGCCCTGCCTAGGGCAGGGCTTTTTTATATTTCTCTATTTTTTATCTCCTCTAAATACTCTTTTTTTCCATCTACATAAATAAGAACCCATTGAGCTAATCTTTCTCCAAGTCTTCTACAGGCTTCAATTTCTTCTTCTCTCCTAGGTTCTCCTGCTGTAACAGCTCCATAGTGAAGAGTAAACTTATCTCCTACATAATCTGTCACCCCAAAAACTAAAAATCCATAGTTCATTAAAACTGTCAGAATTGACATACAGGCTAACTCGTTTCCACCACCCCATCCTCCAGATGAAGAGAAGGCACATCCTATCTTCCCGTCTATCTTTCCCCATAAATCAACCATATCATCCCAAAACTTCTTCATTTTCCATGAAAGAAGCCCAAGATACGTTGGGCTTCCAACAGCAATACCATCACACCATAGAATATCTTCTTTAGATGCTTCATCTACAGATAAAACTCTGACATTAACAGAATACTTTTTTGCTCCTTCTGCAACATATTCAGCCATTTTTGCAGTATGTCCTGTGTCAGAGTCATATAAAATCAGGATATTTGCCATCTTTTAACCTCCTAAATGCCTTTTCCTTTAAGTCTTATTTTTACTCTAGGTTTATCAGGAACATTTGTTAACAGTATTATTGTAGCTCTTTTTTCTCCAGTGGATTTTGGGATAAATGTTACAGTGATAGAACACTGACTGTTTGGAGGTAAAACAGCATCTGAACAGGTTTCTTCTATATGAAAACTATCTTTATCTATTCCTGTTAAAACTACCTTATATATCTTCATTGGAGCATTCCCTATATTACTTATCCTTACTGTTTTTGTTACAGGAGTGTTTATAGTAACATTACCAAAATCTATTGTTACTTTTTTAACAGGTGTTTCAGGTATCTCTGCAGAAATACCTATCCCCCTTAATAAAACATCTGTATTAGGATTGTTTTCATCACTTGATTTTATTCTCAAGATTGTTTTTCTTAATCCTACTTCTGTAGGGGAGAAAGATACATATATCTTGCAAAACTCACCTACCTGTAATACAGATCTTGATGCACATTGATTATCTTTTATCTGAAAATCATTATCTTCCACTAGAAAAACATCCTCTATATGAAGCAAACCATTTCCCTGATTTACAACAAAAATAATCCCTGTTCTTTCCTCATTTAGATACACATAACCAAATTTATAAACCTGTGGATAAACAAAAATCTTTCCATGGTAATTTATTTCCTCATTTGAGGTTTCTCCTTGATACTCGTATGCCCCTATATCAACTGCAGATCCTTTTATTCTAGGATTTCCATCTTTATCTTTTTCTGGAAGATAAGGAGCATCATTGTTTCCTTTATCTATTGCTGGAGAACCTTCTTTAAGATGTAGATCAGTTGGTTCTTCTTTAAATAGAGGATCTTGAGAAATGTTGTTTCCATACTGATAGTTATCCAGATTTGTTATGGCTAGACAGAAGTTTGTTCCATTTGGAATACTACAGGAAAGTAAGTTGTTGTAAAGTTTTATCTGTGTTGAATAAGATTTAGCAATACCTACATCCATATTTTGAGGAGAACTGCCTTGCCAGAATATATTGTTGTATATAAAGCCTTTTGATGAACTTCCAGGAAGCCATAGGAGAAGCCTTCCTGAAGAGTTTGGTGAGTTTCCACCATAGAAAGTATTGTTAATAACAAAAACATTACCATCTTTTGAGTAGATAAAACTGTTTCCACCATCATATTTTGATGTTTCATCTAAAGAAAAAACATTGTTTGTTAGAACTATATCTCCTGTATTTCTGTTATAGATATATGTACCTCCACCACTACTATTTGATCTATTCTTATAAAAAAGATTACTGTTCAGTGTTATCTTTCCTGTATCTGTCCTAATAAATGCTCCACCACCATTTGTATTTGATACGTTTTCTTTGAGTGTATCGTTATCAAGTGTGACAGTACTGTCTCTAGACCAAGCTAGAATTCCACCTGCCACGCTACTTGCACTGTTTTTATAAAAACTGGAATTTTTAATCAAGATACTACCTTTTTCTGAGTAAGCTTCTACACCACCACTTCTACCTAATGAATTATTCTCTTTAAATATACTGTTTTCAACATCTATATTTCCATCTCTTGAGAAAAGAAAACCTCCTCCTCCAAGCTGACTTTTATTTTTCTCTGCAGTTATATCTTTAAGGGATAAGTTTCCTTTAGACGTCCATAGAACAAATCCACCACCGTAGTAGTTAGCTGTGTTGTTATTAAAAACTGCTTTACTTAAGGAGACTTTCCCTTCAGGAGTCCATACTAATACTCCTCCACCATGCCTTAGTGCACTGTTGTTTTCAAAGATAACATTTTCAAGTTTTATATATGCATCTTTAGAGTATATTCTTAAGGCTCCACCATCGTAACCAGAGTTTCCATTTTTAAAAACAATATTTTTTATAGAGATAACTGCTTCAGGATTTGAAAATGTACATGCATTTCCGTTCCATATACATGTATCTATTGAAAGTATACGGTTTGAATTATTTCCATTTAGTACTGTTGAGGGATTTCCATTTTCATCAGTAGAACCTATAATCTCAAGATTACCCTGAGATCCTTGTCTTACAAAGTAAAAAAGCCTTCCTGTTATGTTGAACTCTCCAGATTTAACACATATTTTGCTTTTTTGAGCGTTTTCCATGGCTATATTAAGAGCCTGCTGAAAACCACATCCTTTGCTTTCTGTATAACAGTCTTCATCTTCTCCTGTACTTTGAACCTGAGATACAAAAAGATTACAATTTTCTGAAAAAGCGTTGTAAGATATAAATAAAAGGAGAGTAACAGTCAAGAAAATTTTTAAATATTTCTTATTCATTTTTAAGCCTCCAGGGGGGTTTTTTATGTTTTTTCACAGATTAAATTAAAAATTTTTAAAATTTAAGTCAATTATGAAGTTTTTATGGTAAAAATTTTTAATTTTCAATTAATTGTATATTAATAATTTCATAATAAATTAAAAATAAACTATTAACAAACAGTTGGAGAATATACACGGTGTTGTTATAATATCATGGCTTTGTAGTATACTTTGAAAAATTTAGAAAAATGAATATTTTTTAACTCAAAAAAGGGGATTAAATGGCTACAAAAGTGAAGAAAGCTAAAAAAGTAGTGATTGTAGAATCTCCAAAGAAGGCTAAGGAGATACAGAAATTTTTAGGTAAAGATTTTACTGTTAAAGCTACTATTGGACATTTTAAAGATTTACCTGAAAAAGAAATGGGAGTTGATTTAGAAACATTTGAACCAAAGTTTGTTATAAAGTCTTCAAATCATAAAAAGATACTTTCAGAAATAAAAAAACTTGCAAAAGACTCTGAAGTTTTCATTGCAACGGATCCAGACAGAGAAGGATATGCCATTGGATACTTTATGTATCAGGAACTGAAGAAAAAAGCTAAAGATATAAAAAGAGCAGAATTTCATGAAATAACAGAAAAACATATTAAAGATGTTATTAAAAAAGCCCCTGAATTTGAAAAAACAAACTTTGGACTTTTTGAGGCTTTTTTAGGAAGAAGAGTTGGAGATAGAATTGTTGGTTATACACTCTCTCCTATAGCTTCAAAGGAGATAGGAGGAAGATTTTCTGTTGGGAGAGTTCAATCTCCAGCTGTTAGACTAATAGTAGAAAGAGAAAGGGAGATTCAAAACTTCAAACCAACGCCTTACTACGTTCTCACTGCAACGTTAAAGAAAGATAATACAGAGTTTATATCTTACTATGAAAAACAGAAGATAGAAGATAAAGAAGAGGCTGAAAAGATATATAAAGATATTGAAAAGGAAAAGAAGGCAGTAGTTATCTCTGTTGAGAAGAAACAGGTTAAGCAAAATCCTAAACCTCCTTTCACAACATCCACACTTCAGCAAACAGCAAGCTCTCAGCTTAGATTCTCACCTGAAAAAACTATGATGCTGGCACAGGATCTATTTGAGAATGGACTTATTACGTATCACAGAACAGATAGTGTAAGGATCTCTGATGAGGCTATTAAAGAGATTAGAAAGTTTATAAAAGAGACATTTGGTCAGAATTACCTTCCTGCAAGAATAAAAAAATACAAATCGAAAAATACTCAGGCTGATGCACACGAGGCAATTAGGATAACTCACTTTGTAGATTTAGAGAAACAAAAACAGCTAATACAGGAAAAAGGATTATCAGAAGATCATTTCAAGCTTTTAAAACTTATCTATCAGAGGACTATTGCATCTCAGATGAAAGAAGCTGTATATGAAAGAACGACTGCAAAGTTTGATATAAAAGGTCACACGTTCAAAACAACAGGTTCTGTTCTTGTTTTTGATGGTTATAAAAAACTCTACAACATAGAAGACAAAGAAGAGACACAAAAGCTACCTACTTTAGAGAAAGGAGAGATACTGGAAAAAGTAGATCAGAAGCTAGAGGAAAAGTGGACTAAACCTCCAAACAGATATACAGAAGGATCTCTTGTTAAAAAGCTTGAAGAACTGGGCATAGGAAGGCCTTCAACGTATGCAACTATTATAAAAACTATAAAAGATAGAGGATACGTTGTTAAAGAGGGGGGTTCATTAAGACCTACAGAAGAAGCTTATCATCTTATAGATTACCTAAACTCTAAATATCACTGGGTTATAGATTACGACTTTACTAAGAGAATGGAAGATTTTCTTGATGCTGTTGAGGAGAAAAAGAAAGACTGGAAAGAGTTTGTAAAAGAGCTTTATGAGAAATCCACTCAAGGTGTAAAGTCTGTGGTTAGCAAGAAGATGAAGGACTATGCACTAGACCTTGCTAAAAAACATGGTGTAGATATATCAGATATACTAGAAGATCCAAAAAAGCTGAAAGAATTTATAGATAAACATAGAGAAACAAAACCTTCTGAAAAACAGATAGCTTATGCTAAGGCTTTAGCTGAAAAAACAGGTTTAGAGCTTCCTAAAGATGTTTTAGAAGACAAAGATAAGATAAAAAAATGGATTAACAAAGCTAAAAAAGAGGCGATGAAAACTTATCAGCTTTCAGAAAAGCAGAAAGCAATACTGATAAAAAATGGAAAGGAAGATTTAATAGATAAACCAGAAAAAGCTTTAAAATGGTTAGATAGCTATTTTAGGAAAAGAAGAAGAAAGAAATAAGGTGGCAAAAGCCACCTTATTATTTTATATGTATCTCTCCAATGTTATGTTTTTCTAAAAGCTTATAAACTTTAGGTCTGCTAATTCCAAGGAGTTTTGCCATCTTTGTAATGTTTCCCCTTGTTCTGATAAATGCCTCTTTTAACAGTTTTTTCTCAAGTCTCTCTGTATGTTTTCTAATATCTAGAACGTTAGATATATTTTCCACTTCAGATGGGTCTACCTTAATATCTAAATCTTCTGCATCTATATACTCTTTATCTGTTAAAACAACAGCTTTTCTTATAACATTTATAAGTTCTCTTACATTACCTGGCCAGGAGTATGTTCTTATTAACTCAATGGCATCTTTTGTAAGACCCTTTATATTCTTTCCAATTTCTTTTGAGTATCTATCCACAAAGTATTTTGCCATTATAACAACATCCTCTCCCCTTTCTCTTAAAGGAGGCAGTTCTATTGTTAAAACTGAAAGTCTGTAATACAGGTCTTCTCTAAACTTTCCTTCTTCTATAGCTTTTTTCAGATTAACATTTGTTGCAGCTATGATTCTTACATTTGCTGTTAACGTTTCTGTTCCTCCAAGTCTTTCAAAAGTATATTCCTGCAAAAATCTCAGTAGCTTTGCCTGAAGGTTGTATGGCATATCTCCTATCTCATCAAGAAATAGTGTTCCACCATTTGCCAATTCTATCTTTCCTGGCTTTCTTCTATCTGCTCCTGTAAAGGCTCCCTTTTCATAACCAAATAGTTCTGCCTCTAAAAGTTCTGAAGGTATAGATGCACAGTTTACAACAACAAAGGGTTTATTTGCTCTATTACTTTTTTGATGAATAGCCTTTGCTGTAAGTTCTTTTCCTGTTCCTGTTTCTCCAACTATTAATACAGGATAATCTGTAGCAGCATACTTTCTAATAAGATGAAAAACCTCTTTCATCTTTTCATTTGTTCCAATCATCTCCATATTACTGGAGATGGTTGATTCAACAATTGAGTCTTTTTCTTCCTTTGTAAGCTTTTCTATTATCTTTCCTAACTTAAAATCACTTATAACTCTTATAACATTTGGGCTTGAAAAATCTAGATACATACCACATTTAGGGCAGTACTTATCTGTTTTTTCTATATGATATTCACAGAAAGGACATGTTTGACTTTCATATATCTTTTGGGTGATAAAAGATCCTACTGTTTCTGAAATCTTTTCTGGTGTTTCATTAAATACAATAACCATCTCTTTTTGTTCATTTCTATATAATTTTCCATTTAGTGTTACAGGTTTTCCATTCATTTCAAATGAGACTTTTACCTGATCTTTATTTTTACAACTTTCAGAAAGAGCGTTTTCTATTTTGATACCTTGAAGGGATAAATCAATAGCTTTTGTTTCTATTGCTTCATCACCGCATTGTAAAATAATATTTTCGTTAAACTGTATTCTTGGAGATATCCTCATATTTTCCCCCTTTTATTCCAAAAAGCCTTATTTTCAATGAATAATATATATAACAAGCTGTAGGATTTCCATAAATAAATTGTTGAAAGTATTATATCAAAGAAGTAATAGAGAAAAAAACAGTGTCATTACTATGTTAAAAAGGATATTAAACTTTGAATAACACCTATAAAAAAACCTAAAACAGCTCCTGTGTAGGTAATATGTTTTAACTGGTTTTCAGAAAAACCAATGACTATCTTTTCAAGGGTTTCTATATCTATCTCAAGAAATGTTTCCATAACCATCTCTCTTATCTTTAGCTGGCCAATCATAATAGGAAGCTCCTCTTCTATATGTTTTTCTATCTTATCTGAAGCCTTTTCTATAAGTTTTTTCTTTAATCTTTCCTTTAAATTGTCTAAAGCTTTATCTAATACTTTATCAAGAGCCGTTAAGACAATAGTTCCTTTTATATTTATCTTTCCAAGAGATATTCCCTCTTTTATAGTTTTTCTTACATCTGATACTATACTTTCTATTAGATCGTCTATTACAAGTTCAATTCTTTTATGTAATCTCTCCTTATATTTACTATCCTCAAACAGTTTCATTAGCTTTTCCTGAGGTAAAATATGTTCCTCAACTGTTTTTGCTATTGCTTCTGCAATCTCTTTTCTTCTTCTAGGGATCAATCCTGGAGTGAAAGGAACCCTGAATCCAAATATATATACAGGTTCAAATGGTCTAAAAAGCATTTTTATAGCTAACCAATTTGTGATATAACCAATGAAGGCACCTAAAAAAGGTGGAAGAAAGAATTGCCAGTGCATTTAATACCTCAATTTTTATAAAGAAGGGCAAGAAGCCCTTTTATCTAAATATTTTTTCCTTATTCTTGTTTGGAACAAACATCTCAGATTTTTCTATGTAGTCTCCCTGAGCATATTCTATACCTAGATCCTTTATAACCTCCAGATCATCTGGATTTTCTATATTCTTAGCAATGACCTTTATACCAAGCTCATCTGATATAGACTTAATACTTTTTACAAATTTTCTTTTCCACGGGTATTTTTTTAAATCTTCTGTTAATGCCTTAGATAACTTAATATAGGAAATAATATCTTCTTCTCCAAGCTCTATAAGATCCTTTATAGCACTTGCTCCAGTTCCAAAACTATCTATTGCAAAGTGTAGATCAAAACTTCTTTTTATATCCCTTAAATCTTTTATATTTCTAAGGACATCTGCTTCAGATATCTCAAAAACAGTTTTATCTTTAATAGAGAGAATATCCTGAGCTATTGTGTTTCCAATGTTTTCAACCTTGTATAAAGTAAAAGGACTTAGATTTAAAAATATAACATAGTTACTATTTTTTAATTCAGGATATATCTCCTCTTTCACTGTTTTCAGCACTATCTGATCAATAAGGGCTATATGTCCTGTTCTGAATGCAAGATGAATAAACCTCTCAGCTTCTATATATTTACCTTTCTTATCTTTTATCTTTGATAAAAGTTCATACCCTATTCTTTCATTAGTTGTTAAATTAACAATAGGTTGTAAAAATGGGAATATCTCTCCTTTATTAATTGCTTCATCTAAAAGCTTCTCCATTTCAACATCATTAATAGCATATTTAGATATATCTTTTTTAAGATCTAAAATCTTACTGTCTTTCCTTTCCACGTGTTTTAGTTTTTCAAGATTAATCTCAAGAGTTGAAATTAACTCTTCAAAATCTATCTCTTTATTAGCTTTTTTATATATACCTGTTGCTATATATGTTGCCTTTGGGGAGAAAAATGAGGAGTATTTTTTCGTACTTAGTTTTATTGACGATATAACATCTTTCAGATTTTCAATAAGAATCTGTTCATCTATATCTTTTTTTATAGCTATTCCAAATAGATCATCTCCTAATCTTCCAACTGAAAACTCAGCCTCAAAGGTTTCCATAAATCTTTTTACCATCTCTGCAACTTTTGATAAAACAGTATCTCCAAATTTTGCTCCGTATACCTCGTTTATATACTTAAAGTTATCAATATCAAAGAGAAGAAGAATAATCTTCTCCCCATGCTCTGCCTTTTCATACATATTCTCTAGGTTTTTTAGAAATCTATTTTTTGTTGCCACACCTGTGACTGCATCAATGTTATAGATCTCTTTAAGTTTTTTGTAAGCTTCTGATATCTCCTGATTTTTTCTTTCTAGTTCCTCTTTTGCCTCTACAAACTGTGTAATGTCTCTTGATATACCTAAAATAGCTATAGGTCTACCAAGTCTATCAAAGAGAGGGGTTTTAATAACATCAAAATATAGTTTTCTTCCGTCTTTTTCTATAATTTCTATAGAATGAGAGGATTCTTTCTTTTCTAAAGCCTGCATATCACTATAAATACACTGTTTTGCTACATCAGGTGGTAAAAATTCTATATCATTTTTACCAATTATCTCCTCTTTTTTATGTTCAAATAATTCAGCAAAAGCTTGATTAACATATACAAATCTTAGATTCAGATCCTTTATCCATATAGGATCTGGAGTTGTATCTAAAACTTTTGTAAACAAAACTTGTAATTTATCTTTCCATTCGTTACTTAACCAGTCTATATTTTTGTATATCTCATCTGAAAAAACATTTTCTTCTAAGTAAAGGGCTTCTTCTATCAATTGTGTTACTAATTTTGATACAGATAACTCTTTTTCCTTTGAAAGATCTTTTAATCTTTTTAATAGATCATTATCAATAGCTATGCTTAGTATCTTTTTTCTCTCCGACATTGCAAAAACCTCTTATATTTTAATAAATTTTTAATAATTTTCCTAAACCTTTCATAAAAGTTTCATGAAAATGAATTTATATTTTCCACTATAACCTAATTTAAAAAAACAAACGCAAATTATTTATTTTATTATAAAAGTACTTAGCAATTTGAACTATATTGAAGTACAGTTAGATCCCTGATTTTGCGTTACTATTTTCGTATTCATTATTAAATTATAACCGCAAATACTGAAAAAATATTATAATGTTATTAATGAAAATTACAATATTAAGAATAAATAGAATAAGTTTCAACGCATTTTAGCTTGATATTCTTTATTTAAGAGTTGTTTACTTAAAATACTATTTATTAAGTTAATAAAACGCTGTTAATTATCATCATTTAGAGCTTATCCATAAAAAAGCTCTATTATTAAACTAAATAGCAAAAAACCATAGAATATATGCAAATTTGCGGGAATGTTATAATATTCTGTCAAATCTAACAGGAGGATTTTTAATTTTGGGTTATTGTAAGTGGGAAGGGATTATTAAGGCATACAAAGAATATTTACCAGTTACAGATAAAACACCTATTGTTTCTCTATACGAAGGAAATACTCCTTTAATAGATGCTCCAAACTTATCTAAAAAAATAGCTCCAGAAAAAGATTTAAAAATATATCTCAAATATGAGGGTCTAAATCCTACAGGTTCTTTTAAAGACCGCGGTATGACAATGGCTATATCAAAAGCAAAAGAAGCTGGGAAGACAGCTGTTATATGCGCTTCTACGGGAAATACTTCAGCATCAGCGGCAGCATATGCAGCAAGAGCAGGAATGGATGCTTACGTTATTCTTCCTAAAGGAGCTGTCGCATTAGGAAAACTTTCTCAAGCTATGGTTTATGGAGCAAAGATAATAGCTTTAATGGGGAATTTTGATGATGCTCTTGCTATAGTTAGAGAGATAGGAGAAAGGTTCCCTGTAGAGGTAGTTAACTCTGTTAATCCTTACAGAATAGAGGGACAAAAAACTGCAGCATTTGAAATTGTTGATCATCTAGGGGATGCTCCTGACTTTCACTTTATTCCTGTAGGAAATGCTGGAAACATAACCGCATACTGGAAAGGTTACAAAGAGTACCACAGTGCAGGTAAATCAAAGAAACTTCCTAGGATGATAGGGTGGCAGGCAGAGGGAGCAGCTCCTATTGTAAAAGGTTTCCCTATAAAAAATCCTCAAACTATCGCTACTGCAATAAAGATAGGAAATCCTTACAGCTGGCAGCCAGCACTTCAGGCAGCAAAGGAGAGTAACGGTTTTATAGATGCTGTTTCTGATGAGGAGATATTAGAGGCATACAGACTTGTTGCGTCTACAGAAGGGGTGTTCTGTGAACCAGCTTCAGCAGCATCAATAGCTGGGGTTATAAAGGCTTATAGAAAAGGTCTATTCACTGGTGGAGAAACGATTGTATGCACATTAACAGGTAATGGTCTTAAAGACCCTGATACTGTTATAAAGGCAAGTGATAAACCTGTAGAGATGCCCCCTGATCTAGACAAGATAGCAAAATACCTTGGATTATAGATATTTAGATATAAATTGTTCTATTTATAAAACGTTTAATAATAAGGAGTGATAATGGAAAAGATAGCAGTGTTATCTGCTTCTTTATTCCTTATAGGTGGTATAGGCTGGTTTTTCTTTGGAAAGAAAGATAAAAAGAGTAAATCTGATACAGATATTTCAGAGAAAAAAGAGAAGATAGAGTTAAATGTTTCAGGTATGCACTGTGCTGGCTGTGCAGCAGGTATTGAAGGAACATTAAAAGGGTTAGAAGGTATTATCTCTGCATCTGTAAACTTTGCTACTTCTAAGGCTTATGTAGAGTATGATCCTGCAAAGATATCAAAGGAAGATATAGTAAGTAAGATAAAAGAACTTGGTTACGATGCATCAGTAGATGTTGAGAGTATTGAAAAAAAAAGCTAGAAAGGGAACGTAAGCTAAGGACAGATGTTTTAACTGCCTTTAGCTTAACAACAGTTATCTTCTTTCTCTCCTTTTTCCATTTTTCTATTTTAGAAAAATCCCTTCTTTACAACTCATTTATTAATGTTAAAAATCTTATTATTCTTTTTTTAAGCACATTAGTTTTATTCTTTTCTGGTAGAGAGTTTTTCTCTTCAGCTTTTAGTGGTTTAAAAAACCGTATAGCAGATATGAACCTTCTAGTTGCTTTAGGTGCTTCTTCTGCGTTTTTCTATTCTGTTTTTGTTATGTTTCTTCCACAAGTATTCCCTGAAAATATGAGATATCTATACTTTGATGGAGCTTCTGCTTTAGTTTCTTTCATTCTCCTTGGAAGGTATCTAGAACAGAGATCAAAAAACAGGGTAACAGCATTTATGAAACAGCTTCTCTCTTTAAAACCAACAAAAGCAAGAATAAAGGTAGATGGAAAGGAGATAGAAATTCCTGCTGAGAACGTTGTTGAAGGGGATATTCTTATTGTAAAACCTGGGGAGAAGATACCTACAGATGGTGTTATACTGAAAGGTGAAACAGAAGTTGACCAATCAATGCTTACTGGGGAGGCTAATCCTATCCTTAAAAAAGAAGGAGATACTGTCCTTGGAGGAAGTATAAACAAAGTAGGTTTAATAGAGGTAAAGGCTTTAAAAAATGGAAAAGAGTCAACTTTTTATCAGATACTTAAACTTATTTTAGAGGCACAGAGTAAAAAACCACCTGTTGGAAAACTTGCAGATAAGGTTGTTTCTATATTTGTCCCTTCTATTCTTATTATCTCAATACTAGTTTTTGATATGTGGTATCTACTTGCTGATAACATCCAGTATGGATTTTTATCTGCTGTTTCTGTTTTAGTTATCGCCTGTCCATGTGCCCTTGGACTTGCTATACCTATTGCAATTGTGGCAACTATTGGAAGAGGTGCAAAAGAAAAAATCCTTATAAAAGATCCAGATGTAGTAGAAGATATAAAAGATATTAGGATTGCTGTTTTTGATAAAACAGGAACAATAACCCAAGGAAAACCATCTGTAGTAGATGAAAAGATATTTGATAAAGAACTAATTGATTTTGCCATTCCTGTTCTTTCCTCAAGTATACATCCATTGGCAGAGGCGATAAAAGATCGTCTAAAAAAAGATATTTTTCTAGATGTAAAAGATATAAAGCAGATACCAGGAAAAGGTATTACAGGTTTTGTTGAAGGTAAGGAGGTGATTGTAGGAAATATCTCTTTTCTAAAAGAACATGGAGTATCTCTAGATAGTGCTAAAACTGATAAAACAGCTGTTTATATAGCCGTAGACAAAAAACCTGTTGCTGTTTTTTATCTGGAAGATAAGATAAAAAATGAAGCAAAAAATGTCATTAAAAAATTAAAAGAAAGAGGATTAAAAACTGTTTTACTTTCTGGAGATATAAAAGAAAATGTTGAAAAGATAGGTAGAGAACTTGGATTTGATGAATTTAGAGGAGAACTTCTACCAATAGACAAGTACAGGATTATAGAGGCGTTTCAAAGAGAGGGGAAGAAAGTTTTATTTGTAGGAGATGGGATAAATGATGCTCCTGCAATGAGAAAGGCAGATATAGGAATAGCTGTATGGAAAGCTTCAGATTTAGCTAAGGAAACAGGAGATATTATCCTTTTAAAGGATGACTTAAATCTTGTTATTAAAAGTTTAAATCTTTCAGAAAAATCATTAAAGATAATAAAGCAAAATCTTTTCTGGGCTATATTTTACAATGCTCTAGGCATTCCTGTAGCAGCTGGTATTCTGTATCCATTTTTTGGAGTTCTTTTAAATCCCGTTATTGCAGGAATTGCCATGTCTTTTAGCTCTGTATCTGTTGTTCTAAACGCTTTAAGACTGTATAAAAAGCCTATAGACTGATATTGATAATACAAAAATTGAGAATATATATGCTAATGTTATATTTTTAATAAAAATCCCACTAACAGGAGATAAATAGATGAAAAAGTATTTTATCAGAACTTTTGGCTGTCAGATGAATGTTAATGATAGTCAAAAGATGGCTGGGATACTAAAAAGCTTAGGATATGAACCAGCAAGAGACTGGAGAGAGGCAGATGTAATACTTGTTAATACATGTTCTGTGAGAGAAAAACCAGATCAGAAGGTATTATCTGCCCTCGGAGAGTATAAGAAGATAAAGAGGGAAAACCCTAATGCCATTATAGGTGTCTGCGGCTGTCTTGCTCAAAGGGCAGGATATGAGATACTTCAAAAGGCACCTTTTATAGATATGGTATTTGGAACAACAAACATACACCACCTACCACAGCTTTTAGAAGAGGCACAGAAAGGAAATAAGGCTGTTGAGATAATTGAAGAGATTGATGAGAATGAAACAGAATTAGATAAATATCCAACAGTAAGGGAAAACAAGTATACAGCTTACGTAACAGTTATTAGAGGGTGTGATAAAAAGTGTACGTACTGCATAGTCCCAACAACAAGAGGTAAAGAGAGAAGTAGAAGAATTGGGGATATTATAAGAGAGGTTCAGTGGCTGGTAGAGGATGGAGTGAAAGAGATACATCTCATAGGTCAAAATGTTACAGCTTACGGTAAGGATTTTGGGGATGTTAAGTTCTGGGAACTTTTATATGCAGTAGCAAATGTTGATGGCGTTGAGAGGATAAGATTTACAACAGGACATCCTAGAGATTTAGACGAGGATACTATAAAAGCTATGGCTGATATACCTCAGGTTTGTGAGTACCTTCATCTTCCTATACAGGCAGGTTCAGACAGAATACTAGAGGCAATGGATAGAGGATACACACAAAAAGAGTATCTAAAGAAGATAGAGCTTTTGAAAAAGTATATACCTGATATCGCCCTATCTACAGATATTATAGTTGGTTTTCCAGGAGAAACATATGAGGACTATCTAGAGACAGTTAAAGTAGTCAAAGAGGTAGAGTATGATCAGATATTTGCATTTAAATATTCTCCAAGACCAGGTACTCCTGCTGCACATATGAAACTTACAGAAGATTATCAAAAGGCAGGACAATGGCTCAGTGACTTAATAAATATTCAGAAAGAGATAGCTTTTAAGAAAAATCTTTCGTACGAAGGGAAAACTGTTGAAGTGCTTGTGGAAGAAGAAAAAGATGGAAAGCTTGTAGGAAGAACAAGAACAAATAAACTTGTCCATTTAGAAGGAGAGCATAACTTATTAGGTAGTATAGTAAATGCAAAAATAACAAAAGCTAATAGATTTTCTTTAGAAGGAGAAGCTATTAAAGAAACTGTTTAATGAGGAGGCAGATTATGATTGAAATGCATGTTCAAGGAATTACATTAGATCCTGTTACAAACATGCCAATTGTTATCTTAAAAGGAAAAGATTCAAATGAAGTTCTACCAATATGGATAGGTGTTTTTGAAGCAAATGCTATAGCTATGCAACTTGAAGGAGTTACTAGGCCTAGACCTATGACCCATGATTTGATAACAAATCTGATAAGAGAGCTTTCAGGAAGAGTAGAGTATATTCATATCCATGATCTTAAAGATAATACCTACTACGCTGAAATTTCTATAATGAAAGATGGGGAAGTTATCAAAGTAGACTCTAGACCTAGTGATGCAATTAATATAGCTTTAAGAACAGGAGCTCCTATATTTGTTTCTCCTAAAGTTTTAGAGGACTTTAAGATTGAAGATAATATTGATATGAAAGAAGATGAAATAAAAGAATGGCTTGAATCTATAAAACCAGAAGATTTTGGACAAACCCATTAAAAGGGCTACTATTTTAGTAGCTCTTTTAAAATTTTAAAACAATAGCGCCCCAGGTTAAACCACCTCCAAAAGCTGTTAAAAGAAGATAGTCTCCTTTTTTGAACTTTCCTTCTTTCCACGCTTCATACATTGCAATAGGTATAGAAGCTGCACTTGTGTTTCCATATTTATGTATATTGCTAAATACCTTATCCTCAGGTAATTCAAGTCTCTCTGCAAGAGCTTTTATTATTCTTATATTTGCCTGATGAGGAATAACAAGTTTTATATCATCTAATGTTAATCCAGCTTTCTCTAATGCCTTTTTAGATGCTGTTTCCATAGATTTTATTGCAAGTTTAAATGTCTCTCTTCCTCTCATTTTAAGTTTTTCACCAACTGGGCAATAAAGGGAACCCCAGTGAGAACCATCAGATTTCATTACAGCAGCAAGAATATCACTTTCTCCATCAGATGCTGATACAACAGCTGCACCTGCTCCATCTCCAAATATTACAGCTGTAGAGCGATCATTCCAGTCTATTATCTTTGAAAAAACTTCTGAACCAACGACAAGAACATTTTTAAACTGACCTGATTTTATAAAAGAGTTAGCTATTGTAAGGGCATATATAAAACCACTGCATGCTGCAGATATATCAAAAGCCATTGGTTTTGAGCAACCTAGTTTATCAGCTAAAAAACATGCTGTGGAGGGAAATGTCATATCAGGGGTTGAAGTTGCAACAATAACACATTCAATATCTTTAGGAGTTAAACCTGCATTTTCTATAGCTTCTTTAGCAGCTGGTAGGGCTAGATCACTTGCATTTTCCCACTCTTCAGCTATGTGTCTTTCTTTTATACCTGTTCTTGTGGTTATCCATTCATCTGATGTATCTAGTATTTTCTCAAGATCTTCATTTGTAAGAACTCTTGGAGGAACGTACATACCAAGACCTTTTATCTCTGCTTTCATCCAACCTTCCCGTTAATTAGTTCTGATGGTAATAGTGTTTTAATATTTTCCTTTAGTTTGTCATTGAAATGTGTCTTTTCAAACTGAGAAGCAACTTTTAGAGCATTTTTTATAGCTCTAGCATCAGCTCTTCCGTGGGTAATTATACATGTTCCCTTTGTTCCAAGAAGAGGAGCTCCACCGTACTCGGCAAAATCTGCTTTTTTCTTAAAACGTTTTAAAGCAGGAAGCATTAAAAGTGCACCTATTTTTGTGATGATACTTTTCTTTACTTCCTCTTTAATCATCTCAACAATAATAGTTCCAAGGCTTTCACTTGTCTTTAGAACAACATTACCAACAAATCCATCACAAACTATAACATCAAAATCTCCAGTAAAGATATCTCTACCTTCAGCGTTTCCCACAAAGTTTAGATTTGTTTCCTTTAGAAGGGGATATGTATCTTTAACAAGCTCGTTTCCTTTCCCTTCTTCCTCTCCTATACTCAATATACCTATTTTAGGATTGTCTGAAGCTTTCAATATCTCTTTATAGTATGTATGTCCCATTACGGCAAAGTAGACAAGGTGTTTTGGCTTACAGTCCACATTAGCACCAACATCTATTAAAACAGTGGGTTTTCCTTTTTTTGTAGGGAAAGCTACCGCAATGCCTGGCCTTTCTATACCTTCAGCTGCACCAACAACAAACTTAGAAACAGCCATAGCTGCACCAGTATTTCCAGCAGAAACAAAAGCCTGAGCTTTTCCTTCTCTAACGAGTTTTGCAGCTATATACATAGAAGATTTTCTCTTTTTTCTTACAGCAACAGAGGGTGGTTCATCCATTCCTATAACTTCAGGAGCGTGAACAATCTCTATAGGTAGATTGATACCACCAAACTTTCTTATTTCTTCCTTAAGTATGTTTTCATCTCCTACAAGAAAAACACCAATCCCTGTTTCTTTTACAAAAGCTACTGCACCTTCTACGTTACTAGAAGGTGCATTGTCACCCCCCATAGCATCTAAAGCTATATACAATTAGACTACCTCTACAACCTCTTTATCTTTATAGTATCCACAGTGAGGACAGACTCTATGAGGTGCTTTTGGCTGTCCACATTCAGGACAGAGAGATATTCCAGGAATGTTTAATTTCTTATACCACTGAGCTTTTCTCATAGCTGTTTTTGACTTTGATTTCTTTCTCTTAGGTGCTGCCATTTATATTACCTCCTTATTTTTTACGGGTTCAACAAAGCAACTATTTTAACAGATTTTAAACTACATTTCTAATAGCTTTAACAATATAATTTCATTATAAAATCATAATAGTGAAAATATAGAAATATTCTAAAAACTACTGAATGAAAAATATATATCTATCATTTAAAATGTTATATCTGATATAACATATAGGTGGAATTTTAAAATGATCCTTAATGATAAAGAGTTAAAGGAGCTAATTAGAAAAGGTGAGCTTGTTATTGAACCTTTAGATGAGTATCAGATACAACCTTCTTCTATAGATTTTAAATTAGGTAATGATTTTCTCATATATCCTGAAAGTATAGATGTTTTAAATGTAAAAGATGACCACTATAAAAATAAGCTAAAGAAAGTTGTTGTAGGAGAAGAAGGTTTTATTATTGAACCAAAGCAGTTTGTACTTGCAACGACTATTGAATATATAAAACTTCCTGATTATCTAACAGCTTTTGTTGAAGGAAGGTCATCTTTAGGAAGATTAGGATTGTTTATAGAAAATGCAGGATGGGTGGATGCAGGATTTGAAGGAACAATAACCCTTGAATTCTTCAATGCAAACTCAAGACCTATAAGGATATATCCAGGAATGAGAATATGCCAGCTTGTTTTTGCAAGGATGAACTCTCCTGCGGAGAGACCATACAGAGGAAAATATCAGGGGCAAAGGGGAACTACTGCCTCAAAGATTTACTTAGACGAAAAGTAAATGATTTTATTTAGGAGAAATATTTTTAAGTTTATTTATAATTATTTTATGCATTTTTAAATTGGAGTGAGAAATAGGATGAAAAATATAACATTAGATACAACAATTCAGCAGGTTCTAAGAAAGTTTCCTTTTACACAAAAATTTTTTAGTTCAAAAAATATGTACTGTAATATATGTTCTTGCAAAAAGCATGAAACGATATATCTTGCTGCCATAAACTATGGACACGATCCAAAGCAGTTTTTAGAAGAGTTAAAAGAGTTTATTTCAAACTATGACAAATCTAAGAAAGGCTAAAAATATCCTCTCCCAGCTAAAAAAATACGATAAAAACTCATTAGCTAGGGTATCTGGACTATCAGAAACATTTGAAACGTTACTAGAAGGTCATTTACCAGATGGTATTCTTGAAGATATAAAGTATATAGATGAGCTTACCCCTGAAAAAAAGAAAGCTTTTATAGACTACCTATACAAAGCAGTAGATGAAATCTTGAAAAAGAAGGATACTTCTCTTAAAGAGAAGAAAAAAGAAAAATCTACAAAGAAGCTTCCAAGGGATTACTTTAAAAATTTAATCATAAAAGATCTAAAACTTTTAAAACCTGTAGAAAAGAGAGCCTTTAAGAAAGTTGGTATAAAAAGTGTTGAAGAAGCTTTTTTCTTTCCACCAAAGAAGTATGAAGATAAGAGATTAAAAAAGCTAGCAAAGATAAAAGATGGGGAGTATGGGCTATTTGAGGTTGAAGTAGTTGATATAAAAAAGATAAATAGAGGTAAGCTTAAAACACAGGTTGTTTTAAAACAAGGGAATCAGCTTTTAAATGCTTTTTTTGTTCATGATAAGCCTTTTTTATTTTCCTTTTTTAGAAAAGGGAAAAAAGTCCTCATATACGGAAAAGTAAATGTTTATGGTAAAGAAAAATCTATAATTCAGCCCGAGTTATTCACAAGTTTTGATAAAACCATTCACGACAGGGTACTTCCTGTTTACTCTCTTAGAGGTGATAACACAGTAAAAACAACATCTCAAACAATAAACCATTTAAGAAGAGGGATCTTTAAGATTTTAGAGAAATATCTACCCTATTATCCTGACTATATCCCACAATATCTTTTAGATAAGTATAGACTTCCTGATCTTCAAGAAGCTTTAAAGAACTTTCATTTCCCCCCAAAAAATGAAAATATAGATCTTCTAAATGATTTTGAAGCTAGGTATCAGTTAAGACTTATCTTTGATGAGCTTTTTATACTAGAGTTAGCTCAAGCCTATAGAAAGAAAAAGATAAAACAAAATCCCGCTGAAGAGATAAAGGTTTCTGAAGACTTTATAGAAAAATTTGAAAAAGAGCTTCCATTTTCCTTAACAAATGCACAGAAAAAGGCAATAAGAGATATTCTTAATGATATCTCAAAACCCTCTCCTATGAACAGGATGGTGCAGGGAGATGTTGGAAGTGGTAAAACAATGGTTGCCATTGCTGCCTCATACGCTGTTGCTTTAAATAAAAAACAGACAGCTGTAATGGCTCCAACAGAGATCCTTGCTCAGCAGCATTACAAAAACTTTAAAAGTATCTTAGATAAAAAAGGGATAAATGTTGTCCTTTTAACTGGAAGTTTACCTCAGAAGGAAAAAAGAGAAGTTTATAAAAAGATAGAAAATGGTGAAGCTGATGTTGTTATTGGAACTCACGCTCTAATACAGGATGAACTAAGGTTTAAAGATTTAGCTTTAGTTATAGTGGATGAACAGCATAGGTTTGGAGTTGTTCAGAGAAAAGCCTTAATAGAGAAATCAAAAAAGGTTCCCCATGTGCTTGTTATGACAGCTACACCTATTCCAAGAACATTAACCTTGGCTTTATTTGGTGATCTTGATGTTTCCATCATTAATGAACTCCCAGCTGGAAGAAAACCTGTAAAAACGGTTCTTCTGTACGACGATGAAAGAGAAGGTATGTATAAAAAGATAAGAGAAGAACTTGAGAAAGGAAGACAGGCTTTTGTTGTATATCCTTTAATAGAGGAGTCTGAAAAGATAGATTTAAAATCTGCTGAAGAGGGATTTAAACAGTGGCAGGAAGCTTTTCCTGATAAGAAGGTTGTTCTTCTGCACGGAAAGATGTCTCAGGAAGAGAAAGATAGAATTATGAACGATTTTAAAGAAGGGAAATATCATATCCTTGTTTCTACAACAGTTATAGAAGTTGGTGTTGATGTTCCAAATGCCTCTGTTATGGTAATAGAAGAGGCTCATCGTTTTGGATTATCTCAGATACATCAGCTTAGAGGTAGAGTAGGAAGGGGACAGTATGAAGGGTACTGTTTTCTTGTTATCCCTTCAAAACTAAAGAAGAAACAGGAAGACAGTGAAGCAGAAAAAAGAAGATTACAAACAATAGAGAGATTAAAAATACTGGTTAAAACAAATGATGGTTTTAAGATAGCTGAAGAGGACTTAAAGATAAGAGGTGGTGGAGATATTATAGGTACTGCTCAATCAGGACACTTTGGATTTAATGTAGCTAACCTTGAAAGACCTAAGGACAGACTAATCCTTGAGTATGCAAAAAAAGAGGCAGAAGATATCATAGAAAAAGACCCTGATTTAAAAAAATATCCTGAATTAAAAGATATTATGTTTGAAAAATATGCCCATAAGCTTGATCTAATTAATATAGCTTAAGAAGTTAAATACATTTTTTCTTTACAAGAATTAGTTCTGCATGTATATAGTCTTTTGTATTAAACTTCTAAAGTTTTAAAACTATAAAGGGGTAGACATCTACCCCTTTTTATTGATTAAATGTATCTGTATCAAAATCTACATTTCTGTAAGTCCAGTGGTGAGATCCATTATCGTAAACAGGTATCATTTTGGTTTTTCCATTTCTATTATCATATGCAGCAAATTCTACATCTCTCTTAGGTGCACCTACTGTTAACATTACTGAATATAGGGG
>JALVKE010000170.1 GCA_027028005.1 Persephonella sp. | reverse complement strand
GTATTACGCCCTACCCTTTCTATTGGGTGGGGCTGTTTAGGGGCTATTTTTGGATTTTTGGGGTTGATGAGGTGTAGGCTTCTTTGTGGAGATAGATTAAGTGATTAAAACTCCTACAATGAGAGTATTTTTTTCTTACTTTTTCATGTAAGCCATTTGACATTGAAAGTTTAAGCTTATCTATACCATTTCTGATTCCACGCTCTGAAAGTTTTCTTTCTGCTTGATATGCTCTAAGTTCTGATACCAAAGTATTAATATACTCAAAATCAACAATAGATTTTTTAGGACTTATATCATAATTTACATCTAAAATATCCTTAGAGTTTGCACCTGTCGCTAGTGAGACAATAGCAAATTTAATATAAGCTTTCCTACTATCTACACTACCACCCATTATTTTAATATCATCTTTTTCTAATTCTTTTTTAAGAGTGTCAATATGCTCTAAGGCTAGACAAGAGCTATCTATAATCATTACAGACTCTTCTGTTTCTGACTCTTCTTTTGGCTCTATATAATTATGAAGTCTCTTAAATTTACTAAAAGCTTTCTTTACATTTTCAGCCCTTAAGAGCTGGTTAGCTACCTTACTATAAGCAGAAAAGTTTTTATTAATTCTATCTTTTGAGTACAAGAAAAACATAGCGTGTGAATACTCTAAGATGAGTTCCAATAGCTGTATATACTCTTCTTTATATCGTGCCTTATTCTCTTTTTCTACATTTTCTTTACTCATTCTGTTATTCTCAAACGGAACGGCTTTTAATGCTGTTACTCTTGCTTTAAACTGTTCTAAAACATCTTTTTGCCCCTTAACACCATAGAGAGTATAAAAAGCGTTCTCACGCTCTTTTGCAGTATTTATTTTCATTATTCTTTTTGCTTCATTGATTTCCACTTTCTTATCCTTTTATTTAAATGTAATGTATGTACTTGTAGTATCTGATTTGATTTCGTGTCCTAAAATTGTGTATCGAATATCTTTAAAGATTGATTCTAATTCCTGCTTTGTATTGTCCTTTAAATGTGGATTTTGTGACAAATAAATATCTTGATAAGTGATAGTATAGAAGTGTCTTAACTCATGGAAATTTGGGGCTTTTTTCTTGCTTATTCTTGCAATAGCATTATTATAAACTTTTGAGAATGTGCTGTTGATTTTGCTCTCTGATAATTCATCTAGGCTTGTATTTTTATCTTCTAACTTTTCATTTAGATAAGCTCTCAATTCATGGAGATATTTTCTCGCTTCCAATGGAGATAATTCTAAAATGTGGGCTTTGAGCTGTTGATTTTTTAGAGAGTCTTTTTTCTTAAGTAATCCAATAAATACAAACTCATTATTTTTTTTGTGAATCTTAATTGTTTTTAAAATTTCTGTAAATCTACGCCCAGTAGATAAGCCTAAAATATAAGCTAAATAATAACTTCTTACTTGCTCTTTTGTTTGATTTTTTAAAACTTCAAATCTATCTGTTTTTAAAATCTCTCTAACTCTTTTAATTTCATCTAAAACAGAAATAGGCATTTTCTCAAAATTTGTTTCTCTTTTTTCTTTTTCAGATTCTGTGTTTTTACTAACGGTTGAGTATAGACCCTCAAAATAAAATTTCTTTTGAAGAGTATCTCCACCTCTAACATCTGTTATAACTTTCTTATAAGCCTTCAAATTATTTTTAATAGATGGAAGAGAATATAAAAACGTAATAGCCAAAGTGTATTTAGAAAAAATTTTACTTGCTTCAATGTGTTCATCTAGAAGACTAAACCCACCGTTATCACGTACTGTTTTAAATTCCATTAATTCACTTTTAAATTTCTTTAAAATTTCCGTTTGTGTTGTTGCTCCATAGAGTGATTCAAATGTTAAAGCTCTTTGATTTTCTAACTTTGTTTTGTTCATCTTTCTGCCTTTCCTTAAGTATGCCGTATTATACAATTACTTGACTTTTAAAAGGCTTAAAAAACGGCATAGTTTAAAATGAAAGAAAAAATAGAATGTCGGAGTATCTAAAAGATTATATATTGAGCCATAGACGACAACCATAAAAAAACCATGTCGTCTTGTCGTCTCTATTTGTCGTCTTTAGCTCACTATCTACTTATTTATAAAAGCCATAATTAGGGGGCTTATGGCTTTATGTCGTCTTTCAGTAGAGACGACAAGACGACACGGTTTTTTAGGGTGCTTCTAGGTAAAAAACGGGGTTCTAAGCACCGTAGATAATAAAAAAGCTGTCGGAGTACCTATTTTACACTTTAGGTTTTATATTTGACACTTTGAGCTATAGCTATACTTATCACACAAACGACAATATAGGGCTTTGTGATAGCATTTTACACTTTGATAGCTGTCAAAGTGTAAAGTGGGTTTTATGGGTGTATCTAGGTAAGAAATGGGATTCTTTGAACCGTAGAAAATAAAAAAGCTGTCGGAGTACCTATAGGTAAAAAAAGTAAAGTTTTAATCCCAAAAGTAAAGTTTTTACTAAAAAGTAAAGTAGGTGTAAACCCCACAATATCTTATCTGTAAGGGGTTTTTGAAAGAAAAAGTAAAGTACTAAGAAAAGATGAAAAATAGGCACTTTTTGGGGTTCTATACTAGACCCGTATGAGTTAAAACCCCCAAAGAACCTATTTTTTTAGTTTATGGCTGATTAAAAGAAAAAGGATAATCAATTTTTTGTTCGCCGTCCTGGAAGAATCTAGCTATAACGTGTCCTATAAATATTACTCTCATTCTCTCATGTTGTTCAAACTTTATTGTTTTTCTATCTCCATCAAAAATAAGAAGCATACCACCCTTAATCAGAAGCTGAACCCTTGCTACTATCTTCTGTCCTCGATACTCAACAACATAGACGCTGTTATATAAGCGTCTGTTTGGTTGTATTGGTTCATAGGTAACCACATCCCCTTTATTTATAAATGGACTCATATCGTTATTGTTTACGAAGAATAGGTTTTTCACTGATTTGCTCCTCTAAAATCTTCTTTGCTCTATGATAAGTAACTAACGCATAACGTTCATTTCCATCACTATCTAAAATTCTCATTTTCTCAAACGCTGACAACCAATAGTTAACGCCTGTCCTAATGCTCTTATCTCTTGTATTGTATATCTTAAAGTTTCGTGGGCTGACAAGCTGTCTACCCTGTTTAACTGCTCCTGTGTTGTAGAGCTGTTGTAGCAGGGTGTAGGGATTTTCAATTAATTTACCATAGAGATTTCGATAAGTTTCGTTTTCTGATTTAAATTTATCATTTTGTTCTAAGATGTTTTTAAACTCACTCTCCAAAGCTAAAAGAGTCCTTTCACTCTTTGCTATAGCTTTTTCTAATTTCTTAACTTTTTCTATCTCTATATTTCGTTCATTTGAAACGACACCTAGCAGGTACTGGGCTACATTGTAAGCTATAACCCTAACACCATTTGGAAACTTTTTAGAGTTCACGGTGTGGGCTTGATAGTACCCACCCTCTTTTTTAATTTCAACCTGTTTTAAATCTGTCATTTCCACAACATCAATAACGGCTATTGGATAAGTAGCTACATTCACTATCTTCTCCTTAGCATTTCGTTTATTCTGTCGTGAACCGTGTCTAAGCCCTCTAACTTCTTAGCCACACCATCAGCTAAGGCTAACATCTGATTAGCTTCCAATTCTTGCATTTTGGTTTCTGTAAGGAGTCTAGCGTTTTCCCTATCTATTTCTGCTAATCTTGCTCTTTCTGTTAATTCATGATTTTGAGCCATTGCTTTACTTTCATATTCAACAACTTTGGCAAATACTTTGTTTTGTTCTAAATCAGAGCTTATTTTAACGGCTTTCATTCGTGTGTTTCTCTCCTCTAATGCTATTCTATTGTTAAACAGTTGATTTGTGATACTCTCTTTATAACTCTCTTCGCTACTGATACTTTTCATGATAGTTCTTCTCGCTAAGATAGACGCAAATGTACCACCCAATTCTAAGAATATAAATAAAACGCCTAGCATTATTGAAATAGCAAAAGTTGACTTTTGGCTATTTTTAGCCTTAGCTTTTAGCTTTGCTCTCTCTTTTTCTATTTCAGATTCTTTAGCTGATATTTCATCCTCATAGATTTGTTTTTTGCTTTTACCGTTCGCTGTTTTGACCATGTTTTGTTCTGCCATGGCTATTTCATTGTTTTTTGCTTCTACCCTGTCATTAATGCTCTTTAGTGTTCGGAGAGCGTCCTTTCTTTTGTTAACAAATTTAGAAGTAGAATTTTCAACTAATGCGTCTGTTTTTTCTGCTCTTATCTCTTCGACTTCTTTTTTTAATCTGTCTATTTTATCTTGATAAATTGTTGCTAAAACAGAAGAATCTTTTGAGTTGTCTTTATCTTTTTTTAGTCTCTCTACTTGTGCTAATCTTGTTTTGATATAACCATTGTCCTCTATGCTCTTCGATTTTTGGACAATGATGTAATCAGGAAGATTATAAGCTGAAATAATAACCATTATGACAGCATAGGTTTTAATGGCTACTAGAATAGTTTTATTTATTCCTTTGTCGCTGTCATTAATCTGCAAATCGTCCTCTACGAAAGCGTGTTCACTATTTGTACTCCATAACTCAAAGAAGATACCAACAATTAAACCTATAAAAATTGATACCCAAAAAGTAGGAGACCAAAAAGGTTTTTCTATGATTAAAAGAATTGAGATTGTAAGCCCTAAAGCTGAATTTATGATAGAAATGGGCTTCATAACCCTAGAAGAAATTTTTAAGAATCTAACTCTACTAGATTGCTCTAAAACCCCTGTAATGTTTCGCCGTGAGAATCCTAAAAAATCCCTAGCTTTGCTTTCTGTCGTTCCACCTACTATTTTTAGAACGTCATCTTTATTCTTTAGAGTATCAGGCATACCCCACCCCCCTTATTTATTAGGGGTTAAGAAGTGTTTGAGCTGAACATTGTTCATTTCGCTTATCTTCATTTTATGATTCATTCCTAATTCTTCAAAAGAGAACCCCTTAACGTATGAGAGGTAATTAACTGGTGTTTTTGAAGGAGTCCAATTACCCCCTATTCCTGTTAATTTAAACATTGCTTTAGTTGCTAAATCTGTTAAAATCATTCGTTGAGTTACAATACTTGCATTCTCTAAAGATGTAACTTTTAAATCTTTAAATGCTAATACTAAATCATCTGATTGATGAAATAAAGTAGTATGTTTTCTCTTTGCGTTATTTCTCCAAGCGTGTTGAATATTTGTAGGAATTTTATCTTTAAAAGCATCTACAATATCTAACCACACATTATAATTAACAACGGTTGCCATTTTTTCAGATTTACCTCTTACAAAATCATTAAATAGATTTAAAACACCTTGATGAATAAGTGCTTTATCTGTTAATGTTAAACCTAACTCTTCATCTTGATTATTCTTTTTGTCTTTGATTAACTCATCAAATTTTACTAAACCTAATGTTGATTTTTGCTCTTTTACTTTTACCATTTCATTTGCCATAATTTTACCTTTGTTTTTAGTGTTTTTTTTAAACGTTTTGGAAGCTACCTTTTCTCAAAGAGTGGAAGCTACCTTTTCACAAGAACTTTAGTTTTTAAATAGGTGGGTTTATTTTAAGTGGGATAACCATTTGATGGTATACCCACGCACTTTCGACCCACTCGAAAAAAGAGCAAATTCCAAAAAAATTGGAAGCTACCTTTTTACAAAAACTTTTACTATGAATTTCACAAGAACTTGGGAGGTAAAAATGACAAAAAAATGTAAGCTCTTTTAGAGTTATTTTTTGTTATTATAATTACGCTCCTAGCTTCATTTGGTTTAATCCTTTTGGGATAGGTTGCTGTTTGTGGTAGGGTGCTTAATTGGTAATTTGGTACACCTTGCCACGCCATTTTCTTTTCACTTACTTTTTATTTTTTTCTATTTCACTCCTTATAAACTTTCTTATCGCTTGACTCATTGTTATATCATTCTCTTTACAGATTTTTTGATATTCTTGCTTTTCATCTTGATTAACTTTTACTGTTATAGCTGTCATATTTTCGTAATTAAACTCCTTGTATTTGGGATTTTTATATTATAACCAAATAATCTTTAAAATTCCCATACTTGAGATGTTTTAAGAGGTTTTTGAGGCTCTCATACTTAGAAGAAAATCATTTAAATCTCCATGCTCTTTATAGTGGATTCTCTTATCAATTACATTAGCTAATTCCTTTATAAAAAACTTTGTCGCTTCGTTCCCTGCTCTATCATTATCCAAGTATAGTTCATAGGCTTCAAAATTGCCCTGTATTCGCTTTAAAGCCTTGTTACTATTATTTGTACTATTGAGTACTAAGTAATTGCTTAAAGGTGCGTTTTTGTTGATTTCTAAATAAGATAGAAAGTCCATAAAGCCCTCAAAGATTTTCAAGCGTTTGTCTTTTGGATTAGGAAGAATCATAGAGAAATATTTTTCCCCTAAAGCCATTTTTTTATATTTGTTTCGTAGCTCTCTCCCTCCTATGTCGTTTAGAAATGAAATAGCAAAATAATTTTTATTGCCTATCTTGTAATAAATTTCACTCACATACTTCTCAGCTATTTTTTGAGATATTCCACGCTCAAAATAAAGATAATCAATCAGAGCCTTATTTTTTAAAGATTGAGTTTTGACAATTTCATAACTTTCTTTTGGCTGATTAAAAGAAGAAGAGGGGGTCTGTTTTTGCTTTTCGTTCAAAGCTGTAGCAAGTTTTTTTTGTGTTGGTCTGCTATGCTCTTGATAATTTGTTCCTGTAAGTTCTGCTATTTTTCTTTTTGCATCTACAAAGGAGACATTAAAATAGTTCATGATAAAGTTATAAATATCTCCACCGTGGGTGCTTGAATTATCTTTATAATTGAATTCTTTTAAAGGGTCTTGTCCGTTCCAATTTCTGTTTGGGAACACGAAACATGATGGCGTTTTTTCATCTGTATTCCAAGGGCTTCTGTATGTTGTGCTATTCTGTTTTGTATTTATAGCTGTGGGTTTGTGTCCTAATGTTTGTAGAATTTGATTTAGCATTGTATTAGTTCCTTTTGTAAGTACATTTTTTTAATTATTTAAACACTAGAGAGTGTTATCATGATTTAAAGAAAGTTCTTTTGTAAGTACATTTTTTTAATTATTTGTTGGTATAATGCTAAAAGATAAAGGCTCTCAAAACTTCATCTCTTAGCGAACTATTTTAAGATTTATTATCTTAAAATTGTTCTTTTACAATTAGATTACCACTCTCATCCAAATCTTTTAAAATTTCTTTGTGTGATTGAGCTTCACTAGTTCTTATTATTAAACCCTTAGCTACGCTTTTACTATTTATTCTAAAAACTTTTTTCGTATGATTCATAACGACATCCAAAATTGCCTCTAAATCGGATAATTTCCACTTCATTTTTTTAAAATCGGACTCGGAAACTGCTAATTTTAAAATTGCTTCTATAGTCTTTTTAGGCTGTTTCACAAAAATATTACCTGCATAGACTCCACTTAATTCTATTAAATTTCTCTTTATATCCCTATGCCTAGGCGTTAACTCAATATCACTCATATTGAAGATATTATTTATCTCTTCATTTATAACAGATTTTGTCTCATCATTCAGATTTACAACATCATTCATCTTGTATTTTTTAAGAGCTGTTTTAACTAAATCGTCAGCCGTTTTGTGAGCTTCAAATTTTTCCATACTTAGATATTTAGATAATTTTTCAGATAGATATGTATACGCATAATACTCTAAAGCACTCATATATTTAGCATTTCCATGTTTTTTATATATTTCTCTGTCTGTTAACTTTACTGCTTCACTGTCTTCAATATCCATAACCATAACACGGTTAACAATTTGGTCATCTACTCCACCAGAGAAAGAGGGGCTTTTTTCAGCACTCATTAGAATTTTTAAATATAGTTCCACTTTTTCAGTCATTCCAAATTTAGGGGCAAATTTGAAATCATGACTTAATTTTTTCATTTCCGAACTAAAGTTATTAAACTCATCTAAAATCATCACAAAAGAGTTTCTAACTTGAATAGGAGAAATATCGTTAGCTCCTTTATTCATAAGATTATGATAGTCTATCTCAAAGCCAATTTGTAAATTTTGTAGTAATCCACTTAAGAAAGATTTACCCCAATTCGACTTAACTCTAAGATGAACAAAAGAAGCTTTTCTATCTTTTGCTAATCTCATATCAATAATCAAACTTAACAACTCATCAAAGTACTTAAAATGCTCTCTATAATCTTTTACTATTTCCACATATTCTGTTTTTTCTATATTTGGTTTAGGAATGTTTTTTATATGCAATTTATTTGTTTTAACTGTTATTGTTTTGGTTAAGTTATCTTTTTCAATCTGTTGTGCAGGTAAAAATAAATCACTCTCATAGCAGAGCAAATCAAAGCCATTTCTTACTGTTAAAGTATCGTAAATATCTTCTATTTTCAGATTCCATTTATACTTATGCTTCTCTTCATCATAAGTTTTAATTTCCTCCTCCTCAAACACTTCTATTAAGTGTTGATATGCTGTCACATCAAAAGCCTTACGGCTAGAAATTTTACCTATAGCACCATCATAAATATAGAGCATATCTTTACCATATTGAATAAAACAATCGAATAAATTATCTATTATTTTAGTTTGAATCTCTTTTGAGATAGGGCTTTTTTTATGTATTAACAATCTTCTGTATTTATTATTTATCATCTGTTTCATTATCCATTCTATTTGTCAAATCCTCAACTACTCTCTTCATTGCCTCTTCTACTATTGCAACCTGCTTAATATTATAAGCACTACAAAGCAACCGAAAATCAAGTAATAGCTTTTCATCTACTCTAAAAGTAACTACTTTCTTTTTTGATTTTTTTGTTACATAATTCATTTAAACACCTTTTCTATTTTTTTATATATGTATTATAGCATATACAAAAGTATATGTCAATAAACCCTTGTAACCTTTGTAACCTTTGTAACCTTTTTTAGGTTACAAGCTCAAACGCCTATATTTAGGGGCTACAGTAACCTTTGTAACCTTGTAACCTCTGTAACCTCCATATTTGACTATAAAATAGCGTAATAAAACCTTGTAACCTTTGTAACCTAAATATTTATAATATTATTTGCGTAATACAAAACCTTTTTATTTCCCACAATATAGAGGTTTAAGCTTTACTTTTTTCTTTTTCTTTTAGTTGCTGTTTTTAGGTTACAAAAGTTACATTACTCTAAAAGCCCTATTTTGTGGGGTTTAAACTGTAACCTTTTTTGTAACCTTGTAACCTTTTTTAGGTTACAACTTTCTTTTGGCTGATTAAGAGAAAAAATAGGGGTTTAACTTCTTTTTCTTTTAATCAGCCTCTATTCAGTCCAACACATCTAATATCCACCACCACCATCACGATTAATAAAAATAACTTGCTACAGCTTTGGATGAAAAGTAGAAAAAACTTTCTTTAAATCATGATAACACTCTCTAATGTTTGGGTTTTCTCCATTGAAAAAGTTAAGTTGGAAAAAATCAAATAGTTCTGATACATCATAAGATTTTTTAAGCTCAAACAATACCCTCTTATTTGCTATCTCTATATTCTTATAAGTATATGGTTTGTAAAAAATATCTGTGATAAGCTTACCACCATAAGTTAAATCAATATCCTCTATTTTCCATGTAAACGGATGAGGTTTTTCATCTACTTTAACTTTCTCGGTAGGAACTGTATAAAAGCAATATATGCCATCCCCTTTGAGTTCTCCTATTTGCATTTCGAGAAGCATATCATTGTGATATTCTTTTTCTATATCAAAGTTAATTCTCATCTCAAGTATTTTATTTTTTTTAATATATTTTTCAAATTCAATAAAAAGCTCAATAGCCTTTTCTCTGTATTCATCCTTATCAAAAGGGGTTACCTTTACAATCCTATTTTTATTTTGCTCTTCATTGAAAGCCTTAATATCTATTTTATAAGAATTGTCAATTATGCTATATCCTGTTATATGTTTTTTTATTTCTTTCATTTTTTTATATCCTTTTTTACTTGCTACAGCTTTGGATGAAAAGTTTTAATATCCATTGTTTCCACCGTAATTATTATTATTTTTGATTGTAGTGAGGTTGACCACTACCACCATTATTATAATTTTGATTATTTTGGTTGCTTTGTCCTTTTGGCTTTGGTTTATAAAAAACTATATTTTGTCCGTTGGTTGGCATAGCGTCAAGCTTAAGAGCCATTCCATTATCTTGATAAATAAAAAGTGTTCCAATAGTTATGTAACTATTTTTGGTTTCTCCTGTTTTTTTATCTATGTATTGTCCTGTAACTATAGTAGCGTTTAGGATTTGTTTCACTTTGGATTGTTGGTTGTTTTGGTTCATGCTCTTTTCCTTTTGAAGTTGGATATATAAAGGCATGGATTCTAAAATTTGTTTAGCAGTTTTCACGCCCCTATACTCCTGTAATGTTTTTTATTTGCCCAACCTCTATCATTCGACAATAGAGGGATTCATACAAAACAAATCAAAAAGGCTTGGGGGTAGGTGGCTATTTCACACCGTAGGCAACAACCATATAAAAGATGATTGAAAATGTGGGTAGGGTGGTTTTCACACCCTTGATTGCAATTTTAGCCTTTTGGGAAAAGTAAAGTAAGAGAGAACATTTCTCTATTGGAATCAAACTCTATTAGAGTTATTTTCTTATAGAGATGAATATAAGTAAACTTTTTGCTAAAAAGTAAACTTTTTGCTAAAAAGTAAACTTTTTACTAAAAAGTAAACTCTCCAATAATCCCATAACTTAGGGGTTCTTATGGCTTTTCGTCTAAAAAAGTAAACCCCCAAAAAAAGATGAAAAATAGGCACTTTTTGGGGTTCTATACTAGACCCGTATGGGTTAAAACCCCCAAAGAACCTAAACTTTTTTGCTTTTTTCTAGCATTTTATAAGAAGAATAGGCAAAAAGGCTCTTTTTATACATCATGGGGGCATATTTGCATTTTAGAAGTAAAGTGCAAATATGCCACATGGCACACTTTAAACCCCTATTTTGTGGGATTTAATTCTTAAATATGCCTTAAGTGTAAAGTAAATGTTAAGTAAGAATGTTAAAAAAAACTTACACAAAGAAGCCCACACCTCATCAACCCCCAAATAAAGTAAATAAGCACAATAAGACCCCACCCAATAGAAAGGGTAGGGCGTAACCT
>JALVKE010000169.1 GCA_027028005.1 Persephonella sp. | reverse complement strand
TAGGCTCTTTTGCTCCTGTTGAAACAATGATAATATCTGCTTCAGGTAAAAACTCATAAAGTTTATTAAAAGAAATTGCACTTCCGCCAAATTCTTCTGCAAGCTGGACTGCTTTTTCAAAAGTTCTATTTGAAACAAAAATATGTTTAACTCCTGTTGAAGCCAAATGTCTTGCAGCAAGTTCAGCCATTTCCCCTGCACCAAGTAGGAGAACATTCTTTTCTGATAAATCACCAAATATCTTTTTTGCAAGCTCAACAGCAGCATAGCTTATTGATACAGCCCTTTTACTTATACCTGTGGAGGTTCTTATCCTTTTTGATACATTTAAAGCCTTATCAAACAGTTTTGTTAGTATATGCCTTACCGTTTTACTTTCCCTAGCTATAGAAAAAGAGTCCTTAAACTGACATACAATCTGAGGTTCACCTATTACCATAGAATCTAAACTTGCTGAAACCCTGAATATATGTTTTATAGCTTCTCTATCTGTGTAGAAGAAAATATGCTTTTTCAACGTGTCTATATCTAAATGGGATATTTCTGAAAAAACACTTAAAATCCATTTGTATGTCTCATCAAGATTATCTGATACACCGTAAACTTCAACTCTGTTACATGTAGACAAGAGGCATACTTCATATATGTGCTCATTTTTTGATAGTTTATCTAAAACAGATTGAACTTCCTCATCTTTTATTGACAGCTTTTCTCTTATCTCAACAGGGGCTGTTTTGTAGTTTAGACCAGCAGCAAAGATTTCCATAATGTCCTCTCTATTCAGTTGAAGGAGTACTTCTATGTAAAGGTTTCAAAGTATTATAATATGAAAAGAAAAAGAGATTAGTCAAACTAAAAATAAAGAGGTAGATGATTAAATGTTAAACCAACGGGAACACTGGGGCTCAAGGATAGGGCTTATTCTTGCGGTGGCAGGTAATGCTATAGGTTTAGGAAATTTCTTAAGATTTCCTGTTCAGGCTGCTGATAATGGCGGTGGGGCTTTTATGATCCCTTATATGATCTCTTTTATCTTACTTGGAATTCCCCTTGTCTGGGTAGAGTGGGCTTTAGGTAGATACGGTGGAGAAAGGGGACACGGAACAGCTGTTGCAGTTTTTGATCTTATATGGAAGAGACCCTTTGCAAAATACCTTGGAATTCTTGGAGTTATTATTCCCCTTGTTGTTGTTGTTTACTACACATATATAGAAAGCTGGACTCTTTTATACTCTTTTTTCAGTCTTTTAAATAAACTTCCTAGCACTCCTGTTTCAGATGGTCTGCAAGATTATTTAAAACCTTTTGAAAACTTTTTAGCATCAATAATTGGGGCTAACTCAGGTAGTAGCTTATATTTTTATCCACCGTGGTATACATACCTATTTTTTGTTATAACCCTCCTTCTAAACCTTTACATACTCCATAGAGGAGTTTCAGCAGGTATAGAGAAAGTTGCTAAGTTTGCTATGCCTACCATCTTTATAATGGCTTTTCTTCTCCTTGTTAGAGTTTTTACTCTCACTTCTCCTGAAGGGAGAAATCTTTTAGATGGATTAGGTTTTTTATGGAACCCTGATTTTTCTGCCTTAAAAGATCCAAAAGTATGGCTTGCAGCAGCAGGACAGATATTTTTCACTTTAAGTATAGGATTTGGAGCTATTCTTACCTATGCATCTTACCTAAAACCTAAAAGTGATATTGCATTAAATGGTTTGGCTTCTGCCTCTGTTAATGAGTTCGCAGAGGTTATTCTTGGTGGTTCTATAGCTATTACTGCCTCTGTGATATTCTTTGGTATAGCTGCTACTCAGCAGATAGCTTCTCAGGGAGCTTTTAATCTTGGTTTTATGGCTTTACCTGCAATATTTGCAAACATTCCTTATGGGGAATTTTTTGGTTTTATATGGTTTTTACTTCTATTCTTTGCAGGAATAACTTCATCAATAGCCTTAATGCAACCAGCTATCGCATTTTTAGAAGATGAGCTTGGTTTCTCAAGAGATAAAGCTGTTATAACCCTTGGTGTATTTCTCTTTATATCAGCGCATATACCAATATTTTTAAAAGGAGCATTGGATGAACTTGATTTTTGGATTGGAACATTCTCTCTAGTTATCTTTGCTCTTCTTGAAACAATCACTTTTGTATGGGTTTTAGGAAGTAAAAGAGCATGGGAAGAGTTAAACAGATATGCAGATATTAAAGTACCTAAGATTTTTTACTACATTCTCACATATATATCCCCTGCATTTCTTATTATTATTCTCCTTTGGTGGATATTCACAGATCTTCCTGCAAAGATTGTCCCTGATAGTATTAATGCGTGGATAGCAAGGGGCTTTATTCTTTTAACAATTATAATAGGTGTTATCCTTGTAAAAATTGCATGGGAGAAGAGAAATGAAAGAACATCTTCTTAACACACAAGGAGCTATATTTATGACTATTTCATGGGGAATAGTTATTGGGTTAAATATATTCTCATTTTATAAAATCCTGTATAATAATAGCAAAAACAAGGATACGGAGGAGTAAATGGCGGTAGAAAGAACACTTATGCTCATCAAACCTGATGCAGTGAGAAAAGGTGTAGAAGGAAAGATAATAGCACATGTTCAGGAAAAGGGATTTAAACTTTTAGCTTTAAAAAAATTAAAGCTAACAAAAGAACAGGCACAGCAGTTTTACATTGTTCATAAAGATAGACCATTTTACGATGAACTCTGTGAGTTTATGTCCTCTGGACCTATTGTTGCAATGGTTTGGGAAGGAGAAGAGGCTATTTCAAGAATTAGAGAGATAATGGGAGCAACTAATCCAGAAGAGGCTGCTGAAGGAACTCTTAGAAAACTCTATGGAACAAATGTTGGAGAAAACGCTGTTCACGGTTCTGACTCAAAAGAATCAGCAAATTATGAAATACCATTTTTCTTTAGCAGGTTAGAAATTGTCAAATAAAAAGTATTTTGACTTTTTAATATTACTCTTGCTGGGGATTTTAGCAGGTTTTAATATTTTTGTTACATTTATTCTCACTCCCCAGCTATTTTCTCATTTTAATCCTAGATTAGCAGGAGAGATTACCAATCTTATTTTCCCTTACTATTTTGCTTCTGGATGGATTATAGGTATTGTTATATACACATTAATAGCAGTTCAGTCTATAAAAGATAAATTTATTGTTAAGAGATTAAAAACATTTATTATAGGATTAACAGTTTTAATTTTATTGTATATGGCACAACATAAAACACTTCTTTCTATAGCTCAAACAATAAATAGTCAGTATTACTCTCTTTTAGATGAAGGTAAAAAGAAAGAAGCTCAAGTTTTTAAAGAAAAATTCAAAACTGTTCATATGATCTCTAGTAGTTTAAATATCCTTGCATTATTTATTATCTTATTTTTATTTTATAACTATGTATCAAAAAAGGAAGAAGAATAACTTAAAAACCTTCTTCCTTTTTCCGATAAATTGATTAAATATTTAGTAGATAATATATTTAAAAGAAACATAAATCCAAGCATAAATATAGGATATATATAAAATGAAACGTAGTATTCTTAATTACTTTGAAGAACTTAAAGAAAATACATTAGCCTCATTTGTTGGACTTTTTATAAATACAAAACCTAAGCTTGTATTGACGGATCTAGAAGAAAATAAAAAAAAAATAATAGAAGATAAAATAAGTCATCTATTAGAAAAATCAAAAGAGATTGAAGAAGTTATTCCTAATTTTCAAGAAAAATACCTGTATGCTGAAGGAGAAGATTTTGCTTTTTTTATATACTTTGTAAAAGATAATGTTGCCGTTGCTTCTATATTCTTAAATAAACCTAAATTTGCCGTCGTTTTATTAGAACATGAAATTCTAGCTAAAAAAATTAAAAATATTCCTGATATAGAGAAGATTCAATTTAAAAATACAGAAAAAGGGTTAGAAAATTTTGAAATAGAAACTAAAGAGATAGAAAAAGAAGAGAAAAAAGATAACGTTGTTAATATTGAAGATTATATAGGAAATGTCCAGAAAGTA
>JALVKE010000168.1 GCA_027028005.1 Persephonella sp. | reverse complement strand
ATAAACAAACCAATCGGAATAGACTTTGGAATAAAACACCAGTTAACCCTATCAAACGGGATAACGATAAACTACCGTATAGAAGAGACAAAAAGACTAAAGAAACTACAAAAAAAATTATCAAGACAGCAAAAAGGAAGCAGAAACTACCAGAAAACAAAATAGAAAATACAAAGAGAACATCAAAAGATATATAACAGAAGAAAAGACATAAAAAATAAAATACTATCGTTGTTAAAAAGATACGAGTATGTATTAATCCAAGAAGAACAAATAAAAAACTGGCACAGCGGACTATTCGGAAAACAGATACAGCAAACAGGTATAGGGGGGATAATTTCTATGTTAAAACAAAACATAGAGACCCTTATATCTGTGGACAAATATGAAGCCACAACAAAAGTATGTAGTAGATGTGGAAGTAGAAAAGAAGACATAAAACTATCAGACAGAACCTACAAATGTGAAAAATGTGGATTAGTAATTGATAGAGACTTAAACTCTGCGATAAACATACTAAAGATAGGATTTTCGAAAGTGGAGGCAACCACTATAAAAAACCTACCTACGGACTGTGGGAAAGTAACGCCTGTGGAGAGGGACATTTGCGAAGCAAAGTGGCGACTCAAAGAGGAGCAAGCCACTGCACGGATATTAGAGAGTAATCCTTATATCCGTGTAAGCTATACCTCTGCGAAGCAGGAAGCTCGGCTTTTTTAAAGCCGAGAGGATGTCACTATTTCATGAGCAATTTATATATTTTAAAAAGTTTGCAAAGGGGAATTTTGTTATCTTTCTATTCTTAAATAAGCTTACTGGCATAAAACATTATCTGTTTAACATATCAGAACTTCCAGGAAATTCTTTTATAATCTTTGTTTTTTCTAATGATACTTTAGCGCTGTATAGCTTTCTTTTAAGTTCTTCTTTCATCTCTTTCTCTTTAAGTTTTTCTCTTGTTACAAAGATCTCCTCTCCTTCAAATATCTCATCTGATGGAAGTTTAAATATGTTTGAACGGGCAATTTCTATAAATTCATCGTCCTTTGTATAACCAAGAATACAGTAAACATCTTTAAATGGTGCGTGAAAGTTGAAATAATAATTTCCATACTGCTGAAGAATATTTATAGAAAGTTTTTCCTCTCCACAGCAGACAACTCTAAACTGAAGAGTATATGACTTTATTTTCTCATACAGCGAGTCTTTTATATCCCAATACACATATTGCCAGTGTGGGTCTATAGGAAGGAAGACGATCTTTGTTTCATTATATCTTTCTGGTACCCAGTATTCTTCTTGTAAAAAAACAGGCTCTTCGTGCTGAATATCTTCAAGAATCGTTTTTATATCGTAAGATATACCAAATTCCTTTATACTCTCTTTTATAAGCCTATCATCCATATCTAAACTCCCTTTGGAAATCCAAATTTTAGTTCTTCATAAAGTCTTATATATTTAGATGCTGATGATTCCCAGGAAAAGTCAAGGGTCATAACAAATTCTCTGAGCCTGTAAAAACGCTTTTTATCTCTATAAAGTTCCTTTGCTCTATTTATGGCTCTTAAAAACTCTGTCTTTGTAGGATTTTCAAATAGAATCCCATACCCTGCAGGAAGGTCTATGTCTATTACTGTATCAGCAAGTCCTCCAGTTTTCCTAGCAACAACAAGGGTTCCGTATCTCATTGCAATCATCTGATTAAGTCCACAGGGCTCATATATAGACGGCATTAGAAGAAAATCAGCTGAAGCGTACATCTTTCTACTTAATGGTTCATCATATCCAACCTTTATAAAAATATTTGGATATTTATTTCTTATGCTGTTGAAAAAATCATTATAGACTTTATCCCCTGATCCAAGAATTGCAAAATTAGCATTCATAGAAGCCATTTCTAATATAGACTGCTGAATAATATCTATACCTTTTTGTTTGGCAAATCTTCCAATAAAGATAAATAAAGGTTTTGTTTCATCAGATAAACCATATTCTTCTAAAAACTTTTTCTTGTTTATATCTTTTTTTTCTATCGTTGTTTCATTGTAGTTTTCATATATGTATGGATCAGTTTCTGGATTCCAGATATCATAGTCTATTCCATTTAGAATTCCATATAGCTTGTGACAGTGTGCTCTTAAAACCCCATCTAGTCCAAATCCGTATTCAGGGGTACATATTTCTCTTGCATATGTAGGGCTTACTGTTGTAATGGCATCTGAAAAGACAATTGCTCCTTTTAAAAAGTTTACCTTTCCATAAAATTCAAGTGCATCCATATTAAATAAATGCCAACCTAGATCTAGCTCATCTATAACAAAACTTTCAAAGACACCTTGATAGGCAATGTTATGGATTGTGTGGATAGTTTTTATATCTAATTTATACTTATCCTTTATAAGAACTGGAATCAAAGCTGTTTGCCAATCGTTTGTATGAACAATATCTGGATAAAATCCAGTTTTTTTAAAAAATTCTATAACTGCATAGGAGAACGCTCCAAATCTTAAATAGTTATCTGGATAATCTCCTTCAGGAGGACCATATAGATAATCTCTATCAAATAGTTCTTTATTGTAGAAAAAATAATATTTAACATTGTTTTTTAATTTATAAATCTTAAATGTATACGTTTTTTTAGGTAAATTTACCTCTATTTCTATATCAGTTTCCTGAATACCAAACTTTTCTCTATCTACAGTTTTATAAAGTGGCATCATTGATATAACTTTTATACCATGCTGTGAAATTGCCTTTGGCAAAGAATAAGAGACATCTGCAAGGCCACCAGTTTTTGCAAATGGATATATTTCACTGGAAACAAAAGCTACTTTCATCTTTTTACCTCTTTTATAAAATTACTTCTCTAAGAAATTTAGCAGCATTTTCTGGAGGGGTTGGATTAATAAAATAACCTGTACCAAGTTCAAATCCTGCATGAATTACAATCCTTGGTAGAATTTCTATATGCCAATGAAAGTGTTTATCTATATGATAAAAATAATTAGGATCTTCAGGAATGTCACGCATAGGTGGAGATGTATATAGAATCATATTAAAAGGAGGGTTTACTAAAGCTTTATGAAGCCTCCTAACAGCCTGTTGTGTAGCCTCAGAAAGCTTATTTAATATTTCCCCATCCACTGTTGTAAATTCATGGTTGTGATTTTTAGGGACTATTTTTACCTCAAATGGATATAAAGATGCATAAGGACAGTAAACAAGAAACTGATCGTTCTCATAAACTATTCTACTTCCATCTAAACGTTCCACCTTTATTTCATCGCAAAGATAACATCTCTCTTTTTTCTGATAATAATACCTAGATTGTTTTATCATAGTATCTGGGATTTTAGGAATCTTAGCTAAAGCTATTATCTGGGAGTGGGAGTGAACTAAACTTTTTCCTGCATCCTTCCCATGATTCTTAAATACCTGAACGTATTTTATTCTTATATCTTGATAAAGAGCTTTTATCCTTTCTCTAAAAGCTATATACATATAGTTTAATTCTTCTATTGAAAAATCTTGTATATGTTTATAATGATCAGGTGTATCTATAACAACTTCATGGGCTCCGAAACCACCCTTTTTATCGTAAATATAGTAAAAATCTGATTTATCACTGTTTTCTATTCTAAAAGCTGGGTATTTGTTAGGAATAACCCTTACTTTCCAACCAGGAGTATTTGGTGCTGTTCCTGGTTCTCTTATTGCAAATATTTCTGGTGGAGTTTTATCTTCATTTCCTGGTTCAAAAGGACATTTTGATTTATCTCCATACTCTTCATAAACACGAGTCGAATAATCGTGAGGTCTTCTTGCTCTTTCTTCAGCTATTACAGTCCAAGTATCCTTTAGGTAATGATATCTTAGTTCAGACATTCACCTTTCCTTATTTAGTTTTCTTAAGAATTAAGATACATTTATTTTAAATAAACTACAATACTAACCTAGATGACATATAAAATTCCTTCATCAAAAAAGATCTTTATAGCATTCTTCTTTTCTTTTGTTGAAACATAGATGGTATTTTTTGTGTTCTTTTTAACTTTTTTTAATTTTTTTAAAATTTCATTTTTTTTCC
>JALVKE010000167.1 GCA_027028005.1 Persephonella sp. | reverse complement strand
CAAAAGGACAGATATATATTGTGTGTGTAAGAAGCACTAGTTTTATGATATAATATTCAATATTTAATTTTTCCCTGTGAGGTAAATACTTGAATTTCAATGGAAAAACAGCTCTCGTTACTGGTTCAACAAGAGGTATTGGAAAAGCTATAGCTGTTGAGTTTGCTAAAAGGGGTGCGAATGTAGTTATAACTGGCAGAAATAGAGGAACTGCAGAACTTGTCGCTGAAAATATAAAAAATGAATTTGGCGTTGAGGCTTATGGATTTAAACTAGATTTTGCTGAAGATGTACCTCAACAGTGGAAGGAGATTGAAAAAGAAGCTGGAAATATTGATATTCTTGTTAATAATGCAGGATTAACAAGGGATACTCTCTTTATTAGAATGAAAGATGAAGACTGGGAAGAAGTTATAAATGCCAACCTCACTGGAACGTTTAAGATAACAAAGCTTGTTGTTAAAGGAATGATGAAGAAGAAGTGGGGAAGGATTATTAATATATCGTCAGTAGTTGCATTTACAGGGAATGCAGGTCAAGTTAACTATGCAACCACAAAAGCAGGTTTAATTGGCTTTACAAAATCTTTAGCTAAGGAACTAGCCTCTAGAAATATAACAGTTAATGCTGTAGCTCCTGGATTTATTGAAACAGATATGACTGAAAAACTTCCTGCAGAGATAAAAGAAAAATATCTTGAGCAGATACCTTTAGGTAAGTTTGGAAAACCTGAAGATGTTGCCTATGCTGTTATTTTCTTAGCATCAGATTTAGCTTCTTATATAACAGGAGAAACAATTCACGTTAACGGTGGAATGTACTAATTTTCAATAATTAATCAAAAATTTAATCGGAGGTTTCAAAAGAATGGAAGAAAGAATTAAAGAGATTATTGCAGATCAGCTTGGAATTGATGTAAACCAAATAAAACCTGAATCTAAGTTTGTTGAAGACTTGGGAGCTGATTCTTTAGATGTTGTTGAGCTTATAATGGCTTTTGAGGAAGAATTTGATGTAGAAATTCCTGATGAAGATGCAGAAAAAATTCAAACAGTTGCTGATGTAATCAACTACATCAAAGAGAAAAAAGGAGAATAATTGATATGAGAAGGGTCGTCGTTACCGGTATAGGAGCAATAACACCTTTAGGGCACAACGTAAAAGAAACGTGGGAAGGTCTTATATCAGGTAAAAGTGGGATCGATGTAATTAAGCGTTTCGATCCTTACTCTTATAATCTACCTGTTGTTATTGCAGGGGAAGTAAAAGATTTTGACCCAAAGAAATATCTAAATCCTAAAGATGCAAAAAGAATGAGTGATTTTGTTAAGTTTGCCATGGTTGCTGCAAAGGAAGCTGTTGCAGACTCAGGTTTAGAACTTGACAAAATTGATCTTACAAAAGCAGGTGTTATTGTTGGAACTGGTATCGGCGGCCTTAGAGATATTGAAGAACAACAGACTCTTCTTCTTCAAAAAGGAGCAAGAAGGGTTTCTCCTTTCTTTATTCCATCTGGTATCTCAAATATGGCTTCAGGTTATATATCTATAGAATTTGGCTTTAAAGGTCCAAATTCATGTGTTGTTACTGCATGTGCTACTGGTACACACTCTATAGGAGATGCTTTTAAAATTATTCAACGTGGTGATGCTGACGTTATGATTGCAGGTGGGACAGAATCAGCTATAACTCCTTTAGGAATAGCTGGATTTGCTAACATGAAAGCTCTCTCTACTAGAAATGATGAACCTCAAAAAGCATCTAGACCTTTTGATGCTGAAAGAGATGGTTTTGTAATGGGAGAAGGAGCTGGAATTCTTGTACTAGAGGAGTTAGAGCACGCTAAAAAAAGAGGTGCAAAGATATATGCAGAAGTTATAGGTTATGGAATGACAGGAGATGCTTATCATATAACAGCTCCAAGTGAAGATGGAGATGGTGCTGTTAGAGTTATGGAGATGACTTTAAATGATGCACGTATAAATCCAGATGAAGTGGATTATATAAATGCTCACGGAACATCAACACCTTTAAATGATAAAGTTGAAACTCTTGCTATTAAGAAAGTATTTAAAGACCATGCTTATAAACTTAAAATAAGCTCAATTAAATCAATGATTGGCCATCTTTTAGGTGCAGCAGGAGCTGTAGAAGCAGTTGCAACTGTAAAAACTATTGAAACAGGTATTATTCCTCCTACTATAAATTATGAACATCCAGATCCAGAATGTGATCTAGATTATACTCCAAATAAAGCAGTGGAATATCCTGTAAAAGTAGCAATATCAAACTCTTTTGGTTTTGGTGGTACAAACGCATGCCTAGCATTTAAAGCTTATGAAGAGTGATATTCCTAAAGAGTTTTTAGATAGAATAAAAAAGCTTGAAGATAAGATAGGATATACATTTAAAGATAAATCTTTACCTCTTACTGCTCTTACTCATCGCTCTTTTGTTGCAGAGTATCCTAAAAAATTAAAAGATTACGAAGTTTTAGAGTTTTTAGGAGATGCAGTTTTATCATTAATAGTCAGTGAAATTCTTATAAAAGCTTATCCCAATGCAAAAGAGGGGGAACTTTCCCAGATAAGATCTGCTGTTGTCAGTGAAACCTATCTATCAAAACTTGCAAGGGAAATAGGCTTAAATGAACTAGTTCTACTAAGTAAAGGTGAGATACAGCAAAAAGGAATGGAAAGAGACTCTTTGCTGTGTGATGTTTTTGAAGCAGTTTTTGGTGCAGTATATGTAGATTGTGGGTACTATATAGATCCACCAAGGCAGATTTTTAATAGGCTCTTTAAAGATAGACTTTTAAAAGATATAGAAAAAGGAGAAATCCCTAGAGATTATAAATCTCTTCTTCAGATAATAACCCAAAAAGTATTTGGAACTGTTCCTAAATATCGTTTTATATCTGCAAAAGGCCCTGAACATGAAAAGATTTTTACAATGGAATGCATAATCACAGAAGACCTAAAAACCACAGGAACAGGTCGTTCAAAAAAGGAAGCAGAAACAAAAGCCGCACAAAAAGCATATATGAAATTGAGAGATAAAGCACAAGAAAGTAAAGATTAAATATGTCTTTTATCATTAGTTTTATTTCAAAGAAGGTCTAGTATAAATTTACAGTTCTTAAATTAAAATTTTAGTAATATTCACTAAAATTTTAATTACTTTATTTACTAAGGTGATATATTATTAGTATATACGAATATCTTAAGAGGAGGAAAAAATGAGCAATCTTATATACGATGTTACAGATGACAACTTTGAAGAAGTTGTTGTAGAAAAGTCTTATGAAAGACCTGTGGTTATAGATTTCTGGGCACCTTGGTGTGGACCCTGTAGAGTTTTAAAACCTATACTTGAAAAACTTGCTAATGAGTATGGTTTTATTCTTGCGAAGATAAATACTGATGAAAATCCACATATAGCTCAGGAGTTTGGAGTAAGTGGAATTCCTGATGTAAGAATATTTATAAACGGAAAAGAGGTAGATAGATTTGTTGGAGCTCTTCCTGAACCAAAATTAAGAGAAGTTTTATCTAAATATATAAAATCTGAAGCAGACAAAATGTTAGAAGAAGCAAAAATGGAGTATATGTCTGGAAAGCTGGCAACAGCTGAAAAGATATATGAGGATCTCCTTGAAAAGTATCCTGAGAATAAAAAGATTGCTCTTGAGGCTGCGGAATTCTTTATAAAAGAAGGAAGACTTGATAAAGCCCAGGAACTTCTAAATAGCATAAAAGAGTATCACAAAGAATACTTTACAAAAGCACAAGCGGTAAAAGAGTTAATAAACTTTAAAAGATGGTGTGAAGAATTGAAACCTGAGAATGAACTTGATAAACTTTTACAAGAGGGAGCTTGTTTAGCTTTACAAGGGAACTATAAGGATGCCCTTGATAAGTTTTTAAAGGTCGTTCAGATGGATAAAACGTATAAAGATGAAGCTGGAAGAAAAGCGATGGTTGCAATATTCAACCTTCTAGGAGAAGGAAATCCTTTAACAAAAGAGTATAGAAGAAAACTTGCTATGTGGCTTTATTAAAATGAGGTGAATTAATGAAGAGATTAGTTTTTATCTTTCTTTTTTCTCTATATATCTTCAGTGCAAATGCCTCTAATGCATTAAAAGAGTTTGAAAATAAGTATAAAGAATGTAAATCTATTGAAGGTTCCTTTATACAAAAAACTTACATAAGTGGGGACAATTCCCCACAGATTTTTAAAGGAAAGATTATTATTGTTAAACCAGATAAGATAAAGATTGAGTATACATCTCCTGTATCTCAGATAATATATGTAGAAGGAGAAAAAAGTATTATTTACTCTCCTGAAGAAAAGCAAGCTATTGTATCTAAGCTTGATAAAAGTTTTTTAGTAGGGAAGATTTTTAAAAACCTAGCAGAAAACAGGGATTTATCTTCTGTGTTTAAGAATATAGAGGAAAAAGATGCAGATAACGGAAAAAAGATATTTTTAAAATCCAATGATAAGCAGGTGAAATATATATATATATTCTTAGATAGAAATAACAATCTTTCTAAGATACAGATAATAGACAGTAGCAATAATAAGGTAGAAATTTTCTTCTCTAAATTTTCATGTTTAGATAAGAATTTAGATATAAGATTGAAACTTCCTAAAAATGTTGAAATAATTAATTATTAAGGATAAAAAATGAGTTTTGGAAAGATAGTTGTTACAGCTATAGTTATTTTTACTATTTTTACAGTTTCTTCCTTTTTCTTTTTACCTTCAAAATACAGTGTTTCATTAGCTATTATTGATTTATCTGTTGTTATATTTGCATTTTTAACATGGCTTAATGATAAATACTTCCATGAATATCCTAGCCAAAGAATATTTTCTATAGAAGATAAAAACTTTATACACGATGTTATTACCAGACAGATGAATATGCATGGAGCTAATAAGATTGTAGAAACAGATAAAAAAATAGAGTTTTTTAAAGGTAAACATAAAATTGGAGAGGTTATTTTCAGGACAGATGAAAACGGAAATATCTTGAAGGTAGATGGAAAGTATGTCATAGAAGTTAACGCACCAGAGTATATACTTCATAATATAGACCACGAAACATGGAGTTTAATAGGTAAAAAATGAGTGTTGTTCATACAGGTATAACAGATCCTGAGGAAATAAAGAAAATTTTAGAAAAAGAAGGTTACTTTAATATTTTTAGCTGGTGCGATAGTCCTGGTTCTTTTTATGACTGGCATACTCATCCATATGAAGAGGTTAGATGGGTTTATGAAGGTGAAGTAGTTATGGGAACAGAAGAAGGAGAAATTATTTTGAAACCTGGAGATAGGTTAAATTTACCTGCAGGAACAAGACACTGGGCTAAATCAGAAAAAGGCGTTTGTTATATCTGTGGAAGTAAATAAAAAGGAGGAAAGAATGACCCCTGAAGAAAAAAGTAAACTTGATGATCTTGTAATGAGGGCATTTACTTTAGCTTATGAACTTGGAACAAACCTTGATGAACTGCATAGACAGTTTAGAGAACTTAGATTTAATACAAAAGATAGAGATTTAGAAGCTGCTCTTATAAATGTAGAACATGCTTTCTTTATGGTAGCTCAATCTATAAACATATTAAAAGAACAGACAAGAAATGCGCTTATACCTACAAGAAAGGCTCAAACGAGAGAAGGAAAGTAATGGAGAGAACAATCCCTACTATCTTTCTCCAAAGTTATGAGCTTATAGATGAAGAACATATAGATAAGCTTCAAGAGATAGAAACCCCTCTAGTACTTGTTGAGAATATTGAAAATTTTAAAGAGAATGTTTTTTGGATGAAGATAAGAGGGCTTTGGGTTCTTGTAGGAAAGATACCACCTCTTTCTGTTGAGGAAGGAGATATTGTTCTTTTTAAAGAAAAAGGTAAATGGGGACTTTTTAAATTTTCAGGTAAAGAAGGAGATAATGTTATTCTAGAAGATGCAAAAGGTGAAAGAAAAACAAAAGTTCCTAAAGAAGTTTTAGATCAGCTTGAGCTTTACGGGAAAGTTTTAAGAGTTCAGGAGAGGGTTTAGTATAAAAATGTTAAAAGCTCTTTCTGTATGTTTAACTTTTATCCTTTTTCTTTTTAATGCAGGATGTAAAGAGAAAAAAGAAAGTATAACAGTTTCAAAACATATACTGATAAATAAAGAAGGAAAACCTATTCCTCTTCCTGAAGGTAAGCTAATAGTTATAAATTTTATGGCTTATTCCTGTGGTTCCTGTATGAAAGAGTTACCAGTTATAAAAAAAGTTTTGTCTTCTTCAAAATATAGAGATAAATTTTCATTTATAGGATGTGTCATTGATGCAGATAAAGATGATTTAAAGGATAAAGATTTTCCTTTTTACTCCTGTAATAGGGCAAATTTTGTTAGATTTCCTGTTCCTGGAACACCAACAACGTATGTGATAACTCCAAAGGGTAAAAAACTCATTTTTATCTTTGGAGCTGTTACAGAGGAAAATTTAAAAAAATTTCTTGATGAAGCATTAAGAAAGTATGAAATAATTGATAAAAAAGGCATATAATATTATTTTGTTTTTAATATATGAGGGGTTATCTATGGAAAAACTTTTAGAGTTTTTAAAGGAATTATCAGAAGAAAAGAATTTTGAGTTTTTTCTGTATGAAGAGAAAAAGGAAGTGTGGATAACCGGGAACAATTACGGAATTAAGTTTGATCTACTAGTTAGACCTATAAAAAACAGGTACATAAAAGTAATATATGAAACGCCGGCAGAAAGAATTCCTATTCTTTTTGAAGATGAAGAAAAAGCTATTAGAAAGATAGAAAAACTCTTTGTTGAAAAAGAAAAAGTGGAAAATCCAAAAACATACTCTATAGTAGAGGAAAAATTAAATATAGAAATGGAAAGTTACTCTTGAGGAGACGTTTTTTTCATTAGAAGAAGCTCGCCAGCCGCTGTTATTATTACATAGCTCCAAACATAACCACTCATATAAAGTTTATTTTCTATTGTTAAAAAGAGCAAAAACAGTAAAAGGGAAAACGAATATATTACAAAAGGTAAAACTTCAGAAGGCTTTTCCATTAATTTTTCTATATTGTATTCCCCTTTTCGCATTAAATACCATATGTAGATAGAAACTCCTATTCCAATAAAAAGAGAAACATAAAATATATAAGGATTTTGCAAATTTGGGTAAACACTCATAATAAGAGCTACCCATAGAGGTAAATCTTGCAAAAGCTCAGAGAAAAAAATCTTATTGTTCATATAAACACCTATCTTAATGGTTCTTTTGCTGTTTCCTTTAATGTAAGACCAACAATAAATGCTACCAATGCAGCTGATATTAAATAGAATGAGGGAGAATTTATATCTCCTGTAACTTTTATCAAGTATGTAGCTATAAGAGGTGCTGTTCCACCGAATATCGCAAAGGGAAGATTATATCCAATAGAGTATCCACTGTTTCTTACCTTTGTAGGAAATATCTCAACTAACGTTGTTGGTAGTATTGACATAAACCCAGCAACAATAAGAGCAAATATAATCTGTGAAGCCAATGCTGCCTCAAATGTTCCTTTAGACAGAAGGACAAACAGTGGATATGCAAGTAAAACAGTTAATCCTGTTGATGATAAGATTAATGGTTTTCTTCCTACTTTGTCTGATATAAATCCAAAAAATGGGATTAAAACGGCAAGAACAATCATACTTATAGTATTTATTGTTAGAGCTTCTGCTTTAGGAAACTTAACAAATACACTTAGATGATTTGCTATATAGACAAATATAGTATAAAAACCTACAGCCTGAAATGTACTTAATAAAAAGGTTTTTAAAAACTCTTTCTTGTGATATTTAAATAGATCTCTTATAGGTTTTTTATCAACCATTTCCTCATATTCAAGCTCAAGAAACTTAGGAGTTTCATCTATATTTTTTCTAACATAGTATCCAACAAATCCAAGAAGAACACCTGTAAAGAATAATATTCTCCATCCCCAAGAATATAAAGCTTCTTCTGTTAAAATCTTTGTGATAAAAGCCCCTGATGCTGAGCCTAAAAGAATTCCAAAAACAGCACCTAATATAGCAACACTTCCAAAAAGTCCTCTTTTATCTTCAGGTGCATGCTCAACGATAAAAGATACAGAGGTTGTATACTCTCCACCAACGGATAATCCTTGAAGAAGTTTCAGTGTAACAAGTAATATAGGAGCAAGAATTCCTATCTGCTGGTATGTTGGAAGTAAACCTATTGCTGTTGTAGAAATAGCCATTAGGACAATGGATATTGTTAAAGATTTCTTTCTCCCAAACCTATCACCTATATAACCAAAAACAATAGCTCCAATAGGTCTCATTAAAAATCCTACTGCAAATACAGCAAAGGATTTTATAAGAGAAACCATTGGATCTGTTGAAGGGAAAAACAACTCCCCAAGAATTACAGCTAGAAATCCATAAACAACAAAGTCATACCACTCTAAAACGTTACCAATCATTCCTGCAAATAGTGTCTTAGAGTGACTGTTTAGCGCTTTTATAGTTCCCATCTTCTATCTGTCCTCTTTAAAGTCTTCCTCTGTTAGAAGTAGGTTTTCCAATATCAGATCAGGAACAAGTTCATCATCTTCAAAATTTTCTAACGTTTCCAGATATATTTGAGCTACAAACCTGTTCGGGTACTTCTCTTTTAGATAATTCCTCAACTGTTTTACAGTTATGGTCTTGTTGTTCTTACTTAATTCTGACATTAGAACTTACTCTTAATGTGTTTTGTCATTCTCTCTGCTGCAATTTTATATCTGATATCTTTCTTAGCAAGTTTTTCTAACTCAGATTTTATATACTTTTCTGCCTCATCTGTTGCCATTTTATAACCTAAAACATAAGCACTGACAGCTAGAATAGAAAAACCTGTAAATTCAACAATTCTTGATACTATATTGTTAGGTATGAATAAAGCTCCAATAGCCAAAATAACTCCAAGAGCTACAAGAAACTTCCAGTACTTTAAGATAAAATCTGCTACCATTTTAACTCCTTATAAATATTTTGTGATATGAAGTATATATAATATCATTTGCATATTTTATAAAACAATTCTTAAGGAAAGAAATGATGAACATAGAAAAAGTATATAAGCTTCAAGATGAGTTTTTAGAGACACTGAGTTCTTTAGGAAGAGATAGATTTTTATTTTCAGGAGAAACACTTTTATCCAGGGGTTATTTATCTCACAGAGATACAGATGAAATAGAGATATTTGTTCCAGAAAATACAGATTTAGATACTTTGCTAGAAGAGATAAAAAAAGCCTTTAGGGGAAAATATATTCTTAATGAGATTTCAGTTAAAAGAGAGTATACTTTTCCTAAAAATGTTGATTGCATATCTTTCTCCATTAGAGAGTTAACAGACATAAAAGGAGCCAATAAGATTTATGTAAATATATGTCCTGATATATTTTGGGAAGATCTTGAAAAGTTTAGATTGGAAAATGGATTATTTATTTCTGATATAGAAGAGATTTTATTTAAGCTCCTGATAAGGTTTATAAATAATCCTATAGATATCCTCACTATATTTGATATCGCCAGTATAGATAATGAACTTCATCTTATAGATTTTGTTTCTTCCTTTGAAGAAAAGATGCTAAAAAAAGGATTTCCTGTATCTAAAAATATAATCATTGAAAAACTAAAAGAAGCTAAAGAGTATATACAGGAAAATATGCTAGAAGCTGAAAAAATATTAAAAAAGTATGGAATTACATACAAACCTGAGATTTTAATTAGATGGATAGATGCCAAAATTCAGGAGTTATCCTAAAAGATAGTTTAAAACTTCCTCCATCTTCATTCCTCTAGAACCTTTTATCAGGATATAAGATCTATCATCTCCAGCAATCTTTTTTATCTTTTCCGCTATCTCTTTTTTACTTTCTGTATAGATTCCTTTTTTTGTCTTTTGGTACGCATACTTCATCTCTTTTCCGTAAAAGATAGCAACATCTATGTTAGATTTTTCTATAAGTTTTCCAATCTCCTGATGTAATATTTTGGAATGTTTACCAAGTTCTAGCATATCTCCAAGAACAATTATTTTTTTCCCTTTTAAGAGACCAAGAGTTTTGATAGCATTCTTCACAGATAAAGGATTTGCATTATAAGTGTCGTCTATTATGGTTAAATTTCCTTTTTTGTAAATATTTCCTCTTCCTTTTAAAGGCGTATAATCCTTTAGAATCTTAAGGGCTTTTATGGGATTTATATCAAGGTGGTATAAAACTCCAGCTACCGCTCCAACATTTTGAAATATAGCTCTGTTGTAGACAGGAATATAAAGTTTTATCCTTTCATCTTTGTAAGACAATATGCCTTCAGTCCCTTCTTCAGTTAAAGAAATACTCTGAATTTTAATATCTCCATCTGTTCCAAATGTTATATATTTTTTATCAATTAGTTTTTCCTTATAAAAATTTAAAAGGTTTTCTGGTAATACTACTTTTTTAGAAGGATTAAATATTTCCCCCTTTCCTTTAATTACATTTTCATACGAACCAAACTTTTCTGTATGTCCATGACCTACAGATATTAAAACTCCAATATCATGTTTTACAATTTCAGAAAGATAATCTATATCTCCTATTTTTCCTGCACCAAGCTCAAATATTCCTACTTCAGTATCTTCAGGAATATTTGATAAGGTTAAAGGAACACCTATTTCATTGTTAAAATTTCCTTCTGTTGCATATGTTTTAACGTATTGAGATAAAACAAGTTTTAAAAGCTCTTTTGTTGTTGTCTTACCGCTTGTACCTGTTATCCCAATAGCTAACTCAAGCTGCTTTCTTTTGTACTTTCCGATTTTAACAAGAGCTTCGTATGTGTTTTCAACTAGTATTCCATTGTTAAAACCTGTATTTCTTTCTGTTAGATAAGCTAAAGCTCCTTTTTTTAATGCATCTTCTATAAAGAAATGTCCATCAAACTTTTCACCTTTTAGAGGAATAAATACTTCTTCCTTTTTAACATTTCGACTATCAATAGAGAATTTTTTTATTTCTTTTTCAAGGAAATCTTTTGAAGGATTTAATAGGATTCCATTAATGATATTTAAGAGTTCTTTGATTTTCATTGATTTCTCAGTTAGATAATAGATTAATGGGCCCGGGAGGACTCGAACCTCCGACCGGACGGTTATGAGCCGTCTGCTCTGCCAACTGAGCTACGAGCCCCTAGGGAAGAATAATATATTACTTTTATTTTTTTTTGTCAAGATTTAAAGAAACAGGTTGTCAAAAATTTTTAAAGAAAAAGAGGGCTTTAAGCCCTCTCTATATTTATGTAGTAGAACCTTCTTCATCTAGATAAAGCTCTCTAAAAACTTCATCTTTTATCTGTTCGTTTTCACCTTTGAATCCAGGCATTGCCTCAATTCTATACCATGCAGAACGGTACCATATATCAGATGGACCTTTATTTACAGGAGCTATTTTTTGAGCTCTTGTTTCCTCGTGATATTCCCAGTTCATATAAGCATTAAAGTCCTGAATAATATCAGTGATAACCATTCCATAGTCATTAATAAGAGCTTTCTGGAATTGTTGCCATCTGTTTAAAGAAGAATCCCTAAGAGTTAAACCAAAGTATCCTGCGGCTCCTTCTCCTTTAAGAGCTGCAATTCCTCTTGCAATAAATGCTTTAAATGCTTTAACTGTTTCTGGTGGATCAGTTATAAACACATCAAAAGCTCCAATCCATTCTTCTGGGAATGGATTTCTAAGGTCAAATCTAATAGCTTCAGCGTTATCTATTCCAAGTTCTTTGAATATTCTATTATCAAAGTCTATAGCTCTTTCATCAATATCAAGGATTAGAACTCTTCTAGGAAGACGTGTTAAAGCAACTGCAAGACCTGTTAAATCGTCTTCTGCACCCATAACAAGAATATCTCTATTTCTTAAATCTTCTCTAGAGTCAAGGAATAGAACCCTTGAAATAGTTGTTTCAGGAGTAACAGAACCTTGGTCATACTCCTGAATAGCTTTAGGTCTATCTTTAGCAAGTTCCACAAAAGTTCTATACCACTCTTTATTTGCATAAAATGGAATTCCTCTTCCTTCACAAGCTTGACATGTATAGTCAACATAAGGAGGAATATTTAACTCTTTTACAAGATTCCAACCTGCTTCAGTAAGGTAAAGTTCATCATTTTCAACTTTTACAAAACCTTCCTCAATAAGCCCTCTAATAATTTCTGCTGCAGCTGGAACAGGAAGGTCAGAGTAATCTACTACTTTCCAAAAGTCAGATGTTACCTGCAATGCAGCTAATACTCTTTCTACATTTCTTGCAATTAGTTTGATGTTTGTTTTCTCTGTAGCTCTTTCTGCTATCTTTTTTAAAACTTCATTTTTCAAAGCTTCGGCCAATTGTTTACCTCCTTTTTTAAGATTTTTTGATTATATCTTCTACAAATTTTGGAACAGTGAATAAACAAGCGTAAATACTATCACAAAAATACTTTGTTTTCAATTCTTTAACCTTTTCCATCCTTTTTGTATTTATAACATCTATATATTCTGATGCTATTGTAAAACTCCACATTCCAGAAGGGTATGTTGGAATAAAAGCAAGATAAACTCCAAAATTCCTAAAAACTTTTCTTATCTCTGAAATAGCTTTTTTAAAGTACTCTTCCTGTATCATAGGGGACTCTGTTTGAGCAACCATGACACCATCTTTTCTTAAGGAAGCTTTTACTTTACTGTAGAACTCTTTTGTAAAGAGAACTTCTGAAGCTCCCACAGGATCAGAAGAATCTAAAATAATGATATCATAGTAATCTTTTTTTTCTTCTAAAAAGGCATTTCCATCTGCTATGAAGATCTTTACTTTAGGGTCTCTTAATTTTCCTGCTATTGATGGAAAGTATTTTTCAGAGGCAATGATAACCTCTTCATCTATCTCACAAAGATGAACTTCCTCAACTGAAGGATGTTTTAAAGCTTCTCTAACGCTTCCACCATCTCCCCCACCAATAATTAAAACTCTTTTAGGATCTGGATGGGCAAGCATTGCAGGATGAACAAGCATCTCATGGTAAATAAATTCATCTCTTTCTGTTGTTTGAATAAGTCCATCTAACACAAGCATTCTTCCAAATTCTGGGGTTTCTAGGATTAATATCTCCTGATATTTAGACTTTATCCTTTTCACCTCATTTGCTTTAACTGTAAGACCTACATTTTCAGTCCAGTATTCTGTAAACCAAATCAACACAGCCCTCCTAATTTATTTTTAACTATAATAATCTTATAACATTTAACTTTTTTAAAAAGGTTAAACTATGGAAAAAAATGTTTTTATTACAGGAATAGGTTCTGGATACGGAAAAGCTATTGCAAAACTTTTTTTAGAGAAAGGCTATAACGTTTTTGCTTTAAGTAGACATCTCCCAGAAGATTTAAAAGGGAAGATAATGTTTATTAAATGTGATTTAGAAGCATTAGAAACTGTGTATCCTGCAGTTGAAAAACTTTTAAAAGATGTTAAAAATTTAGACTTTGTGATTTTAAATGCAGGTCTTCTCACAGAGCTTAAGGATATTCACGATACTCCTATATATGAGATGGAAAAGATGATGGATATAAATGTATGGGCTAACAAGGTAATACTAGATGCTCTTATTGATATGAAAATAAAGGTAGACAGAGTTATTGCTATATCCTCTGGAGCATCTGTAAACGGAAATAGAGGATGGCATGGATACTCTATATCAAAAGCTGCTCTGAACATGCTTATAAAACTCTATTCTAGGGAAATGGAGAATACTCACCTTATATCTCTAGCTCCTGGGCTTATTCTTACACCAATGTTAGAAAAGTTTGTTTTATCAGCAGATGAAAATAAATTCCCATCAGTTAAAAGGATAAAAAATGCTCCAAAGATGACACCTGAAGAAGCAGCAAGGCTTTTATTTGATAAATTAGATACATTAAAAGCGTTTCCTTCAGGTTCTTATGTGGATATAAGAAATATATAATGCTAAAATATTTGAAGAAATTGACTTTCTCCCTATATATGAATTATTCTAGTAAATAAAATCTAAAACAAGGAGGACTGATATTTATGGCAATCGTTAAGGTTCAAGAAGGCGAAAGTTTTGAAAAAGCTTTAAAAAGATTTAAAAAGATATGTGAAAAAGAAGGTATTATTACAGAAATGAAAAGAAGAGAGTTTTATGAAAAACCTTCTGTAAAGAGAAAGAGAAAGCAAAGGGCAGCTAGAAAGAGACTTATTAAAGCTCTTAAGAAAAAAGGTCTCTTATAAGAGGTGAAGATGGCAGAGCTTTTGAAAAAGCTTCAGGATGAGATGAAAGCCGCTATGAAAAGCGGTGATAAAGAAAGACTTTCTACTATTCGTATGCTAATATCTGAGATAAAAAAAGTTCAGATAGATAAGAAAAAAGAGTTATCTGATGAAGAGATTACAGAGATCATTCAAAGATATGCGAAACAGAGAAGAGAGTCTATAAAACAGTATAGAGAAGCTGGTAGAGAAGATTTAGCTGAAAAAGAAGAAAAAGAGTTAAAGATTGTTCAGGAGTTTCTACCTGAACAGCTTTCAGAAGAGGAGATAGAGAAAATTGTAGATGAGGTAATAGCTGAAACTGGAGCTTCATCTATAAAAGATATGGGAAAAGTTATGAAAGCTGTTATGGAAAGAGTAAAAGGAAAAGCAGAAGGGAGCGTGGTAAGTTCTATAGTAAAGAAAAAGCTCTCTGGAAATGGTTGATATATTTCTAGGCTCATTACTTTTATATCTTTTTGTTTTAGGGGTTCACAGAGGATTTTTTGAAATACTTATAAAAGCCGTTGTATTAGGTGGAGGTGTCTGGATATCTTTTAGATACTTCCCTTCTTTATCCTCTTTTTTATCTCACTATTTTGATGCAAAAAAGCCTGTTTTAGATTTTTTATCTTTTTTTCTTTTATTTTTACCATTTTTAGGATTTTCAATATGGTTTAACTCCTTTATTCATAAAGGTATAAGAAAAAAAAGATCTTTATCTATTTTTAATAAAATTTTAGGTGGTATTTTCTCTCTTTTTGCTTTTGCTGTTTTCCTATTTTTCCTTGTTGATTTTTCATATAAATATCCTTCTGTCTATAAAATATTAAAGCACTCTAAAATTGTGGAAATATTCCATATATCTAAATAAAATTATTGAAAAATCAAAAACTTATAATATTTTAGTTGATACGTGGTAAAATAGATTAATTCTTAATTTTCTTATAAGGAGGATATCTGTTTTGGAACTTGTTATAGATAAATCTGATCTCCAAAATGTTCTGAAGAAAGCTATCTCAGCTACAGAAAAAAAATCAGCCCTTCCAATCCTTTCAAATTTTTTACTTGAAGCTAAAGAGGATAAACTTATAGTGCAGGGAACAGACCTTGAGGTTCATGTATCTGTTTCTGTATTTGCAAAAGTTGAAGAGGAAGGGGTTGCGTGTGTAAATGCAAAGAAGCTAACAGATATTTCAAGACTTCTTCCAAGTAATGAGGTTTACATAAAGCTTGAAGGTAATACATTAAAGATAAAATCAGGAAGGACTAAATATAATCTTCCTGTATCTCCAGCAGAAGATTTTCCAAATCTTTATCCTTTTCCAGAGGAAAATGCTTTTGTCATATCTGGAGAAAATCTTCAAAAGGCAATCTCTAAAACGTTATATGCTACTTCAAAAGAAGAAAGTAGGTTTGCTCTGCAGGGCGTTTTATTTAAGTCTTTAGATGGAACTATAGATGTTGTTGCAACTGATGGGCATAGACTAGCTCTTTATACCATAGATAGAACAGGAACAGGGGATATAAATATTATTGTCCCTCAAAAAGCTTTAAATGAACTAAAAAAGCTCCTTACAGGTCTTGAAGATGTAGAAGTTGCAGCTACAGACCAGTACGTATTTTTTAGAACTAAAGAATGGATACTAATGAGTAGGCTATTAGAGGGAGCTTTTCCTGACTACACGCAGGTTATACCGAAAGAGTTCTCTAGAGAGATAGAAGTTGAAAAAAAGGAGTTTTTAGACGCAGTTAAAAGGGTTTCTGCTGTTATTGAAGGAGACACAAAACCGTTAAAATTAACGTTAAAGCCAGGGACTTTAGAGCTAAAAAGTGCTTCTCCTGAGTATGGAGAAGCTATAGATGAGCTTACTATTGATTATAATGATGAAGAGTTTAGTATAGGTTTTAATGCCAAGTATATTATTGAAGCAGTTGAAGTTATTGATACAGACAAGGTTATTATTAAATTTACAAGCCCAAATGCACAGACGTTATTTTTACCTTCAGAGGAAACAGATAGATATAAAGCCATTGTTATGCCAATGGAAATAACATAAAGGGGAGAGAAAGATGATTGATAATGTAAAAGCTCAGTTTAATCTAGCTCTTTACAAAGATATGCTTGATTTTCAAAAACAGCTTATGGAGCAGTTTTTAGCTGAAAATCTTCAAGGAGTTCAAAATTCAAAAATAGACGTTGAAACATCAAAAGCTGTTGAAAATATTGTAGAGGGAACAAAAGTATCTATTTACGCTTAAAAACTATTAGAGAGGTGATATAGATTGGAAGAAAAGAAAAACACCTTAGTTGAAGATTATGGTGCTGAAGCTATTGATGTTGTTGAAGGTCTTGACCACGTCAGAGCAAGACCTGCTATGTACATTGGTGATATAGGGGAAAGGGGACTTCACCATCTTATCTGGGAGCTGGTAGATAACGCTGTAGACGAAGCAATGGCAGGTTATGCAAAAAATATATTTGTTATCATCCACGAAGATGGTTCAGCTACAGTTGAAGATGATGGTAGAGGAATACCCGTAGATATTCATCCAAAAACTGGAAAACCTGCTGTTGAGATGGTTTTCACTGTTTTAGGTGCAGGGGGAAAGTTCTCAAAGAAAGCTTATCAGTATTCAGGTGGTTTACACGGAGTTGGTGCGTCAGTTGTTAATGCCCTTTCAAAATGGCTTGTTGTTGAAGTTTATAGAGATGGAAAAGTTTATAGACAGGAGTATGAGAGAGGAAGACCTGTTACTCCTTTAAAAGTTGTTGGGGAAACCCACAAAACAGGAACAAAAGTTACATTTATGCCTGATGATGAGATATTTGAAACAACTAAGTTTAAGTATGACACAATAGCAAAAAGATGCAGAGAACTAGCATTTCTAAATTCAGGGGTGAGATTTTTAACTGCAGATGAGAGAACAGATATAGAAGAGGAGTTTTTATATCACGAAGGAATAAAAGATTTTGTTAGGGTTTTAAATCAGGCAAAAGATCCCCTATTTGATGAGATTATATATGTAAAAGGAGAGAAAGACAGAGTTATTGTTGAAGTAGCATTTCAGTATACAAAAAGCTATAACGAGGTTATAGAAAGTTTCGTTAACAATATTAAAACAGTTGAAGGGGGAACCCATGTAGCAGGTTTTAGAGCTGCTTTAACAAAAGCTATGAATAAAACTCTTTCTGGAATGAGACTTCCAAAAGAGCTGAAAAGTGGAGTAAAAGGGGAAGATTTAAGGGAAGGTTTAACAGCTGTTATATCTGTTAAAGTTCCTGAGCCTCAGTTTGAAGGACAGACAAAAACAAAATTAGGTAATCAGGAAGTTAGAAAAATTGTTGAGACAATAGTTTCAGAAGCTCTTTTAGAGTATTTTGAAAAGAAAAAGGATATAGCTCTAAAGATAGCTGAAAAGGCTATTGAAGCAGCAATAGCAAGAGAAGCTGCTAGAAAAGCAAAAGAGGTATCAAGAAGAAAATCTTTTCTAGAGGATACATCTCTTCCTGGAAAGCTTGCAGACTGCTCTGAGACAGACCCAGAAATATGCGAGCTTTTTATTGTAGAAGGAGAATCTGCAGGTGGATCTGCAAAACAGGGAAGAGATAGAAGAACACAGGCTATACTTCCTCTAAAAGGTAAGATACTAAACGTTGAGAAAGCAAGGATAGATAAGATACTATCTAACGATGAGATCAGATCTATAATAAACGCAATAGGAACTGGTATAGGTATACCAACAGCTGAGGAAGATGAAGGTTTTGATATATCAAAACTTAGATATCACAAGATAATACTTATGGCTGATGCTGATGTTGACGGAGCACATATAACAACACTTCTATTAACTCTCTTCTACAGATTTTTCCCTCAGATCATAGAAAACGGCTTTTTATACATAGCTCAACCACCTTTATATAAGCTAAAAAGAGGGCGTTCTGAAATTTATGTAAAAGATGATGAAGAACTTGCAAATATTGTTGTTGATTTTGCTTCAGATGAGATACAGTTTGAAGGAAAAAATCTCTCTAAATTACAGGTTAAAGATTTAGCTAAAAAAGCTAAAGAATATGGGGAGCTAAAAAAATCTATAACAAAGAAAAGGGATAAAGAGGTTATAGACGCCATATTAAGCTTAGGATTAACAGAAGATGACCTTTTAGATGAAAGTAAAGTTAAAGAGATTGTAGAAAAACTCTCTCAAATGCTTCCTAATTACAACTGCTACTACGAGTATAACCAGTTAGAAGGAGATATTGAGATATTCTGTGAGAGAAAAGAGAGATTTGGAAAAGTTGTAAACAAGATAGACGATGATTTCCTAACGTCCTACGCTTATAAGAGACTATCTGAGCTTCAAAAGGAACTTAGGGGTATTCTTGGAGAGTTGCCTGTAAAAGTAAGCTATAAAACGAGAGAAGTAATGCTAGAAAACTTTGATCAGCTTTACGATATTATCTGGGATGCAGGAATGTACGGAGCTGAGATACAGAGATACAAAGGATTAGGAGAGATGAACCCTGAACAACTGTGGGAAACAACAATGAACCCTAAAACTAGAAGACTTATGCAGGTAACTTTAGAGGATGCAGCTCTCGCAGATGAAGTGTTCTCTATCCTTATGGGAGAAAAAGTTGAGCCAAGAAAAGAGTTTATAATGAAGTATGCTAAAGAGGTTAAAAATCTAGATGTATAAATTAGTTGCGGCTTTTTATGCCGCAACTGTTGATTTTTTTGTAAGAATTTTCCCTATATCAAAATCTGATATAATTCCCACTAACTTTCTTTCACTTAAAGAGTTTACAACAGGAGCAACTCCAATATCATTTTCTATAAGAAGACTTAGAGTATCAAAAAGTGTAAGCTCTGGAATAACACATACAGGCTCTTTTATCATAATATCCTCTACTTTAAGGTTTCCATAATTGTGGGAGCAAGCTTTTACAAGAATTGAGTCTGTTATAAGTCCTATAACAATATCTTCCTCTATAACAGGAAGAGCAGATATGTTGTACTCTCTTAAAAGTTCCCCAGCTTCTAATACTGAAGCATCTTTTGTTATAGTTATAACTTTTTTAGTCATAACGTCTTTAACTTTATACTGATTTAGAATTAAAAATTTGAACTCGTCGTAGTGAGCTGGGGAGTCAATCTTATAATTAACCTGACTTTTAAATATACTCTTCTCACCAGATAGAAAATGGGCTACAGCAACGGCAATAGTAGCTGGAATAAGAAGTTGATATCCACCTGTTATTTCGGCAACAAGTATAATAGTGGATAAAGGTGCTTTTGCAGCAGCTGCAAAGGTAGAAACCATTCCAACAACAGTTAGAGCTGTTATATTAAATGAAGAAGTATCAGGAAATCCTAAGGCTGAAAGGATATTATAAACAGTTGCACCAGTAAGACCACCAATTACTAATGAAGGACCAAACACTCCACCAGAACCACCAGAACCAAGGGTAAAGGAAAAAGCAAGTAAAACAACAAATATACTTACAAAGATAAGATATGGGGAAAGGTATTCTAGTTTTCCAAGCATTATTAACTGTAACCATCCATAGCTACATCCTATTGCAAGGGGAGTAAGCATACCCATAAGACCTACAAAAAATCCACCAACTGCAGGTTTAAAAACAGGATGAACTTCCAATCTAGAAAATAGGTTTTTTACTGTATCTAAAGAAAAGATCATTAAACGAGCTATAACAGAAGTAACTACTCCAAGTATAAGATAAGCCAGTCCATCTTTAACTGAAAAACCGGAAAACTCAGGTAATTTTATATGAAACAGAGGAGAAAAACCTAAGATAGATGCAACAACCATAAAGGATACAAAAGAAGCTATGAAACTTGGAACTAAAGCCTCTGTTTCAAAATCCTTTTTATAAAAAACCTCTGAACTTATAATAGCTCCAGCAAAAGGAGCTTTAAAAACTCCTGCAATACCTGCCCCAAGTCCTACAGCAAGGGCAAGATTTCTCTCTTTATCTGTAAGCTTAAAGATTTTTCCAATAAATGTCCCTAATCCAGCACCAATTAAAGCTATAGGTCCCTCTTTTCCAGATACTCCACCACTACCAATAGTAATAGCAGACGTTATAAGTTTCCATATAGATGTTTTTATTCCAAGGTACTTTCTGTGATGAAAAGCTCTAATAGCTGCATCTGTTCCAACCCCTGCAGACTCTGGAGAGAAAAGATAGACGAGAATTCCAACAATTAATCCGCCTAAAGCAGTAACAAAGGGGAGCATAAAAGGATTTCTCATCTCAAATTTATAATCTAATGTGCCTCCTTCTCCAAGAGGTAGAGGCTGTTTATAATGAACAATACCTTCAAGAAAGATATTTGAGAAAAGATGTATGCTTTTTAAGAATATAACAGCAAATGTACCGGCAAAAATACCTATAACAATAGGTATTAAAAAAGATTTATAACCTATATCCTTAATTGCACTCTCATCGAAAATATTTTTAAAGGGATATTTCAATATCTCTCCATATTCTAAAACTAGAACAATATAAAATTATACATAAGATATTTTTCATATTTACTGTTTTTATAAACGAGTCTTTTCCCTGTAATGTATAATAAAGCTAAAAAGTCTAAGGGGTAACACTTTGAGTATTGAAATTCCTGATGGTGTTCGTGTTTTTAACAGAAAAGAAACATATCAGATAGACACTATACTAAATAAAATAGAGGATGTTTTCCAAAAATGGGGTTATGAAAAGATCATTCTACCTTCTTTTGAGTATATGCATGTTCACGAAAAAGGTATAGGTAAAGATGTTTCAGAAAAAGCTTTTAAACTTGTTGATAGATCCTCAGGAAAAATTCTCTCTTTAAGGGCAGATTTTACCTCACAGATAGCTAGATATTTTTCTTCATTAAAGAGAAAAGTTCTTCCAAAAAGATACTATTACATTGGAAATATATACAGATATGTAGAGCCAAAAGCAGGTAATCTGTGGGAAAGACTGCAGGCTGGAATAGAGTTAATAGGTTCAGATAAACTTGAAGCTGATGCAGAAGTCGTATCTATAGCATACAACTCGTTAAAGTCTCTAGGTATAGAAGATTTTCAGATAGATATTAATAACATAAAACTTTTTAACAACCTAAAAAAACTTTTAAATCTAGATAATAAAAAATATCTACAATTTATGGATTTTATTAAAAATCGAGAAATTTTTAATCTTGAAAAATTTTGTGATGAAAACTGCATAGAAGGCTTTTTAAAAGAGTTCATTGTAAATATACCAAACTATCAGGGAGATATTGATTTTATACTTTCTTTAAAGGAGAAAGCAAAAGATATTCCAGAAATATACGCTGTTTTGGAAGAACTAGAAAATATCTATTCAATTCTTAATCTTTACGGTGTCTCTAAAATCAGATTTGATTTAGGAGAACCAAAAGAATTTTCATACTACACAGGAATAATATTTGAAGTTTTTGCAAAAGGGTTTTCCAGACCTTTAGCTCAAGGTGGTAGGTACAACAATCTTATATCAAAATACAACGGAAACTATCCTGCTACAGGCTTTGCCTTTGATATTTTAAATATCTGGGAGTATGGAAATAGAATAGATATTCTCCCAAAGAAAAAGAAAAAAGATTTCTTCATTATCAATCTCTCTGAAGACAAGGAAGTTGCTTTGCAGCTAGCTCGTATCTTAAGGGAAAAAGGTTACATTGTTTCTAGAGATATTACATATGAAGACTATCAAACATCTATAAAATCTGCATTTGAAGAAGGTTTTAAAAATATTATTGTCATAGGACTGGACAAAGATACAGAAAGTATATATATTTTCACATCTACACAGGAAGAGAAAATCAAAATCAAAGATTTTCTTGAAAAAGTGTAGTAATATTAAAAGCTAATTCAATTTCGATTATTTTAATAAAGGAGCTTTTTATGAAAGCAGAAAAAAACAAAGTTGTAACATTTCACTACACTCTTAGAGACAAGGAAACAGGTGAAGTTCTAGACAGTAGTCAAGCTTATGGGCAACCTTTAACTGTTCTCTTTGGGGCACAAAATATTATTCCAGGCTTGGAAAAGAGAATGGAAGGTATGGAACCAGGAGAGAAAAAAACTATAGAGGTTCCAGCTGCTGAAGCTTATGGAGAAAAAGATCCTAATCTGGTTCAGCAGGCACCTAGAGAGTATTTCCAAGGTGTTGAGTTAGAAAAAGGTCTTCCTCTTCAAGCTCAAACACCAGAAGGTCAGATAATAAACATGGTTGTAGTTGACTTTGATGATAACACAGTTACTGTTGATATGAACCACCCTTTAGCCGGTAAGGATCTTGTTTTTGATGTTGAAGTTGTTGATGTGAGAGATGCTACATTAGAAGAAATTAAACATGGTCATGTTCACGAAGAAGGTGAACATCATCATTAAATAAAAAGGCTCGTAACGAGCCTTTTTATTCTTTAAAATCCTTATTAAACAATTAAGCAAATTTTTAAATAAATTCAGGGTGCACTTTAATAGACACCATAGTTCTAAGAAGGTATGGATTTTACAACTCCCATAGTTTCATAGCTTTTCTAACTTCTCTCATTGTATCTTCTGCAATACCCCTTGCTAGAAAAGTCCCATCTATAAAGACTTTTTCATATTTTTCTATATTGCTTTCTATCTCTTTTCTTCTCTCCCTAATAGGTTCTAAAAATTTATTTAAGTTTTCTGCTAATATTTTTTTACACTCAACACATCCTATCTCAGCTTTTCTGCATTTAATGTCAATATCTTTTCTTGTTTCCTTATCTGTAAATATCTTGTGATAATCAAAGACTATGCAGACCTCTGGATTTCCTGGATCTGTCTTCCTTACTCTTTGAGGGTCTGTTTTCATCTCTAAAACTTTCTTTTCAACTGTTTCTTTATTATCTGAAAGATAAATCGCATTGTTATAAGATTTAGACATCTTTCTTCCATCTATACCAGGAAGCTTAGCTTCTTCTGTAAGTAAAGCTTTTGGTTCAGGAAATATAGATTCATAGAGATTGTTGAATCTTCTTGCAATCTCTCTTGTAAGTTCTATATGAGGAAGTTGATCTTCTCCTACAGGAACAGCATCTGCTTTATAGATAAGTATGTCTGCCGCCTGAAGAACAGGATATGCAAGGAAACCTAACGTATCTATATCTTTTCCAACATCTCCTTCCTCTAGATTTTTAATAACCTCTTCTACAATCTTTTTCTGTATACCAAACTTTAAGAGAACCTCTTTCAACCATTTAAAGTCTATACCCTTTTGATTGTAAAAAGCTCTGTGAAAAGCTTCTCTTAAGTATTCTTCAAAGATTTTTGATCTTTGCTTTCCTGTTGCTTTTTCTAAAGCTTCATCAAATGGTTCAGGGGGTGGAGTTAAGATAATCTTTATCTGTTTTCCTGCTAAAAAATCTTTTAAATACTGGTAGTAAAGATTAAACTTTAAATCTTTATAGGATGGATTAAGCTCTAACCAGCTTTTTGGAGTAATCATTGAAAAAAGCAATGCTAACTCTGCATGCTGTTTAACTCCAGACTGAACAAACAACGTGGCTTTTTCTGGATCTATTCCACAGGCAAGCCAATCTATCATCATCTGTCTAATATTTTCTTTTAAATGTTCAGTTTCTTTATATTTATTTGTTAAAGCGTGCCAATCTGCTATAAAAAACTTACAATCATATTTATCTTGAAGTTCAAGCCAGTTCTTTATAACTCCAAAGTAATGTCCAAGGTGTAGTTTTCCTGTAGGTCTCATTCCACTGAGAATTTTCATTAATATCCTCCATTTTTCTATTTATTTGATGAATTTGAGCTTATTTTCATTCCCATAAAAACAGCAATTACAACTATCAGTAAAAATACGATAATAACTAATGCTAATTTCATTTTTTATTCCTCATTAAGATTTAGAATTTTAACTATATTATTTTATAATATCCAATAATACTTTAAGTTAATAAAAACTAACTTTTGGAGGAACAAATGGAAACCACCTGGTGGGATTTAATAGGAATAGTATTTTTTACTTTTATGGTAATTACAGTAGGTCTTATATGGGCATTAGCTATTAAGGCTAGTTACAATCAAGAGCGAGAGCAGAAAAAGAAACAACAGGAAGCACAAGCTAAAAACCAAGAAACCCAAGGGCAACAGCAATGAAAAAGGATAGGAATTGGCCTTTTATTATTATTACAGGAGTTGGAATTGTAGCTACTCTTATCTTTATATTTATCTTTGTTCAAAACATGGCTATAAATACTGTTAGAAGTTCTGTACTACTAGAAAAGGCATATCCTCATATAAAACCTCAAGAATATTTAAACCATCTAAAGTTAAAAGCAAAAAGGAATAATCTTAGAATTATAGAGCTTAGACATGATAGAGGATACTTTCTTATTCAGCTAATAAATGATAAAAAACTAGATGAAATTTTATCTATATCTCCTCAGGTTGCACCTTTGGCAATTATAAACCTTGTTATATATGATTTAGGAGATGGAACTGCTGTTATTGGAAACAATCCATATATATGGGATATTGTTTATCCAAACTCAGTTATTGATGAACTAGCTGAAAGCTTTTCAAAAGAAATATCTGACATTCTTGACAGTATATACTGGGATATAAAGAAGGAAAAACAGATGCTAAAGTGACATCGTTTAGATGTCACTTTTCCTCTGGAATAATTTTAGCATCGTAATATATATAGTCTCTGTAAGAAGGTACCTCAAAGTAAACTTTACCAAGTTTTTTTTCGTCCTTGTTTAATATACCATCTAAATTAAAATCTATATATCCGTATCCAAATCTGTAAGGCCTTACTTTTTTATCATATGTTCCCCTTGCCGTTGTAAGCTTTTCTACTTTCAAAAATCTCTTTATAAGTTTTCCACAGCTATAAAACTCAACAACCCCGTTATCAAATCCTAATGTTGTTTCAATAGTTCTTCCTATAAGATTTAATCTTTCAGGGGCAAAAAATAATCTATATGCAATAAATAACCCAAGGAAAATAACAAAAATAAAACCTAAAACAATTAAAATATTTCTTAGACTCATAAAATTTCCTCCTACTTCATTAATTATTCAAATTATAGTAAATAATCTAACTTTTTAACATTATTTCATAGCTTAGAATAAACCATCTTACTTTATATAGATTTATTTCCAAAATAAAACACTGTTTGATTTTTCAATGAGAATAAATTACAATTTTGTTGTCCTAAAATTCTAAGGAGTAGCAATGGCTATTAGGTTATATAAAAAATCAAATAGGATCTTTCTATCTGTTGCTACTTCATTTACCTATTTTCTAAATTCGCAATCAAAATAAATCCTATAAAAGGAGGTTGTTTTATGGCTAAATTTAACATTGTTTGGACGAAAGTCGACGAGGCACCACAGCTTGCAAGTTATTCACTTTTACCTATTATGAGGGCATTTACCAAGGATGCAAATATTGGAATTGAAGTAAGAGATATCTCCCTTGCAGGAAGAATTCTTGCACAATTCCCAGACCTTCTTCCTGAAGATAAAAGAGTTCCAGATGACCTTGCATATCTTGGTGAGCTTGTATGGAAGCCAGAAGCTAATATAATGAAACTTCCAAACATCTCTGCATCTGTTCCACAGCTTAAAGAAGCTATTGCAGAGCTTCAAAAACAGGGATACCCATTACCAGATTATCCAGAAAATCCTCAAACTGAGGAAGAAAAACAGATTAAAGAGAGATATGACAGATGTGTTGGTTCTGTAGTTAACCCAGTTCTCAGACAGGGTAACTCAGACAGAAGACTTGCAAAATCTGTTAAAGAGTATGCAAGAAAACATCCACACAAGCTTAGAGATGTTTCTCCTCACTCAAAATCCCACGTTGCTCATATGAAAACAGGTGATTTCTATGAGCATGAAAAATCTGTAATTATAGAAAAAGACACAAAAATCAAATATATATTTGAAGATGAAAACGGAAACCAAACAGTTTTAAAAGAAGTAGAAGTTGGGAAAGGTGATGTTGTAGATGGAACATACATGGACAGAAAAAAACTTAGAAAATATTTTGAAGAAGTTATAAACACAGCTAAAGAAGAAGATATCCTTTTCTCTCTTCATGTAAAAGCTACAATGATGAGAGTTTCAGATCCTGTTATCTTTGGTGATGCTATAAGAGTTTATTATGCAAAACTCTTTGAAAAACATGGTGAAATTCTGGAAAAACTTGGATGGAAACCAGAATCTGGTCTTGCGGATTTAGAACAGAGATTGGAAACGCTTCCAGAAGAAGAAAGAGAGGCTATTAAGAAAACAATAGAGGAAATATATAAAGAAAGACCAAGAATGTATATGGTTGATTCTGATAAAGGCATAACAAATCTTCATAGGCCAAATGATGTTATTATTGACGCATCAGTTCCAGCTGTAATCAAAAATGGTCTAAAAGGATGGGGACCATCTGGAGAAGTAGATGATGTTGTTCTCTCTATTCCAGACAGATCTTATGCAACAATGTATAAAGAGATTGTTGAAGACATAAAAGCAAGGGGACAGTTTGATCCAACAAAAATAGGAACTGTTCAGAACGTTGGTCTTATGGCGATGAAAGCAGAAGAATACGGTTCCCACGACAAAACATTCTTCCCACCTGCAGATGGAAAAATGAAAGTTGTTGATGAAGAAGGAAATGTTTTAATAGAGCATTGCGTAAACGAAGGAGATATTTGGAGAAGCTGTATCACTAAAGACCTTGCTATAAGAGACTGGATTAAACTTGCTGTTAACAGAGCAAAAGAAAGTGGTCTTCCAATTGTTTTCTGGCTTGATGAGTATAGAGCTCACGACAGAAACCTTATTGAAATTGTAAAAGAAGAGCTTCCAAAATACGACCTTGAAGGAGTTGATTACTACATAAAAGCTCCTCAGGATGCTATGAAGTTTACTCTAGCAAGATTTAGAAATGGTGAAGATACAATATCTGTAACAGGTAACGTTTTAAGGGATTACCTTACAGACCTCTTCCCAATTATTGAAGTTGGAACATCTGCAAGATCTCTCTCTATTGTTCCACTTATTGCTGGTGGTGGACTATTTGAAACAGGTGCAGGTGGTTCTGCTCCAAAACATGTTGAACAGTTTATAAAAGAAGGGCATCTTAGATGGGATTCCCTTGGAGAATTCCTTGCATTTGTTGAATCATTAAAACATGCATACAAACAGATAAAGGCTCTTTTCCAAGAAGAAAATCCAAGATTACTTGTTCTTGCTGAAACTTTAGATCAGGCTGTTGGAAAGTACCTTGAAAACGATAAAACACCTAAGAGAAAAGTTGGGGAGTTAGACACAAGAGGTTCTCACTTCTACCTTGCTCTCTACTGGGCTGAAGCACTTGCTGCTCAAGATAAAGACAAAGAGTTGTCTTTAAAATTTGCAAAAGTATATGCAGACTTGAAAGAGAATGAAGAAAAAATCCTTGAAGAGATAAAAGCTGCAGAAGGTAAACCTACAGATATTGGTGGATGGTATCATCCAGATGATGAAAAAGCTACAAAAGCAATGAGACCTTCTGAAACATTTAACAGAATAATTGATTCACTTTTAGAAAGCTAATTGAAAAACACTTATTTTACTAAAAGCTTTTTTATAGGGACGTTTCTCAAAAATGGGAAGCGTCCCTTATTTTTTGTTTATGCAATTTTACTGATATAATTTTCTTTTGAAATTCAAACATTTAAGGAGGATATAAATGGCTCAACGAGGTATTAGAGAGTATGATGGAAAAAGAATTTTAGCCCAAAATTGGGATGAGTACTTTGATGGTGCCTTTGAGTATGATTTCAAATCAATCTTAATCACACCTGAAACAGATCTTGATAAGATTCCTGAACAGTATCCTTGGGTAAAAGAAACTCCACTTGTTGTGAAACCAGACATGCTTTTTGGAAAAAGAGGAAAACTTGGACTTATTTTCTTCAAAAAGGAAAAACCTGGGGATGTTACATGGGAAGATGCTAAAGAGTGGATAAAACAAAAAATGGCTGAAGAGGTTGAGATTAACGGAGTAAAAGGACATTTAACTCACTTTTTAGTAGAGCCTTTTGTTCCACACAAACCTGAAGAAGAGTACTATGTAGCAATTACAACAGATGAAGATGAAGATATTATCTATATGTCTGCTTTTGGTGGAATAGATGTAGAAGAAAACTGGGACAAAGTTGTTGAAGTGAGAATACCTATCACAGCTTCAGATGAAGAGATTAAAAAACTTATAGTAGAAAATGTTCCAGCTGAAATAAAAGACAAAGAAAAATTTGCAGATTTTGTATACAGACTTTATAAACTCTTTAGAGATCTTCACTTTACATATCTTGAAATTAACCCACTTGTAATGGTTGGAAATAAAGTTTATCCTCTTGACTTTGTTGGAAGAGTTGATGATACTGCACAGTTTGTTGTAGGAAAAAAATGGGGAGAGCTTGAATTTCCAGCAGGATTTGGAAGAGAACTTTCTCCAGAAGAAAAATATATCAAAGAGATGGATGAAAAATCCGGTGCTTCATTAAAACTTACGATATTAAATCCTGAAGGAAGAATCTGGACACTTGTTGCAGGTGGAGGTGCTTCAGTTGTTTATGCTGATACCGTTGCAGACCTTGGATACGTTAAAGAGCTTGCAAATTACGGTGAATACTCAGGTAACCCTTCAAGAGCAGAAACAAGAGAGTATGTAAAAACTGTTTTTGACCTTATGACAAGAAGCAAGCATCCAAAAGGGCATAAAATCTTAATCATCGGTGGTGCTATTGCTAACTTTACAGACGTTGCTAAAACATTTGAAGGTATCATAGATGCTATGAAAGAATATGCTGACAAACTTAGGGAAGTCGGCGTTAAGATATACGTAAGAAGAGGTGGTCCAAACTATGAAATCGGTCTTAAGAAAATAAAAGAAGCAGCTGAAGAACTTGGAATTCCAATAGAGGTTTACGGACCTGAAACACATATGACAGAAATAGTTAAAAAAGCTATCCAGGAAGCTGAAAAGGAAGCAGCTTAAAAAGAAGGGCTTTTTGCCCTTTTTTAAACTTAAAACAAGAAAAAGGAGGTTTTTAAATGAGCAAACCTGATTACTTACTTTTTGATAGGAACACAAAAGCAATATTCTGGAACCTAAACAGAAACGCAATTCAAAGAATGCTTGACTATGATTATGTAGTTGGAAGAGAGCCATCTATTGCTGCAATTGTTGCACCAACACAATCAAGAAAATTTGATAAGTTTTTCTACGGAACACAGGAAATAATGATACCTATCTATAAATCAACAACTGAGGCAGCCAAAGATTTTCCAGAAGCAGATGTTCTTATTAACTTTGCATCTTTCAGAACAGCTTATGATGTAACAATGGAAGCTCTTGATATACCAACAATAAGAACAATTGCTATCACAGCTGAAGGTATTCCTGAAAGATTTGCAAGAATAATGAGAATTAAGGCTAAAGAGCTTGGAAAGTGGATTATTGGTCCTGCTACTGTTGGTGGTATTGCACCAGGTGCATTTAGAATAGCAAATACAGGTGGAACAATTGAAAATATTATCAATTCAAAACTTCATAGACCTGGTTCCGTAGGTCTTGTTACAAGATCTGGAGGCCTTTTTAACGAGCTTTCAAACGTTATAGCAAGAAATGCGAATGGTCTTGCTGAAGGTATTGCCATTGGTGGTGACAGATATCCAGGATCAGACTTCCTTGACCATATGCTTAGATATGAGAAAAACCCACAAGTTAAAATGATGGTTCTTCTTGGTGAAGTTGGAGGAACCCTTGAATACAGAGTTGCTGAAGCTATAAAAGACGGAAGAATTAAAAAACCTGTGATTGCTTGGTGTATTGGAACAATTTCAAAATACTTTGGTGGAGAAGTTCAGTTTGGACACGCAGGAGCTAAAGCTGGAGCTGAAGCTGAAACAGCAGATGCAAAAAATGCAGCATTAAGAGAAGCTGGAGCTTATGTTCCACAATCATTTAACGATCTTCCTGAAATGATAAGAGGAGTTTATGAAGAACTTCATGCGAAAGGTGAAATTCCAGATATAAAAGAACCAGAGGTACCTCCAATTCCAGAAGATTACGCAAAAGCAGTAAAAGAAGGAAAAGTAAGAAGACCTACGAACTTCATCTGTACAATCTCTGATGATAGAGGAGAAGAAGCTACATACTGTGGAGTGCCTATATCTGAAGTTATAGAAAAAGGATACTCAATTGCCGATGTTATAGGTCTCTTATGGTTTAAGAAAAAATTCCCAGAATGGGCATCTAATTTCATAGATATGGTTATTAAAGTAGTTGCAGACCACGGACCAGCTGTTTCAGGTGCCCACAACACTAAAGTTACTGCAAGAGCAGGAAAAGACCTTATGTCTTCTATTGTTACAGGTATTCTCACAATTGGACCAAGATTTGGTGGTGCTATTGACGGTGCTGCTAAATACTTCAAAATGGCAAAAGAAAAAGGAATGGACCCTGTTGAGTTTGTTGACTATATGAAAAGAGTTGAAAAGATTCCAATACCAGGTATTGGACACAGAATAAAATCTACTAAAAACCCAGATAAAAGGGTTGAACTCCTTAAAAAATATGCTAAAGAACACTTCCCAAGCACAGAGCTTTTAGATTATGCCCTTGAAGTAGAAAAAGTTACAACATCTAAAAAAGAAAACCTTATCCTTAACGTTGACGGAACAATTGGTGTTCTCCTTGTGGATATGTTTAGAGCCCTCGGATACTCTGATGCAGAAATAGACGAGCTTATAAATGCAGGAGCATTCAACGCATTCTTTGTTCTTGGTAGAACAATCGGATTTATCGGACACTACCTTGATGAGAAAAGACTTGATATGCCACTATACAGACACCCAACAGATGATATTCTTTATAACGTTCAGTGTGACGTTGAATAAATCTCTTTCAGGGGCTAAAAAGCCCCTTTTTTGAAAAATAGTTTTATAAAATATCTTAAAATATGTATTTTTGATGCTATCAAACGCTTTTTTTCTTTCTAAAACACCGGAAATCTACCAGATTTTTGAAAACTCTTGCCATATATCTTTTGCTTCTTCGTCAAGTTCTATGAAAACATCTTCTTCAATCAGCACAAAATCATTAATAGAGTTAATTTTTCCTTTTGCCCATTCCCCGTCGAATTTTAAACTGTATAGCATTTTAAGTAGATCCTGCGAAACCTTACCTGTTATGTATTTTTGAAAAAAACTCTGTAGATTTTCCAATGTTATGGGAAAAAGCTTTCTCAATAACACTTTGAACGTACTATTCTAAAAGTCCATCTGGATAGGAAAAAAGATTAGGGGGTTTTATTCAATTTCAAATGTATCTCCAAGTTTAAATCTACCTTTTTTTATAGCAGAGTTTTTTCGATAGTACTTTTTAGAAAAAACTTTTCCAAATCCTGAAAGCTCATCTTTTGCATATACTTGAAAAAAAAGATATTGGTTTTCATCATTCCAGAGCTTTTCTATATCTTCATTGGTTGTAAATCTGAAAGCATAGTTTGTTTCTTGATCATTGTTGGAGAACTTATTTAATACAAATAGATATTCTCTATTTAAAGGTATTTTCTTACGTCTCCAAATTATTCCGTTGGAAACATTAACTGGTTTCATTAACAATAATTCTGCTTTTATATTAATTGCATCTCTTTTTGATTTATTGATAACTTTTATTACATAACTTTTACCACTTGGCGTTTTTGCAATTTTATCTGATATTTCAATTTTAGGTCTTGTTCTATAAAGTAACAAATAAAAAAACACA
>JALVKE010000166.1 GCA_027028005.1 Persephonella sp. | reverse complement strand
TGGAGATTTTAATTTTTTATTTTTTATCTCCTTTTCTATTTCTTTTTTTGTAATTATAAAAAATTCAGGTCTCTCATAAATATCTTTTGGTATGTATACAAACACATAAGCTATATCTTCAAAGTCTTCTTTCTTTTCAACAATCCAGGATTTTTTAAATCCTTGACCAGAAACCTTTATATAAAGTTTTTTATTTTCTTTAGAAATAAAAAGCATATTATCATCTAAAATAGTTACACTAAATCCCCTTCTTGATAACTCTGCAGCAGTATAGAACAACGCTGTTTTCTGAATTAATGATACATCTTCTTTCAGCTGCATAGCTCCTCCAGATCTTCAACAAAAGCTTTTATAATCTTAAGATAACTTTTGTATCTCTCACAGGATATTTCTCCTTTTTTTACTGCTTCCTTCACTCCACACTCAGGCTCATTTGTGTGTGTGCAGTTTGGATATTTGCAGGTATATCTGAGAAACTCTCTAAAGTAGTTTTTAACTTCCTTTTTATCCATAAATAAAAGAGCATCTACCTTAGAAAATCCAGGAGCATCACCTATAAAAGAGTTTTCCCAAAACTTGAAAAGTCTTACTCCTGTTGTCGTATGTCTTCCTCTTCCTGTTTTTTCACTAACCTCTCTTGTCTCAAGCTCAATACCTAAAAGAGCTGAGAGTATAGAGCTTTTTCCAACTCCTGATGGACCTGCAAGGATACATATAGAACCCTTCACATAATCTTTTATTTTGTCTACCCCTTCTCCTGTTCTTGCACTAACCTTTGCTACATCATATCCTGCATCTGTATATATAGAGAACCATTTCTCAAGTTCCTTTATTTCTTCTTCTGTCTGAAGAATATCTATCTTGTTAAAAACAATAACAGGGTCTACCCCTTCATGCTCATAAACAACAAGAAGGTTATCTAAAAGAAAGTTATCAAAATCAGGATTTTTTATAGAGACAACGATAATAGCTCTGTCTACATTTGCAACAGGAGGTCTAACAAGGAGATTTTTCCTCTCTTCTACATCTTCTATAGCAAATGTCTGAGGATCAACAACATTTCCAAGGACATAATCCCCTGCATAGATCTTTGTTTTTTTCAAAACTTTTTTTCTTGGAATACCTCTGTAGGTTTTATCTTCATCAAAAAGATAAACTCCTATCATCTGGGCTTCTCTATCAACAACTAATCCTTTTCTCATGGCCTCTCTCATAGATATTTATTTTTATTTAGCAAGAATATATAAGATATATAACTTTAAAATTTGAGGCAAACTAAATGGATAACTTTTTAACTATAGAAATAGATAAACCTTTTGCTGTTATAGGAGATGTTCACGGTTGTTTTTACGAGTTTAAATCTCTTGTAGATAAAATAAGAAAAGAGTATGGAAAAGATACATTTATTTTCTCCGTTGGGGATACAGTAGATAGAGGAGATTACAATATAGAGACAGTTAAATACTGCTTTTCTTTAAAGGAAGAAGGGAAATTCATTGAAGTTCAAAGTAATCATAATTTGAAGTTTTATAGATGGTTAAAGGGAAAAAATGTAAAGATTAGCTATGGTATGCAGAAAACTGTTGATGAGTTTTTATCTTTATCTGAAGAAGAAAGGGAAATGTTTAGAAAGGAGTATATAGAGTACTATGAAAGTTGCCCTCTCTACTTGATAATAAAAACAAAAAATGAAGATGTTGTTATAGCTCATGCAGGAATAAAAGATGAGATGATAGGAAAAGTTAATAAAAAGATTAAAGAGTTTGTTATATATGGTGAAACAACAGGAAGATATACAGAAAAAGGATTCCCTGAAAGATTAGACTGGACAAAAGATAGAGTATTAAAACCTGATTCACCAAAAATCGTTTATGGACACGTTGTATACGATGAACCTTATGTGAATAATAAGTGTTATGGAATAGATACTGGCTGCGTTTTAGGAAATAAGCTCACTGCGTATATTCCTACAGAAGAAATATTTCTCTTTGAAAAAGCAAGAAAAAAATATTTTTCATTTGATTAAAAAAGGCTCCTTCCCCTAAAAAAGTTTATAGAGGAAGGAGGATAGGGTTATGAAGCCTTTTATCTCTTCATATTCATTGTTTCTTGAAGAACTTGATCAGATGTTGTTATAGTTCTTGCGTTTGCCTGATATGCTCTCTGAGCAGTAATAAGATTTATAAACTCCCTTGATATATCAACGTTAGAAAGCTCCAAAAATCCACTTCTTACTTTTGATATAACCCCACCAGGAACAATAATAGGAGTAAATGTTTGCTGATTTGGAAGGTAAAGATTATTTCCTTTTCTTACAAGAATCTCTTTGTCTTTAAATGTTGCTATAGCTATCTGTGCCCAGTCTCTAACCTGTCCGTTAGAATAAACTCCTCTAACCTTTCCATCTTCGCTTACAGCTACAGAAAGTAAATCTCCTTTTGCATATCCATTTTGCTCAGCATAGAAGATAAAATCTGAATCTAACTGTTTTATTTCTGCAATATTAAGAGATATTTGAAGTGGATTAGCTCCTGTATTAAGGCTTTGGGAAAATTCATTATTCATTGCAATAGGATCTGCCTGTATATTTGTGTAGTCTCCTCCAGGAGTTGAAACTGTATCATCATACGTTTTATAGGAAACTGTTAGCGTAGATCCAGTTGAACCATCTCCAGCAGCTTGATTTATAAGTATTTTTCCATCATCATAACTAATTTTTCCTACAACTCTATTATCATTTTCAAGATCAACAATATTTCCATGCCCATCGTCTATCCATTTAACAGGATTTCCTTTAAAGTCTGTTATTTTCACGCTACCTATTAATATAGGCTGTGCAAGGGCTGAGTTAGAATACTCTCCTAAGTCAGAATTTTCCGTCCAGTTTGCCGTCTGCTCTCCTGAGTCCTGTCCAACAAAGTTTATGTTCGTCACTTCTCCATTGCTGTTGAAGTTTATTTCCAGAGCATCATATGTAACACCATCTTTTGTATACTGCATAGGTTCATCATCTAATAAGCCAAAAACTCTCCACTTATTTGTTCCTGTATGAATAAAGAAGTATTCTAGATTATGAGATGTTCCTATAGAATCATATACCTGTATATTGTTTATGTAGCTAAATGTATTTGAATCTCCTGCATCAAAAGGTTCTTTTATAAAAGGAGCAGATACAGCAAGATTTGTAGGTTCCTTAAAAATAACTTTAGACGTTACATGAGGATCTATAGAGTTCTTAATATTTATAGCTCCTATAGCTCCTGCTATATTTCCATTTTCATCTAGCATCCAACCCTGAAGTTTCATCCCGTTAAGGTTGATAAGATTTCCGTTTGCATCAAGTCTAAACTGCCCCGCTCTTGTGTAGTATCTCATTCCTGTATTATCTTCCACCATAAAAAAGCCTTCTCCATCAAGGGCTAGATCTGTTGGTGAGTTAGTATTCATAAAAGCACCTTGAGAAAAATCTTTAACTGTACTTCCAACAAATGCTCCGCCGCCTATCTCCATATTTTTAGGAGAGCCATTTGCGTATGTAGAAATACTTCTAGCAATAAGATCTTCAAAGTTTGCTCTTTCAGCTTTAAAACCTATTGTGTTAACGTTTGCAATATTATCAGAAATAATAGAAAGCCATTCTTTATTTGCATTAAGACCGGCATTTCCTGTGTAAAATGATTGGATCATCTTTTTAACCTCCTATTTGTACAATCGCATCTATATCTACTTTGTTGTTTCCAAAAACTGCCTTTATCTTTCCTTCTTCCCTTAAGATACTCTCAACAAGTCCTTGAGAGTAAACCTTTGCTTTAACCTTTTTTCCATTTTTTTGAGCATCTACGTAAACAGTGTAATAACCATCAGGTAGTTTTTCGTTCTCTATCTTAAAGGTTAATACATGATTGCCTTTAACATTTTCAAAGGTTTTCTCCTCTACTACTTCTCCAGCTTGGTTCATAACAACTACATTCACGACTTCAGCATCTTCATCAAGCTTAAACTGAACTGTTGATTTTCCATCTTTTACATACGTTACATTTCCTTCGTAAAATATCTTTTTTCCTATTAGTGAAGAACCATATAGGAGAGCATTTGACTCGTTAACTTTTTTTAGAAGTTCCACTGTTTTTTGAAACTCGTTTAAAACTTCCATCTCTCTGAGTTTAACAGAGTTATTGATAAACTCAGAGATATCTTTTGCTTCGAGAGGATCCTGCCATTGAAGGTCGGCTAGAAGGACTTTTAGAAAGTCCTGATTTGACATCTTTGAGTTATCGTAGTTTTTATCAACTACTTTTGGTTCTTTTTTTAAATCATTGTAAGTTCCATTTAATTCCATATTCACTCTCCCCTATATGGATAATCTTTTTTGCAAGCTCTACTAACTTTTCAAAGCTTTTTTCTAATGTTTCTCTCTCATTCATATCCTGTTTTATAAAGTTGACTATCTCTGGATACATATCTATAGCAAGGTCTATCTTTGGATTACTTCCTTTTTTATACAACCCTAAGTTAATCATATCCTCAGCTTCTCTATATGTACTTTCTATTTCGTAAAATACAGCCTGGTAGTTTAATATTTCGGCATTAACAAGCTGAGGCATTAATCTACTTACACTTTTTAGTATATCTATTGCTGGAAATATTCTTTTGTTTGCTAAATCTCTAGACAGAACTATATGTCCATCTAAAAAACCCATTGCTGCATCAGCAACAGGATCCATTGAAATATCATCCCCTTCAACTAAAACAGTATATATACCTGTGATACTTCCTCTATCTGCGAAAGCTCCTGCCTGTTCTATAAACTTTGGTAAAAGTGCAAAAACAGAGGGAGTATATCCCTTTGTGGTAGGTGGTTCTCCTATAGCAAGTCCTATTTCTCTTTGAGCCATACCAAGTCTTGTAAGAGAGTCAAGGAGAAATAGGACATCTTTACCTTTATTAGAGAAGTATCTTGCTATAGATATTGCAGTATATGCTGCCCTTATTTTTGCTAAAGGTGTTTGATCTGATGTTGCAACAACAACGACAGATTTTTCTAATCCCTCTTTTCCTAAGTTATCTTCAATAAACTCCCTTACTTCTCTACCTCTCTCTCCTATTAGAGCAATCACGTTCACATCTGCTGTTGTAAATCTAGAGATCATTCCAAGGAGGGTGCTTTTTCCAACTCCTGCCCCTGCAAAAATTCCTATTCTCTGCCCTTTTCCAAGGGTAAGAAGAGCATTTATAGCTCTTACTCCTACATCTAGAGGTTCCTTTATCCTATCTCTATGAAGAGGATTTATTGTATTATTTTTTAGGTAATATTGCTGAGAATACTCTATTTTTTCTTTATTTAAAGGATTTCCAAAAGGATCTATCACAGTTCCTAACAGGTCTTCTCCTACACCTATACTTACTGGTTCTTGTCTTGCTTCTACCCAACTACCAACAGAAACACCAACAGTATCATCAAAAGACATAAGTAATGTTTTACCATCTTTAAAACCGACAACTTCAGCTTCCAAACCATTTTCGAGAATACACGCATCTCCAATAGAGACTTTAGGTAAAACAGCTTCTATTATAGGACCAATAACACTGGTTACTTTTCCTTTTATCTTATATTTGGGAATTTTTCTTAATCTCTCTTTTAATTTCATCCTTTAAGATTTTTACCTTTTCTTTAAAATTAGATTGTATATGAACATGATCAAACTCTATGATAAAATCATTAGAAGGTAGATTTTCATCAATTTCAACTTCAATCACGTTTTTATCTATATCTTTAAAATAATCTTTTAAGTAGGGAGATATCGTGATTTTTACAGAATAAGAGTTTTTTATTTGTCTAATAATATTTCTAATCTCTTTTTCTAAAATTTCCCTGTTTGAAGAATGTAGGTAAAGATAGTTTAAAATCTCTTCTAAAGAAGAAATTATTAGCTCCTCTATAAAGTTAACTTTTTGCATATACTTTTCTTTTAACGTATTTAAAATATATGAAAACTCTTTATTTTTCTCTTTCAACTTTTTATTTATTTCTTCTTCTCTTTCTTTTATAATGTCGTTTAGGGTTAACTCTAGTTTTTCTTCAAAATCTTTCTCTAATTCTTCCTTTGCTTTTTTATAACCTTCCTCAAAAGCTTTTTTTCTTTCTTCCTCTATCTGTTTTTGATATGTTTCCTCTAACTGTCTTATTTTTTCTAGATAGTGTTTCTCTATTTCCTCAATAGAAACAGATTTATCTTCTACATTTGTAGACTGTATATCTTTTTTATCTGTTTCCTGTAGATAAAGATTACTAAAATCATCTATATTTAACTTTGGCATTATTTTTCCTCTTTAAGCCACTTGCTTAAAAGTTTTGCAATAAGTTCTGGGCTTTCCTCTGAAACCTCTAGTATTTTTTTGTAGATAGGCTCTCTCTCTATTTTAAACTCCTCAACTTCCTTTTCATGTGCAGCATACAATTCTGCTACAGCTTCTGGAGATATTCCTGGAGTTACAGTTTCTACTTTCTCTTTTTTCTTTTTCTTTAAAATGAAGAAAAGAATTCCAAGTAATAGAATTATTAAGAAAAAGATACCACCTAGCAGTATATACGTATTTTTCTTTTCCTCATAGTATGGATAGAATGTCTGCGCTGATACAGTCTTTGAGAAAGGAACACTAATAACAGTTATTTTATCTCCTCTTTTAGGATTAAAACCAACAACACTTTCTACAAGTTTTTTATACTGTTCTATTTCTTCTTTCGAAAGTGGTACAAATTTTTCTATTATTTTTCCATCTTTTGTTTTTTCTTTTATATATTTTCCATCTAACAAAACACCTACAGAAACTCTTTTAATTCTAAAAATAGGCTTTTGTGTATCTACTAACGTTTTTGTTACATCGTAGTTTTTTGTTACGTCTTTTCTTTCTCTTGATGTAGATAAAGCTCCTTGACCTCCACCTTGAATAACTGGGGGAACATTTGTTGAAGTCCCTGGAGAACCTGCAGGATTAGTTTTTACACCTCTTTCTTTTTCCTGTATCTTCCTTTCACTAACAACAGCAGTTCTATCAGGATCATATATCTCATCTCTCTGTCTAACTGTTCCAACTTCAACTTCAACTGCTGCCTTTACAGCAACTTTATCTGGTCCTAAAGCTTTTGAAAGAATTGCAAATACATTTTTCTCTATCTGTTTTTCCAGTTTTCTCTTGATTTCAATTGTTTTTCCTGTTACAATTTTATCTTCATCTAAGAGATCCGTTAAAACTCTTCCTTTATTATCTACAACTGTAACATTTTCAGGTTTAAGGCCTGGAACTGCGTGAGAAACAAGGAAAACAATTGCTTTTACCTGTTCTTTTGTTAAATCTCTGCCAGGCCATAATTTAACTACAACAGAAGCTTTAGGTTCATCAGTTTCTCTTACAAAAATACTTTCTTTAGGTAATGCTATATTAACTTTTGCATCCTGAACAGCATCTATTTCTCTTATAGTCCTTTCAAGCTCACCTTCAAGGGCTCTAAGATAGTTTATATTTTCCTGAAAGTTTGTTATACCCATCTTAGGTTCTTCAAAAATCTCAAAACCTACAGTTTTGCTAGATGGAATACCTTTAGCAGCAAGTTTCAAGCGAATTTCATATACCTTATCTTTAGGGACAAGAATAATACTACCGTCTCCCTCAACTTTATAAGGTATATGTTCTTCTTGTAAAATGGCTAGTATATTTCCTGCATCATCTGGATTTAGATGGGTATATAAAACAGCATACTCTTCTTTGCTAAATACTTTTACAGCTACTAAACCAAGGAGAGATATTAAAAGCAATCCTGATAATAGGATTGCTAAATTTTTAGGGGTTAGAAACTTCCTTAAATTTTCTGGAATCTTATTTTTAATATCTTCTATATTCAACTAATTCACTCTCCCTTATACTTGCATTCTCATTATCTCTTGATAACTCTCTAAAGCCTTATTTCTTATTTCTGTTATCAATTTTAAAGATATTTCAGATTTAGATATCTGGTACAGTAAATCTTGAATATTCTCAACTTCCCCAGAAGCTATTTTTTCTTCGGCTTTTTTTGACTCTAATAGATCATTGTTTACATCTAAAATAAAATCTTTCAATATATCACTAAAAGACGAACCTTCCTTTTTTTCTATCTGAAGATGAAAAAAGTCATTTATATTTTCAAGTCTATTTATTTTCATAATTCACTCTCCCTTATACTTTTAGTATATCAATTGTTTTTATTAATATATCTTTATGAGTGTTGAAAGCAGTCAAATTAGCTCCATATGTTCTTATGGCAGACATCATATCAACCATTTCTCTTATAGGATCAACGTTAGGGTAGTAAACATATCCATTTTCATCTGCATCAGGATTTCCAGGCTCATACTTTGCTTTTAATGGAGACATATCTGGTTTTATACTAGATACTTTTACTCTGTATAAAGGAATTTTTTGTGAATTATCAAGAACAGTTTCAAAAACAGGAACTTTTCTCCTGTATGGTTTTCCAGTTCCATCATTTGTTGAGTTTACATTAGCAAGATTGCTAGACGCTATATCAAGTCTTATTCTTTGCGCCTGCATACCAGTAATAGATACCTCAAGTCCCTTAAAAATCATATTACTCTCCCTTCTATTAGGAATATATTATTCCTTTCGCTATTTTGTTTATGAAAATTAATATTTAATCTAATCTTCTACAATTTTTACAATAACTTTTCTGTCTCTTGGCCCATCAAATTCTGCGAAAAATATACCTTGCCATGTTCCTAACATTAGCTTTCCATTTTTTATAGGGACAAATGTATTGGTTCCCACTAATACAGATTTTATATGAGCAGCAGCATTTCCTTCAATATGTTTATAGTCAGCTTCCCAAGGTATTAGTCTTTCTAATGTTTGTTCAATATCCCATTTAACATCAGGATCTGCATTTTCATTTATAAATATACCTGCAGTTGTGTGTGGAACGTAAAGATAACATATACCATTTTCTACTCCACTCTCATCAACTATCTCCTGTATAGCATCTGTTATGTCCTCAAAATGTGTCCTTTTTTGCGTAACAACTTCAAGATATTTTAGCATTTGGTATCTCCTCCTGGTTATTTGATATAATGCTAAAAATATTTTATGACATCTTGGAGAAATTTAAATGAATTTTAAAAAGTTAGTTGGATTAATTTTAGCTATAGTTATTGCTATAGCTTCATACCTTATAGAAGAAAAACTTTTAAAATCTCCCCAAGAAACATCCAGGACAACAGAAAAGGTAAAGCAGGTTATTCCTCCTGGGGAATATATAGCTAAAGTAGAAAAAATTGCAGATGGAGACACGTTAACAGTGAGGTTAGAAAATGGGCAAAAGGCAAAATTAAGACTATTGTGGATAGATACCCCTGAAAAAAATGAAGGATATAAGTTACTTAGAGATGTGGAAAAGTGTGGAACTTCTAAAAAAAGAATGAAAGAAGCTGGGCAAAAAGCAACTGCTTATGCAAAAAGAAATTTTCATAAAGGAGATAGAGTTAAAGTAAAGATAGAAGGTCAGGGACATTTCAAAAGATATTTAGCTCTTATATGGAATAAAAAGGGTGAACTTTACAATGAGAAAATCATAAAAGATGGTTATGCATGTATATATAGAAAAGCTAAATATCCTAAATATTTAGAGAAACTTCTTGAAGATGCGAAAAAGCATAGAAGAGGTCTTTGGAGAGACTACTACGATATAATGAACTGCCTTTGTTACGGAAATTAAACATATATATCTATAATGTGTCTACCTTTTTCTTTTCTCTCTTCTTCTCTTATTTTTTTCTTCTTCTTTTTAATTTTATTTAGTCTACCCTCATATACATTACTTTCTCTTTTCTCGTCAGTCACTGGTTTAATATGTGTCACCTCGTCTAAAGTTATTTTATTCATATTTTTCCCCTAAAATTATCTGTCATATTATAAATAAATCCTATATTTATTCATTGCAAATTTGCAAATAAACATTTGAATTTTTGCAAAAAAGGAACTTATTACAAAATTGAGATATTGAATAATGTTTGTTTTTAGATATCTTAATATGGTAATACTTATGGCATCAAATTTGATATAAACACATACAGAAAGAATTAAAAGTTATAATTTGACAACACATTTATAATGTTATATGATATAAAATTAGGGAAATAATAAAAAAATTATATTTAGGAGGTTTCAGCATGAAAAAAATCTTAGGTTTGGCAGCAGCAGGACTTTTAGCAGTAAGCGCAGCAAATGCAGGAAATTTAACAGTAGCAAATTCTGACATTGTATTATATGGTGGTGTTTCTGCATCATATGACTGGCAAAGCTCTGATCTAGTAGATTTCAGAACAAATGACAGATTCCATGTTTCAACATTTGCTATTGGTTTAACTAAAAAAGCAGATGTTAACAGCCCAATTGGATTTAATGCAGCATTTGCATCTTTCGCAGTTCCTACTTTAATTGCAAGTAATAAAGTTGTAAATGATGCTCTTTTAGATACAGCTCAATTCAAACCTTGGCTTGCTTATGTAACAATAGCTCCAGTTGAAGGTCTTTCAATTGATGCTGGTTTACTCTGGAATCAATTTGGAGAAGCTCCTTTAACAATTCTTAACAGAAACTATACTAGAGGTATTCTCTTTACTGGTCATCCAGTTCTCTATGCTGGAGCAAGAGCTTCTTACGATTTTGGAATTGCTAAAGTATACGTAGGATATAACCAAGGTGGCGGTTTAAGACAGGATGGGAAACCGTTTGATTTCAATATTTCAGATGCTTGGGAAGCAGGCATTTCTTTCAATCTTAAAGATCTTGTTGGTGTAGGTGGAAAAGTAGCATTACACACATATGATGAATCAGAAGGAAGAAATCTCTATGTTCTCTGCACATCTGTTGATTTAGGATTAATTAAAACAGGAATAGAAGTTGACTATACAACTTTAGATGATGCTGTAAAAAGGGATGAAGTTGGAACAGCAAATCCATTAGGATATGATGCAAATGCAGATGATTCTGCATGGGGTATAGCTTTAAATATAGATATAGACCTTTTAGATGCACAAATTGCTAATGTAACATTCCCAATAAGAATTGAATATGTTGACAACGGAGATTCTGATGATGTTAAGGGTAGTGGTGTTTACTTAACTGGTAAAAATGGAACTTGGTCATTTACTATAACTCCAACTTGGAAACCAACTAAAAATACATTTGCAAGAGTTGAACTTGGCTATGTTTCAACGGACCAAGAAGTATTTAAAGAAGATGATGGTTCTACAAAAGATAGCAGAACTGTAGCTGCTTTTGAAGCAGGATTCTTATTCTAAGAATTAAAACTTTATTTAAGCGCCGCTTTAAGCGGCGCTTATGTTTTTATGTATAAAAAAGAGATCACTGAAATACAAGATTTTTTTAAAAAACTAAAAAAATCAAATATATTTCTTTCTCCAAAAGATAAAAAGTTCCTCCTTTATCTTTTGAAGGAAAAAAATTTTTCAGTTGAAGAGATTAAAAATTTTATGTTTCAGGAAATTAAAAAATATCC
>JALVKE010000165.1 GCA_027028005.1 Persephonella sp. | reverse complement strand
CAGGAAAGGAGCTGATACCTGTGGGGATGTCGTCTTACCCGTTAGGGAACAACGGATGGACAGCCCGCCTAAGTCCTACAAGGGCTATAACGAGCCGTTGCGGCAGATAGGCGGAAGCCTCTGAGCCCTTCGGGTTAGCCTCTGGGGATGGAGCAACCAGCTCCGAAACAGGGGTTAGTCAGAGGTGAAGGAAGGGGCAGTAGGGTAAAACCGTGTTAACGGCACGGCAGGGTGAAAGTCCCGCCCGATAGCCCTGACTGGCTCTACGCACACGAAACACACAACGGGGTTGCCCCGACCCCTTCATAAAAACTCTTTTCTCCTCCTGTCTGTTTTCTCATATAAAGCATCAATACCACAGCAAGCCTTTATTTTTCCTACGATACATGGACTTTTAGAATTTCTAATTTATCTTTATCAATGGTCCACGGAAAATCCATACTCCATCAAATCCAAAAAAAACAAAAAAATCAATTAACTGGTATCAAAATAGACAAATTGAAAAGACAAAGGACTAAAACAACCTTTAAGGTCAAACGGAAAAAAACAAGAGACTGATTTTAAGAAAAACCTATAAAAAACAGAAAAAATCAAAGAAAAAGAAGGAGAAGAAAAAGAAAAGTGAGTAAGGGGGACATCTAATAACCAACCACCACCAGTATACTCTCTAAAGAGAGGGTATTTTATTTGCCTAAATCCCATTTTATAAGGATTAGAAAGGAATTTTGGCTTTAAGCTAGTATTATCAATATTCTCCTCTCTGCTCTTTTCTTGTTCTTTATTTTCAATAACTTTATAAACCTTCTTTGGTCTACCTGCACCTTCCTGCTTTTCAAAGTATTCTGATATTAATCCTTGCTCTTTTAGTTCTCTCATTATTAGCTGTTCTAACCAGCTTTGATTATCAAACACTTCTTTTAGTAATACTTGTCTTTCTGTTGCCCCATTTTCTCTTAGGTAATCTATTGCCCGTTCTGCATACTCTACTAAATCGTATTTCCTTTCTTGGGTATATTCTTTGAATTCTATTGGTTTTGCATATCTCCAGGCTTTCTTTATATCTGCTTTTTTATCACTTGCATATGGATAGACTAGGTCGTAATAGTCTTGATAGCTTAATCCTAGATACTTGCACCAGCCTGCTACTGGTTGTAATAGGTGTATGTATCTGCCTTTTTTGTTTCTTCTGGCTAGGGTCTCTACTGCTTTTTCTAGTGCTGATTTGTATTCTATGTATCTAAATTTGTTGGCAATGAATGCTGGTAAGTATGCTATTCTTCTTTTGGGCTTTTTAGTCTTAGCTTTTTGGGGTTTCTCTTTTTGCTTTTGTTTTAACTTTTGATTTAGTTTTTTTGCTTTTCTGTATAGAGTGTAAAAGTCAATTTCTTCTGTAGCTTCAAAGATTATTTGCGCTGGTTTTGTTATCCACACTGGGTGGTTTATTCTTTTGAAGCTGTCATCTGCTTTTAATCCTTTGATTTTAAAGTAGTTGTTTATTATGCTTACAAATTCTTTTATGTTCTCTAGGTTTGTTTTGCCGTTCTTGTTTAGGGTGTTTGGTTTTACTGGCTGTATTGAAAAGCTAAATCTGAGGTTGCCTGATTTGGTCTCTTTTATCTCCAGTATCTCTACTGGTATATCTAGTTCTTCTACTAGGTCGTTTAATACTTGTATTGACTTGTTAAATGGACTGTCTATGTCTATGGTAATTGTGTCTATAAAGAGCATATTGGTATCTGTTAATACTTTTTGGTCTGTAAATAGCTTTAATCTTTCTGCTCCGTTCTGGGTTTGTCTGTATGCTTTCCAAAAGTCTGCTGTTAGTTTTATTGGGTTTGGATGCAATAAGATATCTAAATTGTGCCTGCCGTGTTTGTCTTTTATGAATGTTTCAAGGGTTGCTGTGGTTTTGACTATTCTTATATCTACTGGTTTCTGGGTTTGTGGGTCTATCAGGATTAGACAGTAGTTGAAATCTTCTTTATATGTGTCTGGTACTGATAGTTGGTCGTCCCTTAGGTTAAAGGGATAGTTTGTTGGTATTCTTTCTGTTAGTTTTCCGTATTTAGTTTTTTCTAAGGTTTTAGTTGCCATCTTACCCTCCTTTTTTGGAGGGCACTGGCAACTTCCCCCGTCTAAGACTTGTTTTATTTTAACTTTGGTGTTAAATTATTAATGCTAATTTGAACGGTAACTTTCCCGTTTTGTTGTTTGGGGGGTGTTGCCAGCACCCACCCTTCAATTTTTCGTATTCGTTTTCCAACTCTTGAAATAATAACAAAAAAAATCACTCTTAGCAAATTATTGTTATTTCTTATTTCTATGACACTCGAGCAATTTTAATATTCCAAAGTTTGCAAATTATCTACTTACAATTTCTTCAACAAATTGTAAAGTAGTAAATATCTGTATATCAGGAGAATAAAATTCTTTATCATTTGACAAAATCAAATCGCATCCTTCTTTTTTAGCTAATACATACTGTAGTGTGTCTTCTAAATCTTTAAAATTCTTGTTTTTCTTCATTAAATTTATTGCTTCTTTTATTTCATAATTAGAAAATGGAATAAGGTTGTATATATCTAGGGCACTTTCTATATCGTATATTGATTCTTCCCGAGATTTCTTTTTTAACACATAATAAACTGTCGTTATTAAATCACAACTTGTATATAGTTCTATTTCTTCTTGAAATAAGAGATATTCAATAGATTCTGTAGATATTTTATGCTCTTTCCTTGATTCATCAAAGGTATCAATAATGACATTTGCATCTACGAAAACTTTCTTAATATTCACTTCCCTTTTCCTCTTTTAACTCTTGAAATGTTTTATTTTCTGTAATTCCCGCATAATATTTTGCTCTTTTAATAATCCTCTCAAAGGCTTTTTTTCTTTTCATTTTTTTGTATTCTTTTAACTTTTCTCTTAAAAGTTCTTCGATTAAAACACTTTGAGGCTTTTTATAATACTCAGCCATTTCTTTTAGTTCTTTTTCTATACTTGCTGAAAGAACTATGTTTTTTCTAATTTTTCTATCAAGAGTTCTCATTGTTATGTCTCCTTTAGATAATTAAATTTAAATGGATAAGTAAAAATCATATATATTTACACTATACACAAATATTTTATACATCAATAATACTATTACTTTATTTCCAAAAATTCCACCACTTTTTTTTATTATTCTTTTGAATATTTTTTAAAGTTTCTATCATTTCTTGTAAATCCTTTATCCTTGCGTCTTTTTCTTTAATAGTAGTTTCTTTTTCTTGAATTATCATAGAAAAACTTTGTTTTAGTTCTTTAAAACTCTTTTCTTTTTCATCGATTATTGTTTTTAATGAACTTAATACAAGTTGCAATTGTTCATTTTGCTTAGATAATACTTCTAATTGGCTATTACTTTGATTCTCTTGAGTATATAGCAATTGTATAGCATCTTCTATAAGTTGGGTTTTTGTCTTTCCTGTCTGTATTGATAATTCCTCTAGTTTTTTTAAAACACTTTCCTCTACACGAATATTTAATTGTTTCTTTGCCATAATATACCCTTCTTGCTATACAAAACTATACATTTTTATATACATTACTATATAGTGCTATATACCTATATAGCAAATGCTATTTTTGTATAGCAAAATGTATAGATTTGTATAGATTTATAAGAAAAATTACTTAAGATTACGCCTTTTTATATAGTTTCTAACTGTATGATAATGAACTCCAAGAATTTTAGCTATACTTGAAATAGATACACCTCTATCAAGAAGTTCTTTTATATACTCTTTTTTCTCATCCAATTTGGAGCTATAAGACCCTTTAGGTCTACCAAGTTTCTTACCTTCTGCTTTTCTTTTAGCTAGAGCTTCTTTTGTCCTTTGACTTATTAATTCTCTTTCTATTTCTGATGCAAGGCTAAAAGCAAAGGTAAGGACTTTACTTTGTATATCATCTTTTAACTCATAATTACCCTTTACCACATAAACATTTACACCTTTCCTTAAAAGAATTGATAGGAGCTCCATTATCTCTAGCATAGACCTGCCAAGTCTTGATAGTTCAGCAACTATTAGGTTATCTCCTGATTTTAGATTATCAATTAGGTCTTTTAGCTTTCTGTTTTTCCAAGATATACGACCACTTACAGCTTCTTCAATAAACTCTACATTTCCTAGTTTTTTATCGTTTGCAAATTGTAGTATTGCATATTTTTGATTTTCCAAGTCTTGTTTACCTGTTGATACTCTTATGTATGCATATGTTTTCATTTTAAGTATAAACTACAGATATATATTCCTTTAATATTCTAAGCTTATTTCTAAGTTCTTTATTTACGGGTTCGACTTTCTTTTCATAAAAAGTTTTATACCTATTCTTTATTTCTGGTAAATATTTAGAAAGTTCCTTTTCAGCTTTTAAAAATTCTTTAACTTCATCTAAACTTAATGCACCTAACCTTTTTATAATTTCACTTCTAGTATGAAACATATCCTCGAGCTCGAAAGTATCATCTAAATCAATATGTTCAACATCTATCTTGTAATGCTTTAATAAATTTCGAGTACTTAGAGTTTTCATCTTTATATACCTCTCTATAGCTATTATTTTTACAATCCTCTCTTAAATATGCATCAAACTTCATCATTTTGAAATACTCTTCTACACTATCAGCTTTCCACAAATAAAAACAAGTTAATATTCTCTTTGTTTTATACATAATAACTACTAACCATTTGGTTTCTGTATTAAAGAAAACTATCTTATCTACACAATCTTGCAATTGTCTGATGAGATAGAATTTATCAGCATTTTTAATAGTTTCCTTTATCTTTTCAATATATTCCTCAGGAGTTTCTATCAGACCTTCTTTCTTCCTCTTAAGAACATGCTTAAGAAAATTTTCTTCTGGAAAATCTAATCCGCAAATATCCATTTAAATATACTCTTTATTTTTAAACATTGCGAAAATTTTACCATAGGACCATAATTTGTATAGAAAATATAAAGTTTAAAGTTTATATATAAAACATACTTATCAGAAATATATGAGTTTTCATTTAAATATTTTGATACAAAAAACGGACATTTTTAGTATAGTTCTAGCTCTTTAATTTCCTCTTTTGATTTTTTATAAAGTTTTCTTCTTTTTCCTTTTAAATTTTGAGTTAGTTCTTGGATTTTATTTGCATTACATACTTTTAAAACCTCTAAGCCCTGTATTAAATCATTTTGTTTTTTTACATAACTTTGCCTTCTTTGAGCTACTATCCATTTATGAATATGAAACCTTTCTGGAGATGGTAAAGGAACTTCTATACCTTCAACATTTACATAAATGATATCTTCTAATAAATCACTTACAAAAGGAAGAGGAGTAGCATCAATATTTAGATTTTCTAATTTTAAAATTTTGCTTTTATAACCTGCTGGTTCTTCAATTATAAATTCTATATCTATATTTTCTCCTTTAAATGTTGCATAGCTATAACCTGTTACTGTTCCTATTATTTCTGGAAAAAATCCTAACTCCTCTAATACTTCTTGTAAGTTAAATTTTATTTTCTTGCTTTTTGCATACAAACTAAAAATAAAATCTATATCTAAAGTTCTTAATGCATATTTGAAATTAGGATATTTAAACCTATAGAAATATAAAACCCAACTTCCTCCCAGAACATAATATCCTTATAAGGTATTTATTTAATTGATTTATAACTTTTAAAACATCGTCAATTTCTGTCATTAGAAATCCTTAATAATTTATTTAATTCTTTAATTTTTTCTTTTAGTCGTTTTTTTTCTGCAATTAATCTTTTTCTTTCATTTATTTGTTTTTCAAGATTTTTATCAACTTTTCCTACAAAAATGGATTTTACTTTTTTACCTTCTCTTTTGGATTTATATAGATATTTATAGATTTTACCTTCTTTTTTTATTTCTCTTATCCATCCAGAAGGTAAAGATTTTAGTCTATGTTCTATTACTTTTAGTCTTCCTAAAAGCCTTTCTCTTTCTTCTATTAAGATATTTTCTATGATTTTATTCTTCATTACACTACATAGTGTATATTAAGTGCAATGTAGTGTAAAGATTGTGAAAATAAAAACTAGTAGGTATATATATTTTTGGTTATTGAATGTAAATTTAAATGTATGAAACTTATATAGAAGAAATTATTTCAAGGTTCATACTTGCAATAAGGTGGGGTGTCATGAATATTTTCTTTTCCATCTGGGGTGCATTCAAAACAAACGTAACGAAACTCACACTGATTACATTTTAATATTCTATTTTTATTAAAACAAGCAAATTTTAACCACATATTAACAATATTCTCTATAGAATTTTGATTTAAATTACCATATTTAATTCTTCTTTCCATAACACAAGGATATACGTCCAAATTTGAGGAAATATATATTTTTTTGTACCAACAATTATGAAAATTGATTCTATCAAATATATCCTTGCTTTTTATCTTTATTTTCTTAAACGTTTCTAAACTAACTTCTTTTTTAGAAAAAATATAAGGACTTGTTAATTGATAATTTTTTGCTTCTCCCACTATTCTAACATAATCAATATCAATTCTTATAGTTTCAGGAATTTTCAGAGCTTTTCTTATATCTTCAGTGGACTCATTTTCAGAAAATTTAGTTTTAATAAAGGCTACTCTAAAAGGAATTTTTTCTTTTACCAAGGATTTTATATTTTTCTTTAAAACATTAAAGCTATTGTCTTTTTTAGTTATAAATTCGTGTATTTTTTTTCGACTTGAATATACACTAATAGCAAGGGATAATTTTAAATTCCTTTTCGAGTTGAGGAATTTTGAAAATTTGATGAAATCATCATCTATTAAGCTACCATTAGTAAATATTTCTATATGGAGGTTTTTATAAGGTTTTAAATTTACTATTCTATCAATGATAGTTTTTAGTATATCTTTATATAAAAGAACTTCTCCTCCTATAAGACTAATTTTTAAGTGATCTGATGCAATTCTTTTCATAAAAGGTATAACTTTATCTTCAAAAGACTTTAAATTTAATAATACACCCTTATGCATTTTGCCAAAGCTTCCATAACAATGAATACATTTAAAGTTACAGCTGTTAGTAAGTTCTATCCAAAATAAATTAATTTTAAGAGAAGAGCAAAAAGAAAATTTTTGGACGGGTTGTGGATTCTCAAACAAATTTAAATTCTGCAAAAATTTTGTAAATTTATTATTTTTTTTTCTTTTTACAGCTTCTTCTATAAGATTACTTTCTAATGAACCAAGATGGTATAGTTTTACATATTTTTCTCTAAGATCATATATGCAACTTTTTCTTTTTCCCTTTACCCACAAGATATACGGTTTTAACCAATACTCATTAAAATTACTTGACATCATAACTGCTTAATCATCATCTCCTTTATCAGGACCACAATCGTAGTCAGGTGTACATGAATCTGGATCCCAGTCAGGTCCACAACATATTTTAGGAGGTGAGCAAGCAGGATCTATTTCTAAATTATTGTTAGCATTTTCCTTATCATTTAATAAAACAATATCCCATTTTTTTGATAGTTTCATAATAGGATACTCCTTTCTATAAAGAGTCTAAAATAAGTACTAACCTTAGTTTCCAATTTTACAAAAATTTTAACATAACCCTAATTTCCAATTTAAACATCAAGAATAATTTTAAACTGTAAAGCTAAAATAAAAAAGGGTATTATACGCAATAGATGAAAAACTATAAAAACCCCCAATATACAGAAATTAGAGCTAAATAACGCCAATTCGAGAATTAAACTAAAACGATAGAGTTATTTTTAAAGTTTACAGCTAAATCAATTTTAGGCTTGTTTTTTCTAAAGTAATACCAAAACAACTATAAATTTAGCCTTATACCTAGTTGCTTATAACAATACGTTAGTTTTTAAATTTTACTACCTTATTAAAAGGGTAAAGTAAAAATAGTATTGGTATTAGATACGGAAATAGATTCTATCCATCATTACTCCCTGAAAAATGGAAAAGAGTTGATAAAGAATATGAAAATCTACTACTTGCTTTACTATCCAACGGGTATTCAAAAGCAAAAATAAAACAAACCCTAAAAAAATTAGGTCTACCATACTCTGAAGAAAACCTGGAAGATATATTAGACCTTGTATATCAGCACCTGCAAGCTTATAAAAACAGCGTATTACCAGAAGAAATTTTTGCAGTTTTTATAGATGCATACCACGCAAAAATGAGAGATGAAAATGAAAAAATGACAAATATAAGCATATATTTGGCAGTAGCAATAGATATGGAAGGATACAAACAAATCCTTGGATACTGGATAAAAAAAGGGAAAGAAAACAAAAGCTTTTGGATAGAAGTAATTCAAGATATGATATCAAGAGGATTAAAGAAAGTGGCTATATTTGTATCTGATGATTTTAGCGGACTTACAGATGTAGTAAATCAGTTTTTCCCATATTCAGACAATCAACTTTGCTGGACACATAGGAAAAGAAATTTAAAGAGGAAATTCAGTAAAAGAGAGTATAGTCTGTTAAATAAACATTTAACCTTTGTAAAGGAAAGTTTAACAAAAGATGAAGCATTAGGGCATTGGGAAAACTTTTTAAAAGAGCTTTCAAATTTAAATCCGTCTTTAGCAAAGCAATATGAAAAGAAAACAGATAATTATTTAGCTTTTATAGGTTATCCAGAGGAAATAAGAAAACATATATACACCTCAAATGTAGTGGAAAGTGTAAATGCAGGTTTAGAGATGATGAGATTAGAGCTTGGTGGGTATTTTCCTTCTATGAGGACTTTGGAGATAAATCTGTTTATACAACTTTCAAATCTTAATGATAAATGGATGAGGAAGCCTGTAGCTGCTTTTAGGACTAACCTCTATAAAATGAGACAGATTTTAAATGTTAAGTTTGGACTTGAAAAATTTTTGGATTGATTACACAATTTTTTAGGTAAGTCTCATTTATGGATCTATATCAAAAGTTTCTTTTAACCATCTTTTTACATCTTTTAAACTTTTTAATTTAGCCCAGTCCCCTATTTGTATAACCAAGGGTGTAGAGTCTATTCCATAGAAAGACATTTTGTTTTCTCTAACATTTCCTTCTAAAATTATGAATATATGATAGACAAAAAAGCCATATTCAGTTTTTACTCTTCGATAATATATCCTTCTTATATTTTTGACAGGAACAATATACGTTTTGTCTAAGGTTGCGTCTTCTTCTATTACTACATATCTTCCTAGTATTGAACTTTCTTTTATTTTAATAGATTTGGTGTCTGCAAATACTATTGGCACAAAATCTTCTTCAGCAAATGAAGAATAGCAAGTTATTAAAGTTCCTATAGTTAGTATAATCCCTGTGATAAATATTAAAGGTTTTTTCATTCATTTTGCCTCCCTTTTATTTCATCTGAGTAATATTTTTATATTATAATTTTTTTATCCCGTATTAAACCTTCTACTTTTATGTATTACTTAGCTACTCTAATTTTACTCCCTATAAAGCCTATAAACTCACCTTAAATCTATTTTCAACATTACAAAACTTAAAGACTTTCTCCCAAAGCTGTTCTTTCTGATGTTTATTGAGTTTCTTGGAAGAAAACCAATTAAAAAGTTTTTTCTGTAGCTTCCTATCAAATGCCTTGAGCTGGTCGTAAGGTATATAAACATCTTTGTAATCCTCATAAAACCTTCTGCGTATCTCGTTTATCTTCCATACCGCCTGAAAGGGTCTATAAAACTTCCCCGTGTTTAATATCTTCTCTATCTCCCACCACATTTGTTTTACTGCTTTCGGATGTGGCTGTAAATAAAGTCTGTTTCCTTCTTTTCTCAAAAGGTAAATATCATCTATGGAAACTCCCTTTGTTAGCTTTCCAATTTGGTAATTCTCATTTAGCTCTAAAAGAGGCTTTATATCTTCTAAAAACTTCTTCTTGTCTTTGTGATTACATAGGACCAACAGGCGAATATCAGGCAAAGGTATATAAACACAATAAGGCCTTCTATTCTTTCTACGATTTTCCCATTTCTTCTTAGGTAAATATTGATTAGCTAAAGCCTCTGATATTGGAATTAACAAATAGAACCTATGACTATTAGACTGCTTAGCTATTTTAAAAAGCCTATCCTTAAACTCATTATATTTCCAAACATCAACAAACATACTTAAAATTATACGATACCATTAATAAGAAGACGGGCGAGCCGAAAGCACCTTGTAAGGTGTTGTCCGCAACGGTGATGCCGTAAGGCAGGGCTGCAGCTCTAGCAGTCCTCCCCCTGAGCCGTCCCGTAAGCCACCTATCCGCGAGGGTAGGGGTTAAGGGATAAGCCCAAAAGGGTGAATGTAGGGTAGTAGGGCAACCGAACCCTGAAATAGCTCGGCGAACAAGCACCTGAAAACGGTGCGAGGGGAGTTATAGCCCACCCGTAAGGGTTAAAATTGTAGGATATGGCGACGCACAGGAAGGCTGTGAGAAGTCCGCTGACGGCAGGCGGGAGAGCTTCTGTCTTCGTATCCCGCTTATGCCTCACAGGAAAGGAGCTGATACCTGTGGGGATGTCGTCTTACCCGTTAGGGAACAACGGATGGACAGCCCGCCTAAGTCCTACAAGGGCTATAACGAGCCGTTGCGGAAGATAGGCGGAAGCCTCTGAGCCCTTCGGGGTTAGCCTCTGGGGATGGAGCAACCAGCTCCGAAACAGGGGTTAGTCAGAGGTGAAGGAAGGGGCAGTAGGGTAAAACCGTGTTAACAGCACGGCAGGGTGAAAGTCCCGCCCGATAGCCCTGACTGGCTCTACGCACACGAAACACACAACGGGGTTTCCCCGACCCCTTCATATATAAATCTCCTCTCCTCCTGTCTGTTTTCTCATATAAGACGTTAATATTGCGGTAAGTCTTTATTTTTTCCGATATATCGTTAAAGTCCAACCCCTATATATATATTGTATGGACTTTTGGACTTTCTGATTTATCAACGGTTTGCGAGGATTTGCCTTGTGGACTTTTGGACTTTCTGATTTATCAACGGTTTGCGAGGATTTTACCCTTAATTTTGCCTTAATTTCCCGTAAAACCGCATAAAATATATAAAGTCCATAAAGTCCAAACTGTGTGGACTTTTGCAAACCCGCGTCATTACTTGTGGACTTTATTAAAGTCCAAAATTTATATATATATATATTAGGTGTTGACAGAGTTTACTGAATATACTAAATTTAATGGATGTATTGAGGAGGTATGTTATGAGTTTAACTGTTGTTAATTCTGGGAAATTTACTGAGTTTTTACCTTTGTTTGTAGTTTCTAAGCAAACTGCTTATAAGTGGTTGAGGAGATATAAAGAGGATTTGATAAATGAAGGTATTATTGAGGAGAGAAAGAAGGGTAGGCTTAAATATGTGTATGTAAATGATTTCAATAAATTGGTGGACTTTTTTAAAGATAGAGGGATTTATTTACTTGATTATGAATAGATAGTTTTAGGGGTGCTGGGAACACCCCTTATTTTTGGGACTAATATTTGCGAGGTTGAGGGATATGAATAAAAATACTGCAAAACCATCTTTATTTCAAGATTATTTATCTGTAGAAAGGC
>JALVKE010000164.1 GCA_027028005.1 Persephonella sp. | reverse complement strand
TCATTATGATTGTAAAATCTTCCCATTTTTGAACAGCAGCAGAAAGGATGGCTGCAATTTCAATCATCCATGGAATAGGTCCCCAAAAACGTCTAAATATCCTGTGCCATAGTGGTTCTTCTTTTTCCGGTATCTCGTTTAGCCCATATTTCTTTAATCTTTCTTTCGCTTCTTCTTCTGATAATCCTTTCTCAATATCTGTTTGAAGTTCTTTTATTGTTTCCTCTATTGATTTATCTTTGTACTCATCAATAAGAGCCATTTAGCTTTCCTCTTTTTCTTCCTTTTTGCTTTTCATCCAGTCTATAACTATAATTACACCTGCCAAAAAAGCACCTCCTAGTGCTATAAACCCAAGATAGTAAAAGATACAAAATAAAATATCTTTATCACACATGCTGGCTAACCTCCTGCATAAGCATGTTCTTTGCAAGCAACTCAAAACTTTCTGTTAAGGTTGGATGAGGATGTATTCCATTTGCTACCTGCTCTAAAGTTAGTTTATTAGCAACTATAAGGGAAGCCTCTCCAACAAGTGAAGATGCTCCTTCTGTTATTATATGAACTCCTACTATCTGATTAGTTGATTTATTAACAATAAATTTTAGATATCCAAAATTTGTATCTGATATCTGAGCTCTTGCGTCTATCTGATAAGGATATTTACCAACTATATAATCAATTCCTCTACTTTTTGCTTGCTGCTCTGTAAGTCCAGCTGATGCAATCTCCGGATCTGAAAATAAAACCCATGATAGTTTATCTAGATCTACGAAATATTTATTTCCTTCTAGAATATTTCTTGCTGCTGCTAATCCCTGATTTCTAGCAAGGTGCTGGAATTTAGGCTGTTTTATTACATCTCCCACTGCATAAATATCTTGATTTGATGTTTGGTAGTATTCATTGGTAATAATTCCTTTTTTATCATACTCAACATCTGCTTTTTCAAGATTAAGTCCTTCTACATTTGGCTTTCTTCCAACAGCTATTAAAACTTTTTCTACTTCTACTGTTTCAAGATTTCCTTCTTTTTCAAAAGATACTTTAAACCTTCCATTTTCAAAATCAATTCTTTTCACAAGAGATTTTAAATGAAGTGCTATCCCATCTTTTTGTATTTTATCCTGTAAAATCAGGGCAAATTCTTCATCAACAGGCATTAGGATTCTTTCCATCAGTTCAACAATAATAACTTTTAGGCCTAATTTATTAAACATCTGCCCAAATTCTATTCCTATTGGCCCTCCACCTACAATTAAAATTGAGTTTGGAAGTTCCTCTATATCAAAAACATTTCTGTTTGTCCATACTTTATCTATTCCGTTCCCTTCAATTGGTGGGATAAAAGGAGATGAACCTGTTGCAATAATGGCTTTTTCAAATTCTACCGTCTCTGTGGAACCATCTGACTTTTTTATTTCGACCTGATTCTTAGAAATAAAACTACCTCTTCCTTCTTTAAAGGTAAGATTTTCTATTTGACTGAGTCTTTTAAGTGCAGCATTTGCTCTTTTTTCCAAAATATTATCTTTCCTTTTTATAACATTTTTCCAATTTATCTTTATGTCACCTTCTATATCTATTCCAAAAACATCTAACTTCTTTGCCTGATAGAAGTAATCAGCTGAGGTTTCAAGGATTTTTGAAGGAATACAACCTTCAAATAAACATTCCCCTCCTGGTTTTCCTCTTTCATCAATTAATAGAACCTTTTTTCCTTTTTTTGCTAAAAATTCTGCTGCTAGAGTTCCTCCAGGCCCTGCACCAATAACAACTACATTATACTTTTCCATTTTATCCTCCATCTTTTATAAACATATTCTTTTTTCAAGCAAAAAGATTTTTCTATAAAATCTCACCTTTTAAAATTTTCAGTGCTTCTTCTACAGTTTTGTTTTCAACTGTTATCGCATAAATGGCATTTGCCATCCTTATTGCATCTTCAAGGGTATTCTGATGAATATTTCTTCCTGTGCCGTTTCCTCTCGCTCCTCCAATATGTATCTGCTCATAAAGTTCAGTTAAAAACTGCTCAGGATCTTCTTTTTTTCCACCTTCACAGAGAACTCCCGTATTTCCTGCAGCTAAAACAGCTTCTTTCAAAGCTTCTGCTGATTTATGTCCTTCTTTGTAAGGAACTTTTACTTTTGCAAAATCAGCTCCAAGGCAGTTTGCAACGCCTGCTGCTCCTGCTATCAGATGAGGATCATGTTCATCTTTTATGGCTTTTCCTTTTGGATACATCCATAAAACAGCAATCATACCTTGTTGATGTGTTTCATAAACAAGCCTTGCAGCCTGTTTCAGCATTTTATGTTCAAACTCACTTCCTAAATAAACGGTATAACCGATACCATATATTCTCAGTCCAGACTTTTCTTTAAAATCTAAAACCTGCTCAAATGAATACCAGGCAAGGCTGATAGGATCTCTTATCTCATAGGGAACAAGATTAGTTTTTGAGTTTATTTTTACAAGATAGGGAACTGTAGGGTATTTTCTTCCATATCTTGCTATTAATCCCATCTGTGTAGCAAATACACCGATTTTTGCAATAGAAGCTATTCTAAAAAGATGTTCAGGATGGGCATCGTCCAACGGAATTCCCTCTCCATAAAAGTCGTCATTCAAATGTTCTACTTTCTGATCACCGGCGAAAAGCATAAGCCTCCCACTTCCGCCGGTAATCTCATTCATATTTTTTATATATTCTTTAATTTTATCCTTAGGAACATCAGCAGGAATTTCAAAATTCATTTATATCCTCCTTTAAAAACCTTGACTTCTTAAATGTTTCTTAAAGCCAGGAAACTTTGCAAAGGCAAATCTCTTATTTCTATAAAGATGGAAGAAAAACACTTTTACAGCATCGTTAAATAAAAACCAGACCATTGCGTATCCCCACATAAATATTCCCCATCCCCATCCAACAGGAGTAATAAGATCAAATCCGTAAACAGTTATAACCGTTCCAATAAAACTTGTTCCAATTGTTGCCCAGAATAAAGCAGGTGAAGGCCATGGTTTGACCCAAAACCATGTTTTCCTTCTTGTGTTGAATATAGTGTTATGTCCTGCAACAATTAGTTTTGTGAAGATAATTGACTGAATCATATCCATAGGAAGTTTCCAGTATTCTATAAGTAGGAAATACAGCATAAATGAAGAAATAACTCCTGCCACTCCAAGCCAGGATGAAAGGACAAGAATTTCTGTCATATCCCAGGTTTGAGGTTTTGGAGAAGCTTTTTCATTATCATAGGCAATCGTAAGTATAGGAATATCGTTTAATAATGCTAAAAGAATAATCATAAGAGCTGTGATTGGATAGAAATTGAATATTACAATGGAGAGAGTCATAAACAGGATTATTCTAATTGTTTCTGCAATTCTGTAGATGGTGTAAGATTCCATTCTTCTAAAAATCTCTCTTGAGATCTTTATTGCATCAACTATTACTTTAAGACCAGGTGCAAGGAGAACAATATCAGCAGCAGCCCTTGCTGCGTCAGTTGCCCCTGCAACGGCAATACCACAGTCGGCTTTTCTGAGAGCTGGTGCATCGTTAACACCATCTCCTGTCATTCCAACGATATGCCCTGCTTTTTGAAGTTTATCTACAATAAAGTATTTATCTTCAGGGAATACCTGTGCAAAACCGTTTGCTTCTTCAATAATTTTGATGATTTCTGACTCATGTCTTTTTACTATTCCTGCTGGAAGTTTTCTTCCTTCTAGCTCTTTTTCTACAAGTTTTGCTATCTCTTTAGCAAATTTTTCTGCTTCCTTTTCAGAAACAGAAGGATTTAATTTTTCATATATAGCTTTAGCTATAACTTCTGCTAAAACTGTGTACTCTTCGTATGTTTCGCCTCTAAGCTGTTTTATATCGTAAATCTTATCCCCAATACCTAATATCCTTGCAATATATCTGGCAACAGCAATATTATCACCTGTTACCATTTTCACTTCTACACCAAGCCTTTTTGCTTCTTGAACAGCTTCTTTTGAGTCTTCTCTAGGTGGATCAAAAAGAGGAATAAGTCCTACAAAATGAAACTTTTCTTCTATAGGTTTTCTGTAAGCAACTCCTAACGTTCTAAATCCATTTTCAGCAAACTCTTCTATCTTTTGATACACAACCTCTTTGTTAAATTCATTTTCATCGCATAGCTCAATAATAACCTGAGGTGCACCTTTTGTTACTACTATCTCTTTCCCATCACACTCAACTAAAGCTTCTGTCCTCTTTCTTACAGGATCAAAGGGAACAAACTCTTTCTGTTTGCACTGTTTTAGTTTGTCGTAAAGATTGTGTTTTTTAAGCCAATCAAAAATAGGGATTTCAATAGGATCTCTATTTTCCTCTTTAGATGCTAAAGCAGCGTAAAACATAAGGTCTTCAGATTTATAACCGTTTACAGTAAAAGGAATGGACACAGTCATCTGATTTTTTGTTAATGTTCCTGTTTTATCTGAGCATAATACATCCATTCCTGACATTTCTTCAATGGAAGCAAGCCTGCTTACAATAGCCTGTTTTTTTGCTAAAGCTAATGCACCAATGGCCATGGTAACAGTTAAAACAGCTGGCAGGGCAACAGGAATTGCTGAAACAGTTAATACAAGAGAAAATCTTAGAAGTTCTATATATGATTCATGTCTTGATATACCTACCAATACAATAATTGCAACAAGAAATACTGTAATTATAATAAGGAAGTTTCCAACCTTAATAACCATTTCTTGGAGATGGGATCTTTGTTCCCTTTCAGCTTCTGCAACTAGTTTAACCGTTCTACCAAAGTACGTATTAAGACCTGTTGCTACAACAACAGCAATCATTTCTCCCTGTTTTACTATTGAGTTGGCATAGACCACATCTCCAACTCTTTTGATAACAGGGAGGGACTCCCCTGTAAGAGCTGACTGATCAACAAGAATAAAGTCTCCCTCTATAAGCTTCATATCAGCAGGAACAATATCTCCAATTTTTATCTTTACTATATCTCCTGGAACTAAATATTTAGCATCTATCTCTTTCCATACACCATCCCTTAAAACAATTGCTTTTCTTGCTAATTTTTGTTTTAAAACCTTAAGAGCAGAGAGAGCTTTATGTTCCTGCCAGAAATCAACACCAGCATTGACAAAGAGAAGGATCATTATGATTGTAAAATCTTCCCATTTTTGAACAGCAGCAGAAAGGATGGCTGCAATTTCAATCATCCATGGAATAGGTCCCCAAAAACGTCTAAATATCCTGTGCCATAGTGGTTCTTCTTTTTCTGGTATCTCGTTTAGCCCATATTTCTTTAATCTTTCTTTCGCTTCTTCTTCTGATAATCCTTTCTCTTTGTTAACTCCTAGTTCTGTTAAGGTTTCTTCTATTGATTTATGCTTATATTCATCAACAACTGCCATCCTTTCACTCCACTATACTATTCATTGTGTAATCCTAGTTTCTTTTCTATCTCATATACAGCAAGAGTTGTTTTTATTATTGCATCAGGATTAATAGAGATAGAATCAATTCCCTGTTCAACAAGAAACTGGGCAAAATCTGGATGATCAGATGGTGCCTGTCCACATATTCCTATTTTTTTACCCACCTTCTTAGCTTTATGAATAGCCATAGCTACCATCTCTTTAACAGCTTCATTTCTTTCATCATATAGATGCGCAACGAGATTTGAATCTCTATCTATTCCTAAAGTTAACTGTGTAAGGTCATTAGAGCCAATAGAAAATCCATCAAAATATTTGGCAAATTTTTCAAGAAGTATTACGTTTGATGGTATTTCCGTCATTACGTAGACCTGAAGACCATTTTCCCCTCTTTTAAGATCAAACTCATTCATAACTTCTTCTACTTTTTTACCTTCCTCTACAGTTCTGCAGAAAGGTATCATTGTGATAACGTTTTCTAAACCCATTTCTTCTCTAACTTTTTTTATTGCTTTACACTCAAGACCAAAAGCATCTTTAAACTGAGGAGAGTAGTATCTTGAAGCTCCTCTCCATCCAAGCATTGGATTCTCTTCTTTTGGTTCAAAATACTGACCACCTAAGAGGTTTGCATACTCGTTTGATTTAAAGTCTGAAAACCTAACGATAACAGGTTTTGGATAGAATGCAGCTGCAATTTTTGCTATACCGTAAGATAGTTTATCAACATAAAACTGAGTGCAACTATCGTATCCAAATGTTCTAACTTCAATTTCTCTTGCTAGATGAGGGTCTTTTTTCTTAATTTCTTCAAAATGTATTAAAGCATTTGGATGAATTCCAATGTAGTTGTTTATAATAAATTCTTCCCTTGCAAGACCAACTCCAGCATTTGGAAAAAATGAATACATAAATGCGTTTTCAGGGGTAGCTATATTCATCATAATAGGAGTTTTTGTTTTTGGAAGTTTGGTAAGATCAAATTCTTCTACTTCATAATCTATTTTTCCATCATAAACATACCCTGTATCACCTTCAGCACAGGAGACAGTTACAAGCTGCCCATCTTTTAGTACTTCTGTTGCTTTTCCAGTTCCAACAACAGCTGGAACTCCAAGTTCTCTAGCAACAATGGCAGCGTGACATGTTCTACCACCTCTATTTGTTACAATAGCTGCTGCTTTTTTCATAATTGGTTCCCAATCAGGGTCTGTCATATCTGTAACTAAAACATCACCTTCCTCAAACTTTTCACCCTCTTCAGGAGACATAAGGATTTTTACTTTTCCTGAAGCTATCTTGTTTCCTACTGCTATACCTGTTAAGAGAACTTTTTTTCTTCTCTCTTCAACAGGTTCAGTAATTTTATAGACTTTTATTTTTGTATGGTCTTTTCTTGAATGAACTGTTTCAGGTCTTGCCTGAACAACAAACAGCTCATTAAGCTCCCCGTCCTTTGCCCATTCTATATCCATAGGTGTCCATCTTCCGTTTCTCTCTGAATAGTGCTCTTCAATAATAATTCCCCATTTCGCAAGTTTTAAAACTTCATCATCTGATATGGAAAACTTTTTCTGCTGCTCAATAGGGACAGGAACAATTTTCGTTTTTTCTTCTCCCTCTCCATAAATCATTTTTTTATCTTTATGTCCTAATTTTTTCTCAATTATTGCTTTGTATCCTTTTTTTAAAGTTGGTTTAAATACAAGAAACTCATCAGGAGTAACGGCACCGCCAACGATAAGTTCCCCTAATCCGTATATTGATGTGATGAGAACAACATCTTTAAATCCACTTTCTGTATCTAATGTGAACATAACTCCTGAAGAGCCTTTATCTGAACGAACCATTTTTTGAACCGTTGCAGATATTGCAACAGAAAAATGGTCAAATCCAAATGTTTCTCTGTATGAGATAGCTCTATCTGTAAATAAAGACGCATAACATCTTTTTATAGCATCAAGTACCGCTTCATCTCCTCTTATATTAAGAAAAGTTTCCTGCTGTCCTGCAAATGATGCAACCTCTGTATCTTCAGCAGTTGCAGAAGAACGAACAGCGACATCAACATATTCTTGACCGTATTCTTTACTAAGCTCGTGGTAATATTCAAGGATTTTTTCTTTTAGATCAGGTGGAAACTCACCACTTCTAATAAGATTTCTAACTTTTACTCCATGTCTATGAAGGTTTTCAATATCATTTACATCAAGGTCTTTTAATGCTTCTTTGATCTTTTCTCTGAGATTATTGTAGTCTAGAAAATACCAGTAAGCTTCAGATGTTGTTGCAAATCCATCTGGAATTTTTATTCCTTTAGGAGAAAGAGCATTAATCATCTCACCTAAAGATGCATTTTTTCCTCCTACAAGTGGAACATCATCCATTGTTACTTCTTTCAACCATACAACAAGTTTTCTTTCCATTTGAAAGCCTCCATATTCATTTTTATGAAACCATAATTATTTTTAAATTATAGACAACTTTTTATTAAGGCAATAAGTTAATAACTATAAACTTATTGAAAATCTATAAATATGAGCTTATTTTTAATAAAAAATCTTATAAAGGAGGGCTAAAAAAATGGCTGTAATTTATGGAAAGGTTGAATCACCAGAAGACATTCGTCGTATAAACTGTATTATTAGAGATGAAATGTTAAACGTGGAAACACCTGAACAGCTTACAGATTTAAAGAAGCGTTCAGACTATCTATGTACACTTACCTATTCTCCATTTTGGAAGAAAAAATTTGGAGCATTGGTTGAGAAACTAAGAGAAGTAGCATGTGAAGAAAATAGAGTAACAGTTAGATTAGCAAATTTTATAGCAAAGGTTAAAAACTGGGATAAAGAGTATCATCCCTGGGGTGAAGGCAAAATAGATATAGAAGAGAGATTAAAGCAGATACCAGAAGAGATAATGAAAGAAATTCAAGAAACAGCCTTAGATCTAAAACTGTCTCCAGAAATATTAGAAGATTTAAGGAAAAGTTTTTGTAATATAAGAAAGGCAATGGTTTTAGCTGAAAGTCCTGAACAGTTAGAAAGACTAAAAAATGAAAGTAACCTTATTGTTGCTGTTACACATCTTCCAGATTTTAGAGAAAGATTTAAGGATGTATTAGACAAAATTGATGAACTTGTAGAAAAAGAGGAGGAGAGAACTGTTAAAACAGCTAATATAGTTGCTCAGGCAAATGGATGGATGTTAGAGTTTGAAAAATGGACAGAAAATGAAGTTAGAGAGGATGAAACACTAGAACAGTATGTTGAAAGACTTCTTCAAGAGGAAGAGAAAGCGGAAAAGTATATTCCAACGGAAGCTAAGTATAAACAGGGTAAAGTTATGTGGCTTGTTTACTATCATCCTAAAAGAAACAGATACTATGCAAAAAGAATTTATTTCCCAGGAACAGCAAGAAACATCAAGATGGAAGGTCCAGGAGTATTTAAAAATAAGTTTGGAAGAGAAGTTTACGGTGTAAAAATAACATATGAAACTCTTGTAGCTCCAGCTGTAATTAGAAAAGGAGATGTAGTTATCCATTTACCAGAAAGATGGGTAAAAAGAGAGAAGGTTGTTCCACTTCCTGAAGTAGCTCAGGATGTTAAACTTGTAGAAGAAAGACCTGAATTCGCTTACTCTATAGCATAAAAAAAAGCCCCGTACGGGGCTTTTTAAAAGGTGAAGCAGGGACAAAAAAGCCCCTACTTCACAACAATAGCACCGGCTGGGCACTCCTCAGCAGCACTAATGGCCTCTTTTAAAAGAGAGTCTTTTAAATCTTTTCCTTTTAAATCATCTTTTACTTCAGATATACCTTCTTCACCTTCAACAAAAACATTTACAAATGTTTCATAGCATATTCCGCAAGAAGTGCAGAGATCTTTTTCTATATGTACTTTCATTTTTTAAACCTCTATTAGTTAATATTAACTAACCCACATATAGAATATAATATATAATCACAAAAAAAGCAAGGAGATATCATGCCAAAAATCAAACAGATCCAATCTTATATAGAAGAAAAACAGCTTTCATCTTTCTTTTTCTCAAATTTTTCAAATGTTTTCTATCTTTCCTATTTCTCATCTTCTAATGCATATGTACTGTTAACTCCTAAAGATAAATATTTCATCACAGATGCAAGATACTATTATGGTGCAAAAGAAAAATTAAAAGATTGGAATGTTATTCTTTTAGGGGAAAAAAATAAAAAGCAGATAGAACATCTGAGAGAGATACTTTTAGAACTTGGTGGAGATAAAATAGGTTTTGAAAAGGATAGTGTTACTATATCATTTTATGAAAAGTTAGTAGATGAATCTTCTTTAAAAGATAAACTAGTGGGTTATGAAAACTTTTTAAAGCCTTTTAGGATGACAAAAATAGAAGAAGAAATAAATATAATAAGAGAAGCTGTTGAAAAAACAGACAAGGTTTTTAAAAGGCTTTTAGATTTTATTCCAAAGGCAAAAAGTGAACTTGATGTAAGAAGGATGATTATAAATTATATTTTTGAAGAAGGGGGAACAGGGGAAAGTTTTCCTGCTATTGTAGCATCTGGAAAGCATTCAGCTGTACCGCATTATGAAACGTTAAATGCTCCAATAGAAAAAAACTCCCCCCTTCTTATAGATATGGGTATGAAATATAAGGGATACTGCTCAGATTTTACAAGAACTGTTTTTATAGGAAATGTGGATAAAGAGCTTTTAAAAATTTACTCTATAGTAAAAGAAGCTCATTTGGAAGCTGTTAATACTGTAAAAGCTGGAGTGAAAGCTAAAGAAATAGATTTAGCAGCGAGAAAAGTTATAGAAAAATACGGATATGGATCTTACTTTATTCATTCAACAGGACATGGAATAGGAATAGAGATACATGAACCTCCAAGAATCTCTTTTCAAAGTGAAGAGATAATAGAAGAAAATGCAGTTTTTACAATAGAACCAGGAATTTATATACCAGATAAGGGGGGAGTACGATTAGAAAATATAGTAGTTGCTAGAAAAGAGGGAGTTGAGATTTTAACAAAAACTCCTCTTGACCCTATAAAGATAGAATTAGAATAAGAAGGTAAAAAGATGATTACATTAGGTTTTTTAGAGGAGTTTTTATGTGAGGTTATAGAAGAGTATAGAAGAAAAGTATTGAAAAATAAATTTTTTTTAGATACTTTTGGAACAGAAGAGAATCTAGATAAGATTATTTATACAGTAAGGGATTTTTTAATAAAAGAGTTTAATAAAAATTTGGATGAAATTGAAAAAGATTTTGAAATCCTAGGAAAGTATCACGGAAAAATAGGAATTCCATTTGAAACTATACTACATAGTTTAATCTTTATAAAAGATTCTTTATATACAAAAATCTTAGAATCAGAGAAGTATCTACTGCTAGCTCCAGATCTTAGCAATTTTTTTGATGTAGCTATAAATTCCCATGCAAAAGGGTATATGCTAAAAAATATTGATATACATATAAAAGATATCAAGAATATAGAGAGAAATCATATATCTCCATATGGAAAATTTCATCTATCCTGGTTAAACAAGTTTCTTATGTATGTGAAAGGTAAAGAAAAACTATATCCCACAATTGAAGTTGAAAACTGTAAGTTCACAAACATCATTGATAGCTTTGACTTTAAAATAAAATTTTCACAAAAGAATATGATAGAAATAGTGAGAAAACTTCATAATGATCTCCATATGTATGCAAAGAGTTTAATTTTCTATATAAAAGATAATGAGTATGTAGAAGCTTACTTTGCCTATAACAATGTAATAAATACATCTTTCAAACTTTTAGACTATTTAAACAACACATACACCTATTTCTTTAAGAATAAAAAATCTATCTTTATTGATCATATTCTTGAAGAATCAAAAAAGAAAAGTACATACCTTGCAGTAATAAATGTTTTGAATCTAGGAACTATAAACAGATTTTACGGAGAAGATGTTGGAGATAAGGTAATAGATATTATAGATACAAAACTTTCAGAGATTGTTGATTATGAAACAGCTTCTTTTATTAAAGGGTATTCTGGAGAGTTCTATATCCTTTTAGAAAAAAAACCAGAAAGGATGTATCAGTATGCTGAACGTTTAAAAAAAGAGATAGAACAGATAACAGTTAGAAGGGATAATTTTGATTTAAAATTTGGCGTTTCTGTATCTTTGATAGAAGTTTCAAATATTAAAGATAAGAAGGAGTTAATGAAAATAATAG
>JALVKE010000163.1:10277-32753 GCA_027028005.1 Persephonella sp. | reverse complement strand
CTCTAAAAACTTTTTAAGTTTTTTTTGTCGTTTTTTTAGAAGATATTTTTTTACTTTTTTATTTTTCCAAATCTCAAGCATTACATCAATATCACGAAGTTTTGAAGAGTTTTTAACTTGAGTTTTTAAGACTATATCAATAAAAAAAGACATAAATATACAATTAAGTTATAATTTAGAAAGTTTGAATATACCAGTTAAAAATTTAGTAATTCAACTTGACAATATTGTAAATAAAACTAAAACTTCTATTGAAGATAAAACAATTCAACTTGACAATACTGTAAATAAATCTAAAAATGTTATAAATAATCTTGAAATCATTTTAGATTATGAATTAATATAGGAGGACATACAAATGAAAGATAAAAAACTTTTTACTATTTCATTAACATATCAGATTTTTAAAAATGGTATTCTTTTAGAGGAAGAAGAAAGTAAATCATTTGTAAAAAACTTTTCAAATTTTATAAGAATGAATTTTATACTAAGTAGTAATCATGATTTCGTTAAAACAGATGGTTCAACAACTAATCTATCACCCGGTTCTCACTTTCATTTGTGGCAAGGTAATTCAAATAATGGAGTTATGTTAGGAACTGGTACTACATTACCATCATGGAATGACTACTCACTTGAATCAGACATTTCTGGCAGCCTTACTTTTGATGGAAATAACCAAACAGTATCAGATATAACATCTGGTTCTGTTGTTATAGGTCAAAAGCATACAATTACATCAAACTATACAAATAACACGGGTAGTACAGTAAATATAACAGAAATTGGATTAGTTTTAAATAAATGGGGTTCATCTGATTTTTATCTATTCACAAGAGATGTTTTAACAAGTTCACAAACACTTTTGAATGGTGAGTCAATAACAGCAAAATACAATATAACAATACAAGTTTAAATAATTAAATATAGATACTTTTATAAATTTTAAAGTAAATATTTAAAAATTTAATCAATTTTATTGTAAATTTAAAACAGCATTTTAATCGTTGAGTATCAATGGTTTAAAACAAGCAAAAATTATTTAATAAATCACCACTATAAACCTTCTCTAAAACTTAATATATAATAAAGTTTAGGTATATCTTAAATATACCAGTGAGTAAACGAAAATCTATATATAATAAGGGTTTGACAGCTGTTTTTTGCTGGAGATATTTTTCTACAAAATCGTTTGAAAAACATATAAATCTTTTGAAGTTTCAAAAAACAGCTGTCTGATGCTTGAATGTCAATATTTTGCAAAAGAAAAAGAAAAAGACAAAAAATACTTGACAAAAAGAAAAAGAGTATATAGAATAGCAACAAATACTTTTAGGGGGTAAGTAGTTATGAGAGAATTAGAATTAAAAGGCAGTGAGAAAATTTGGTGCATTGATACTTATTACCATGCGTACCAAACGCCAAGCGAATACGGTCAAATTTGTATTCCATACCTCACAAGGATATTTCTTGATTCTGTTGATGAGTACGATAGAGATATTGAAAAATATCTTATTGTCAATCACGATGGCATATTTCTTGTTGAAATTGAGGAATACAGTAGTAACAAAAATCAATCAATCACATCATACGCACCTACAGAATGGAAAAGCGTAAGGATAAAAAAAGTTGACCTAAAAGATATAGATTTATGCATTGACAGAATAGAAATAGAATCTGAGCCTGAGCCAGAAGATTAAAAACTGGGGGCGTAAAGCCCCCCTCTTATAAAGCCCCTCAATCGGGGGGTTTTATAAGAGTTTTAAAATGGGGGTCTTTTTTTCAGACCCCCTATGTTTAAAAAGTAGGGGCTTTTTTTAAGCCCCTATATAGGCTTTTTTAAAAAGTTTTTTAGGGGGTCTTTTTTAGACCCCTATAACCCGATTTTTTGAGGGTATTGTTTAAAAAACTTTTTAGGGGGTTAGTGTTATGATTACAGAAGTTCTAAAGATGGAATATCCAGAGGCTTTCTGGTATTTCAAGAAAAAAGCAAAATCACAAAAGCAATTCAACAAATTATGTGAGGAATACCTGAAAAAACACAATAAAGATTTATATGATATTGTCCTTGCTTTGCAATATTTCAAGGATATATCACTGTACAATGATAAAGAAAGAATTGATATAACTTTTTACCCTTCTGTTGCTTTTGATACAGATTACAGAATAACAATAAATCACAAATGGTATAGTCATTCTGTTGAAACATATAAAACAGAAAAAGAAGTTATAAATATGGCAAGAAGGTTGTTAAAACAAGGATACAAATATGAAATATATGATTAAGGGGCTTAAAGCCCTTTTATTTTTAGCGTACCTATAAGGAATTTAAAAACTTTAGGGGGTAAGTAAGATGAAGGTTTTAATCACTTCCAACTATCCAACAAGATACACAGCATACGAAAATAAAGGGGTTCTGGTGGTCAATGAAAAGATTGATAATGTTCACGCTGGTTTTGAATATGCAGTGTACAACAATTTATTTATTAATATTGAAGTTTCTAATTATCAAAATAAATCTGTTTTAGTTTCTGTATTTTGTCCATTTTGTTCAGAAAATAAAAATAAATTCTTTACTTCTGTAAATGATGCTATAGAGTATGCAAAATCAATAATCCCAGAGCTTGAAAAAGAAACTTATCAGAAAGCATATAAAGAATTAATAAACTTGCAACGAAAAGAAAATGACCTGCTTATTACAAAAAGAATGTTAGAACAAGAAATTAAAGATAGTACAGACAAATTAGCAAAAATCAAAAAGCAACAACAATTAAAAGAATTACAAAAAGAACTTGAAGTATTAGAACGAAATAAAGAAAAATTAAGAGTTATTGTTAACCACTATGAACAATAAAAAGTTTTTTTAGGGGTCTAAAAAAGACCCCTATAACCCGATTTTGAGGGTATTATAAAAATTTTTATAGGGGGTGTTAGCGTGCCTACAAGGAATTTAAAAAACTTTAGGGGGTAAGATAAAATGAGAAACAAAAGATTAGAAGAACTCAAAAAAGAATACGGCATCATGTCAGGCTATTGTTGGGATTTTGAAGAAGGCATGGAAGGAGTCAAGGTCATAGATTATGAGAAAGACAAAGACTCGTACTGGTGGATTATACATGTTCAAGGTTGCCAGACAGGTAAAAGATACAAATTGTGGGCAGAGGTTATAGATGATTGGAGTATACATGTAGAAACATGCGAAGAGGTTGAAGGGGAGTAATACTCCCCTTTTTTAACCCGATTTTTTGAGGGTATTATTAAAACTTTAAAAGGAGGATAGAGCTATGTTAAAAGCAAATGTGAATTTTAGAGGAGATGGACTAAGCAATTTAGTAGTTATTGAGTGTGAAAAACTGAAGGAAGTAAGGAAATACTTATCAAAGAGCATAGTTGAAGATTTTGAAAAAGAAGCAAAACAACAAGAGAACACTTATAATTGTGAAATTGATATAGCAACAATCTGTTATTATTTTGTTAATTCTGATGACATTGACAGAATTAAGGAGGACATAACAGAACTGGCTTGCTGGTTTAAAGACTGGTGCGAAAAGTTATATCAATCAGCAATTTTGCAACAAGCAAGATTAGGGAGCTTACCAAAAGACATAGACGAAATTATAAACGATGTAAACAATGATTGTTAACCTCAAACAAAATACTTGAGGAGGGTTAAAAATGAACGCTTTAGAACAAGCAAAAGAATTTGCAAAAGCATATATAGAAAGTGTAGGGGATTTCGCCCCTACATTGTTGAACAATTTAGATGAGCAACAACAAAACCCAGAGCAGTTTTACACAACGCTCTGGGACGCCGTAATTGAGGGGCTTGATGATGAGATATGGCAACAGCTTACAGATGAGGAGAAAGAGGAGTTGAAAAGTTTTATATATGAATATGCAAAATCGCACACCCCCTAAACTCCCCCTCACTCCCCCTGTGCAATGCAGGGGGCTTTTTGAGGGTCATCAGATGGGTGGCTCTCAAAAAGATTAAAAAAGGGAGGTAAGAATCATGGAACTTAAATTAGTATGGCTTAGCAGAGATGAAATGGAAGAGCTTGAGTACATAGGAGACACGATGACGCCCGACTGCAACCCCGATGCTTGCTCAGTTAAATCAAGATATAAACATCTCTGGTTCAACAGCGAAATGGATATAGCACTCTTGAAAGACAAACAGGGGAATAGATACTTTCTTGAGGCATACAATCCAAGAAAGGCTTTTTTTGATGAAAATTATTCTTATTCATACAGAATTTGGAAAATAAAGGAGGAGAAAAATGATTAAATCAAGAAAACCATGCTTTAGCACTTGAAAAGAGGCTTGTAGCTTTACTTGAAAGCCTTGAAATATCAGCTGTAGAAACAGAAAAAAGGATAAAGCAGGCGAAAGACAGATATGTAAAGCAGTTCTTAATTGATTATCTGAATATGATTGACAACAACATAAGGAAAACTAAAAGACAATTAGATGAAACAAGAAAGGCAATTTTAGAGAAGGGAGGAAAAAATGAACATATCAAATGAATTGATAAATAAGTCTTTTGAAAATAAGTTGTTGCAAGCAGATTTTAAAAGTGTTTTAGCTTATAGTCGGTTTATGTCAAAAGCATTTCATATATTTGAACATAAACGCTATTTCAACGATTTTAAGAAAGGCTTACTTCAGGTTATAGAAATACCAGACCTTAAGAAAGTACCAGACTATTTATTAAATATGTGTATAGAACCTAAAGAATTGCTTGAGATTTATGTTGATGTTCTTCTAAAGAAATATACGAATGAAACACAGCAAAAATATGAAAGAATGTCAGAATTTTCAACAAAAGAACTTTATAAATATATAGGAGAATATAACAGTTCTGTTTGTTCTGAAGATAGCAAAATTACAGTAGGCAGTAAAGATTTTATTTTTTATAAATTTCTTGATTACATACTAACAGGTATTGAAGATATGATAGATAAGCTGGAAACTACATACTGCATACGAATCACAGCAGACGATAACAAAATCAGAATTACCGATAACAAAAAGACCATCTATATCAATCCTTATTTAGATGTGGATATTGAAAAGGAGTATCTAATAGAGACCATTATAATACACTTTCACCAAATCAATCCTTTCGTACTTACTTATCTTAATCATTCAGACAAAGACTATGATTACATAATTTTCAAGATAGTAGAGGAACGGAATAAGGATACCATACAAACATTTAAGGAAACAATTAAGCAAAAAATAGAGGAGAAATCTAAAGAGTTTAAAAAAGAAAAATCATATCTTGAAAAACTTATTGAAAACTTATAAAGGAGGTAATCAGCTATGAAAAGGTACTTCAATGAAGTTAAAAAGGTGGACAGAGGAGAAATGCCCGTCAAGGAGTTTGTAGAAAAGATGTTCTCTGAACCAGAAATTTACGAGGTTATGGCGGCTTATAGGATTTACAAGGAAGATGGAGGAAGAAAGTACAGCTATCAGGATTTTCTCAATGCTGTTGGATTGAAAGAAACGGAAGAGGATAGACAGGTGTTTAAAGGCTTTATGAACTCAAAACTTTAAGGAGGTGCGGCATGAAGGCATTAGAAATGCTAAAGAAAGGGGAGATTGACCTTATTTATGTACCAGAAGTAAACAAGTATATAACTTGCTGTAGAGATACTTTCTATCTATTTTCTGAACGCTATTTCAGTAAAATCAACGAGGAAGATGTAAAACGATACTTCAAATTTGAGCTAAAAGCTGTTCTACTTGATGAAGATAGCGAATATAATCATTTATACCTATGCGACTTAATAGAAGCATATAACTACAGAATTGAAAAATTTGAAAAAGATATAAGGAACAGTAGATATACGATAGTTGAATATGCTCTTGATGACAATAGGCAAATATTTGAAATTGAATGGGAAGTCAAGTACTTGAAAAGCCTGTATGAAAAGATATTGCAGGAGAAAAAGGACATCATGGATACAATAAACTTCATTTTAGAAGATGCAGAGATTGTAGATATTGATGATGTAATACAAGGAGAGGGTGAACAATGTACATCTACTATGCAAAAAGAAAGTCAGAAAAGGTAAAGAGGGTCTCCTATGACCCTCTAACAAAAGCTGCATTGATAGATGAAGGTTTTTATGTGATAGCATCTGATAAAATATATAATGACATAACGATAAAGCAAATTGAAGTTATTGAAGGGAAAAAAGCTGAGGTTCTTAAAAACAGGTTAGGAAGGAAAGGCTTAAAAGGGTTAATCCCCTAACCTCCCTTCCTCAACCCTCCCGAACTCCCCCAGTTCTCTGGGGGCTTTTTAAAAAACATAAGGAGGAAAATCATGGACTGGGAGAAAATAATATTTAACACAATCATAGTTTTAACAGTTGTTGCTGCTATAGCAGGGTTATTCGGTGCTTTTGACCATCTCATAAGAGGAAACATTGAAACATTTTTCTTATACTTGCTTTTTTCTTTTGTTTTTTGTATTATGTTAGTTATACAGATACAGGAAAAGAACCTTGAAAGGAGAAAATTAGAAGAAGAAAAGCAAAATAAAGATGTTAAGAGACCCAAGTATCTGGAGTAGGAGGGTTGATATGAAGGTTAAAGAAATACTTTCAAATGATGCGAAAGAACTAAAAGCTCTAAAGCTATGGGATAAGCTAACTCCTGAAGAAAGAATGGGAATACTCAAAAAGGAAGGTTATATATGTGCTATTTATAGAGATGGTAAATTACAGTCTTTTTGTTATAGAAAAGGGAGGTTGATATATGAAAAGATATAAAACACACTGGGCTGAAGAATTTAATAGATTGGGATTAAAAATCTATGGCAGGAAGACAGTTAGATGCCCCCTCTGTGAATGCAAGTATTTTGTAGAACATAAAGAGGGTACAACCTTTGTTTGTGGTTCCTGTGGTATTGAGTTTACCTTTAATGAAAAACAATTAAGAAAAAAATATGAAGAAATGAAAGGAGATAAAAAATGAGGAACTTTCTACATATAGCTATAGCATCAATGTCATCGTCATCTGTACCACCACATTCATGGACTTCTAAAAAGATAGATAAGAAAGATGCTAAAAAACGACAGAAGAAAAAAAGGCTAAGAAAACATAGAAAGCTAATGAAAAGGAGAGCGAAAAAATGAGAGAAATTAAGTTCAGAGGAAAAACATATGAAAATGAGTGGGTTTATGGCTCATTCATAGATGCGGGAAGTAAAAAATTCATTTGGAATAGATATCCGATAGAGGTTTACCCTGAGAGTGTTGGACAGTTTATAGGTTTAAAAGACAAAAAGCTGAAAGAAATATATGAGAAGGATATTGTGAAAGTAATAGAGGAAGATGGAACTGAACATATACATTATGTTGAATACAAAGTGGAAAAATCTGAATATCCAGCATTTGACCTATATCCTGAGATTGATGTTGAGTTTAACACTCTGCAGTTTTATGTGATAAACAAAAACATAGAAGTCATTGGAAACATTTTTGATAACAAAGAACTATTAAAGGAGGGAAGATAAGATGAGTGTTCAAGAAATTGTCAAACAATTAAAAGAAGAATTTTCCGAATCAGAGTGGGCTGATGTTGACGAAATAGTGAGAGATATATGGGAATTTTTAAGATATAAAGGAGTTGAACTGGTTAATGTTTATGAGAAATATGGCAATGTGATTGTAGAGTTATCTGGTGATAAGAAAATAGTTATACCTATAGCTTGCATAGTTGTAATAATAGAGGACGATATAAAAATTGAATAAAGGAGGCAAAGTAAGATGAGAGTTTTACTTCTTAATTCAGCTGTTATGCCGAGAGAGGGTATCTATGTAATGAAAAGAATCACTAAAGAAGAGTTCGGAAAAGCATTAAAAAAGGCTAAAGAGAAAGAGGTATTGAAAAGCTATATTGGATACCCAGATAACATTGAACTTATCAAGAAATGGTTCGGCGTAGATGTGGAACTCAATAGAACTCAGACAGATGTAAAGAATGGAGATATTATGCTTGTGATGAAACTGAAATACAGATTACCAAATCCGAAAGACAAAGGCAGGTACACACCAAAAGAGGAAGATTTTGAATTTTTCACCGTTCAATACAGGGAGGCATAAAAATGGATAAAATTGATGCTTTGATGGATATACTTTTACAGTTCATAGAAGATATAAGAGGTTTAAAATCAAGGGTACTACTGCTCAACAGTGCAAGAAATGAGGCAATAAAGCAGATAGAATCTATACCTGAAGTGCTTACTGTTGATGACATCAAAAACATTTTAAGAGGTAGGCTGTCAACGAACCTGACTTGTATAGAGGAAATGATAGAAAGGGTTAAAAAGAAATTGGAAGAGAAAGAAAGAGATTTTACAGAGTTTATTGAAGAGTATAATCTTGACTTCATCTATAATAGGAAACTAAAGATTAAAGATAGAACATATACAATAAAAAAGGTTGAAGGAAAAACTAAAGTATATGAGGAGGAAGATAATGATGTACCATTTTAAACCCCAGCCAAAGCTGGGGCAGGGGAGAGGGATACACCTAAGGAGGTGCAAGCTATGAGTATAAAAATTCTACAAGATAAAGATGGAATTGTCTATAAGCTGCAAACCACTGGTAATACTATATTTGTGTACATCAAGACGAAAAATGATAAAAAATTTAAACATATTGCAACAATAGATGTAAAAAGTAAGACATACGAAAAAAGTATGTTTAATACTGTATTCTTTGAAAGGACTAATACCATAGGATTTCCTTACTACCTACTAAAAGCTCTTTACGACAAAGGGATTGTCAAAAAAATAAAAGTAGATATAGCAGATAAAACTCTGGTTATAGATGCAGAAAAAGCGTTTAAGGTAGGCAGGTTCTTTAACTACAAAAAGAAAGGTTTTGAGCTGCAGATACACATACCAATCAATGAATTTGAGGAGGAAAAGAAATGAAATTTATAGAAATTAATAAAGAATATGTAAACATTGAAAATATTATCGCTTTTAATGTTCGTAAAGGTGGAACAAGTTTTGACATCATATTCACATTAAACACATTCAAAAGGGTAGAACTAACATTCAGTTCTGAAGATGAATTTAAAAAATGGTATGAGGATAACCTGCAGGATATTATACCTTTTGAAAAACTCAAAATAATTGATAAATATACTTTTAGGGTGTATGGGGAAGAATTTAAATGGAAATAATATAAAGGAGGGTTAAAGATGGTTGACTATATAGTGAAAACTTATACAAATACGACAGAATTGCAAAAACATCTGAACCAGTGGAAACATCAATTTAAACTCACAATAGAATCTATGAATACTACAAATTATCAAGGAAAAGTTTATATAACTGTGATAATTAAAAGAGAAAAGAAAGAAAAGGAGGGGTAAAAATGGAAAAGAAAAGGCAAACTTTAAGCATACCAGAAAGGCTAAAAATTGAGGCGAGAATGTTATGCTTATCAAAGGCAAAGCAGTATTACTGGTTAATGGAGGGTTGGGAAAACTATAAAAAAATTGATGAGAAATTAGAGAATCTTAAAAAGAAACTAAAGGAGGGTTAAAATGAGTTGGAAGGATATATTTCCGAGAGAAAATATCTACTTTGAAACTGAAAACGGTATACTTTACAATGATGATGTTTTAGGAACATTAAGGTCATTGCCTAACGAGAGTATAGACTGTATCATCACATCTCCACCTTATTGGGGGTTAAGATTTTACGGAAATGAATCTAATACAATCTGGGGTGGCGATAGAAATTGTAATCATGAATTTAATAACGAACAGATTGATATAAATCTATCAGTTTCAGAAAAGACCGGGTTAAAAACTGGAAAAAATCCAAGTTCCAAATTGAAGAATCTTAATGGGGAATATATTACAGGATATTGCAAAAAGTGTGGTGCTTGGTATGGACAATTAGGATTAGAGCCTAATTTTAATCAATATCTTGATAATCTTCTTGAGATATTTAAGGAATGTAAAAGGGTTTTAAAGCCATCTGGGACCCTGTTTGTGAATATTGCAGACACTTATTTTTCAAAATGCAAGGGTACTGGTGGAAAAAATAGTAAATTGGTTAAAAGAAAAGGAGTGGAGAACTTTCAATCTTTTCCAAAAATAGACTTACAAAATGAATACCCTGAAAAATCCCTTTGTATGATACCAGAAAGATTTGCAATGAGAATGATAGATGAATTAGGGTTTATATTAAGGAATAAAGTAATATGGCATAAGCCTAATGTAATGCCTGAAAGTATTAAGGATAGGTTTACAAAGTCTTATGAATTTATTTACTTTTTCACGAAAATAAAGAAGTACTATTTTAATCAGATATTAGAGACTTCATTAGATATGAGATATAATGGAAATAGAAACAAGAGAGATGTATGGAATATTCCAACCAAACCTTTAAAGGACCCACACTTTGCACCATTTCCAATAGATTTACCTATGAATTGTATAAGAGCTGGTTGTCCTGAAAAAGAATTAGTACTTGACATTTTTATAGGAAGTGGAACTACAGCATTAGCTTGTGAAAAACTTAATAGAAGATGGATAGGTATTGAGATAAATCCTAAATACTGCGAAATAACTAAAGATAGGATAAAAGAAGAAACAAAGCAGAAAAAATTCACTTTTAAGGAGGTTTAGTGATGGACATTACAAAAAGGTTGAAGTTAAGAGGGATTAAAGATTATACACATTCAGAATATAGCAGATTTTTGAAACTCTACGATAAGTATCTTTTAGAATACAAAAGAAACGCAGATACAGAGGCTTTTGACAGGGCAGTTGAGGACATATTCGGAAATTTAGAAAACAAAACAGACAGAATAGTTGCACTACTTGAGGAAATAGACAGGATACCTGAAAGGATACTGATAAAGATTCAGGAAATAGAGGAAATATCTGATAAAAGTTTTGATAGGAAAGAGATTAAAAACATTGAGAGGAATGTGAAAAACCTTGTCAACAAGATACTTAAAGAGATAATGGAGTAAAGAGGTATTCAAGTAATGCAGTTTAATATAAAGTTATTAGAAGTGGGGCTTTCAAACTCTTATTTTAAAAGATTATTGAGAACACATTATCCACAGAGCAAAGGAATTGTAGGAAGAAGGGTAAACTTTGTAATATTCAAGGATAATCTGCCAGTTGGGATTATCGGGTTTGCATCTCCTCCACTTTCCTACCAGATTGCAGAGAATTTTTTAAATCTCCCTAAAGAATTAAAGCCTTCAGAAAGAGCAAAGTTATACCTAAATAATAATATCTTCAGGCTTGAAATCAGGGAAAGGAATTTAGGAACTCAAGTATTAAAAGAGGCAAGGAAAAGAGTTAAAGAATTATATAAACAAAAATATGGAGATGATTTAATAGGGCTTATAACATTTGTTAAACCACCTCTTACTGGGGCAGTTTATAAAGCAGATAATTGGCGGTTTATTGGATATACAAAGGGTTATAAGTGGAACAGAAAGAATGGAAAATGGAGGGGGACGAAATCAGATAAAACTAACGATAGAAAACTAATTTTTGGATATAAATACAAGGAGGAATAATCATGGCAACAATAAGAGCTATTAAGGTTTCAGGCGAATTTGTAATAATTCACAAAGGATTTCTAAAAGACCCAAACTTATCAGCGAAAGCTAAAGGTGTTATGGCTTACATTCTTTCACTCCCTGACGATTGGAAAATTCACATTGATGAACTTTCAACACATTTTAAAGATGGAAGAGATAGCATAAGAAAAGCTATTAAAGAACTTCAAGAGGCTGGTTATATTGAAAGAGTAAGGATTAGAGATGAGAATGGGAAATTTAAAGGCTGGGAATACTTGCTGTATGAGGATTTGACCCACAAGACGGAAAAACCGAAGTCGGAAAATCCGATTTCGGTAAAACCGATTTCGGAAAATCCAACACTACTAAATAATAATATAACTAATAATGATTTAACTAATAATAAATTAAATTACATTGCAGAAAATGAATTTTCTGCCGATTCAGATTTTAAAAATGAAGAAATTGAAAGTGAAAGCACTTCCTTAAGTTCATCTGACTTAAAAACAGATAATAAATCAATCGGTTTAGCGGCGGAAAAAAATTCATCGGAAGATGCGTTGAAAGACAATGGCAAGAGAAGGGCAAAAATGCAGACGAAAGGGGTAATACCAGATGAAAAGGAGAAGGGGGAGGAGCAAGCCCGAGAAAAAGACTTACTCCAGCAGATAACATCAATATTTGCTGGGGTATATTATAACAAAACTGGGCTTAAATATCCATCTAAAGAGTATGGAAAATTGAAAAACATAATAAAGAGAAAGTTTATACCAGTGATTTTGGAGTTTGCAAAGCAACAGGGGTGGGACGATGAAGAAATAATATGGAGAACGAAAGTAATAGTTGAGTATTACTCAAGGCAGGGCATATTTAAACCAGAAGTTGTATTCGGAACACCAGCATCAACAATAGCTGAAATTAAAAGAATTATGAATGACAAGTCTCACTATAAGCACAAGATAATTAAAGAGATACTGCAGGAGGTTGAGTGATGAATGTTTATGAAAGAAAGGCAATAGAATCAAGATTGGCAGAACAGCTCTTGAACCAGTATATATTCATAGAACGATTAAAAGATAGCGGCATGAATGAAAATCTATATAATCGGTTCAAAAATTTTAAATTTGAAACACCAACAGAAAACCACAGGAAAGTTAAAGATAAAATATTAAGATGGCTGAAAGAGATTTGGGTTGAAAAACCTTTTTTGGTACTTTACGGAAACTACGGAACAGGAAAAACAATGATTGCAGGAAAGATAGCAACAATTCTTTTTGATAAGAAAAGACCAGTTTACTTCACAACAAAGAAAGACTTTGACCTTAAAATAACAAACTTTGATGAAAATGTTAGTGAGTTTATAGAAGATTTAAAGCAGAGGGAACTTGTAGTTATAGATGACTTTTTATCCGGGTATCTAACAGACTATAGATTTTCACAGCTTTTTTCTATACTTGACCACAGATACATTGAAAGAAAGCTCACGATAATAACTGCAAATGAGGACTTGAGAAAGCATAAGGGAAACTCAGACTTTGAAAGGTTGAAAGACAGGCTTTTTGAAGTGGGTGAGTTTATATATTTTAACCTTCCATCTTACAGAAGTGGAAAAATATATCAGAAAAAGGAGTTTTAGATAGTATGTAAAACCTTGACAAAGTGCAAAAGTGAAAATAAAATAAATAAAAAATAAAAAGGAGGTAAAGATATGAAATTTTCTGCTCATAAGCTCGCTCAGGAACTTGGCATAAGCAGGTCAGCTGTATGGAACATGATAAACAAAAATGAACAGGAACTTTTAAGTAATGGGGTTATAGAAATTGGTGGTAAGAAGTTGCAGAAAAGATATAAGATAGACTATGATAAATTCAAGGAATTTGTAAAAAGGAAATATCCCGAAAAATACCCGATTATATATGAGGAATAAATGGACGAAGTAAAAAAAGCAATAATAGAGCTTTTAAAGATAAGGAAAAATCACTGTATGCCTATCACTGAGTTAGGCAAGGCACTTGAGAAAAAAATTCCAGATAAATATCCGGGCATAGTAAAACTATACGATATTGTGAAAGAGCTTGAAATTGAGGGAAAGGTTGAATTTTATAAAGCAGGAGAACTTTATCTTGAAGGAATGATACCTACTGATAGTGTTGCACTACCCGGAGGAGACTGCATACCAGAAAAGTATAAGATAAAGATTGAGAGAGGTGGGGTAAGTAAGGAACTGGAGAAAAAAATAAATAGAATAGACATACACCTGCTTGAACTTCGGAATGAATTTATAGATGTTAAAAAGGACATTAGAAAAATAAAAGAAGATGTTGAAATGACAAAAGACTTGGTATGGGAAATGCCAGAGAGAATAGTAAAAATAATAACAAAGGGGAAGAAAAAATGATGAACATAATTGGAACTGTGCTTTTTGGATTTGGTACAGGACTTGAAACAAAAGTTTTGTATGACAAAATAGTTGAAGAAAAGCCTATAGATGATAAGCATAAGAGAATGATTGCATTGGGTCTTGTATTTATGTTAATAGGAGATGTTTTAAGAAGAATAAAAACTGAAGAAGGAGGACAGGAGATATGGTAGTAGTTTTCACAGAAGGTGCAATATTCATAGGAAAAGAAGAAAATAGAAAAGATGGAGAAATTGAACTTTTAGAGCCAGTAATGGCAAGGGTTGTTAATAGTGCTGGAGGGCTTGCTATAGAACTTATGCCTATTCTTCCAAAACCTAAAGATAACAAGATAAGTATAAAATACACAATAATATATGAGCTTGGAGATTTTGTTGTTAAAGATGAATACGAAAAAGCAGTGGCACAGATATACAAGGGAATAAAAATAGGAAATATAATGAATTTTAAAGGAGGGAACAATGGAAATATGTAAGGTTTACGATGAGAGCTTTAAAAATGGAGATAAACTGGTAGTATTTACAAAGGAAGGTTGTCCTTACTGTGAAGAAGCAAAGAAAAAGTTAATGACAATTCAGATACCAGATGAACTTGTTGAAAATCTTCCGAAAGAGATAGTTGATATATCTATAGATGAATGCAATAACTTTGCAGATGAGTTTGATATAAAAGTAGTACCAACATTTGTAAGACTTGTTAACGGAAAAGAGTATGGTAGGGCTGAAGGATATGATGAAGAAGGTATTAGATGGATAATAACTATGAAGATAGATGAAGAGGTTTTAGAAGATGAAGAAGAAGGAGAGTTTGTTGAAGAAGAAAGTAGTAATAATAAATAATAAAGAGTACGAAATTGTTAGAGATGGTAATGCTAAAATTGTGGTTAAAAGTCCAAACGGTATTTTGTTTACTCTTAGAAAAGATAAAGTTAAAATTATTGAAAAGTAAGGAGGTTTAAAAATGAAAGATTTTATTGAATTAAGCAATGTTGAGTTGCAAAAATTAAAGCGAATTTTTGAAAGAGACAGATATTTGGAACTTAGATATGAAACTTCAGAATTAGGAGGGATTCTATACTCAATTGTTTTATCAAGAGATGGTGTATTTAAATCTCATAGAGGATTATGTGATGGTTGTATATGGACTGATGATTCATATTTAAGTGCAGAAACTTATGATGCTGACCAATTATTTAACATATTTATAGGTGAAGTTCAAAGTTTAACAGAAACTGGTATATTATTTCCGAGATTTAAAAGAAGGGTAATTGATTACGATGGTAATATAATTATGGAACTTGAGACACCAAGCTGGATTTTTGAAGAGTCAAAAAAAGCATGGGAAAGGTTCAAGTCTTGTACAAAAAAGATTGAATATGAAGAATTACCAGAAGGATTGTAATTGACAAATATATAAATTGTAATTGACAAATATACAAAATGAATACATAATTATTTTAAATTCAAATTTAGGAGGTATTTAAGATGGTAACTCTTGCTGATGTTTTTAGAGCTTATGTAAAGCCTTCTCTGAAAGGTAGGCTAATTCTTAGAAAAAGGACTTCTAATCAAACTTCTGCGAGATTGCAAGCAAGAAAAATGAAAGTTGCAGATGCAAAACCTGCAACTACTGCTCATGAAAGATGTGTAGCAGAAGGAAAGGCTGTTCCAAAAAGGGTGTATGTTGCTGGTCAAGGTTATCAAGAAAAGCCAGTTTGCCCAATTGATGTAATGAGAAGGTATCTTAGAGAGGCAATGCCAAGATAATCAAAAAAGGGGGTTTATTACCCCCCCTTGTTAATGGAGATGTAGATGAAAAGTGGTGATATTCTTGTTTGCTCAATAGAGAGAAAAAGAAATAATGAGATAGAACTAAAATGCTCAATAATTGAAAGTAAGTTAGAATATGAAGAATATGGAAATTTTGAAGGAATAGTAGTAGATGAAGAGTTAGCTAAAAAATCACCATGTTATAAAATAGATGGAACAGACCTTGTATTTTCAAAAGGTATAGTCGGTGCTTTATCAGATGAGCAAAAAGAGAAATACTGCCCCATCATATACACAAAGACACCTAAAGAAAACAAGATATGTGTATCACTTGATGATTTTGATAAACTTGTAAAAAAAGTTGAAGAAAGATTAAGACAGGTAAGATGAATCTAATAATAACAACAGCAGAAGGTGAAGAGCTTACACTAATTCCTTTTGTTGTATGCCCATTATGTGGTCTTTCAAGAAAAGTTGGAAAAAACGGTAGATATGCTCTTATAAGGAAAAAGCAGGGTATAGAAAGTAGAGCAGTAAAGTATAATCCAGAAAAGGAAACAAGGTTTGATACAGTAAATTTCTTTGAAGAACCTTTCATTTCATTCAGAGTAAGAACAGCAGGTAGAGGAGGACTTCCAGAGGCTTTCGGATTAACGATAGAAGAGGCACTGAAAAACGATAATGAAGAAATTAGAGAAATGGCAAGAGATTTATTAACACAGATAAAATTTCAAGCAGAAGAACTTTTAAATCACATAAATAAACTTATTTAAGACCAATATTCTAAAAAAGGGTGTTTTTCAAAAACTTTTCTGTCAACTTCTTCAGGGTTAAATAGCGTATATTCCTGTAGAATGTCAGCACCTTGACCCTTCCACCTCATAAAGTTTCTTATTATGTTTGGATTTAAATCTGTTTGCATCAATTCTGTTATTAATCTTCTCCTAATGCTGTGCCACCCTAATCTTGGTCTTAATGGTATGCCAGCATAGTTAGCAACTTCATCAAACATATAGTTAAGTTCCTGAATGTATTTAGGTTTATTTCTTATCTTTTTCTTAAATGCAGCAATATAAGGTAAAATGTCATCTGGTATTATATGCTCTCTTAATTCACCACCTTTTGCAGTAAAAATAAATATTTTTTTATTGTCTAAGTCTATGTCATCTCTTTCAATTCTATACATTTCTATTCTTCTTAAACCATAGATTGTTGATAAAACTACTATGCCCTTTTTGTATAAGTCCTTTTCTTTTTTCTTTGTATATTCAATTATTTTTATTACTTCTTCAGTATCTAAAAGTTCTTTTTTCTTCTTTACTCCTTTAGGTACAACTTCTGAATGAGAGTAAGGTGCATCTTCACCATAAGACTTGTAAATGAATTTTAAAGAATAATATGCAGTTGCTCTTGAGTTATCTGATTCATTATGTAATACTCTCAGAAAAGTATCATCATCAAAAACTCCACCAGCTTTTAACCATTTTTTAAAAAATATTAGATATGTCTCTTGAGTTGCTGTTGATTTAAGAGTTAATCTGTCTAAAAGAGGTTTTAGATTTTCATCTTTTAGCCCGTATTCTGACTTTATTCTTTCAATCATTCTTTTTATTTTTTTATCTATCTTTGTTTTTTTCATATTAAACCTCTTTCATAATTTTAATCATATTATAACATTGATTAAGTAATTAACTTAATATATAATCTATTCAAATAAATCTAAGGAGGTCTATAATGGCTAAGTCAATTAAAGATGTAGGTTCAAAGGTTGAGAAAAAACTTTCAGCAGAGGTAGCAAAGAAGGAAGGAGAAATATTGAAGGAGGCTCTGTCATCTCTGCCTTCTGGTGCAAAAGTAAGGGTTTTAAAAATTGAAGATGGAGTTAAAAAATATATAACTACTGTTGGTATTGATGAGTATGATAAAACAGACCCTTATGCATGGTTAAAAAGAAGATTTGCTAAAAAGTATGGAGATGGTGAGTACATTGTAGAGTTTATTTCATCTGACGGTGAAGTTATATCACAATCTCCTCCTATTATTATTGAGGTAGAGGTTTCATCTGAAAAGAAAATAATAAAAGAGGAAGAGGAGTTTTTAAGAAAAATTAATGAGGCTCTAAAGATTAAAGAGGAGGCTATTGAGCAAAAAGAAAGGCTTGCAGATGAGAAAGCAAAAGTTGAAACAGAAAAAGCAAGGACGGTTATAGAGCTTGCAGAAAAACAAATAGACATGCTTACAAGACTTTATGAGGAAAAGATAAAACTGATTGAAGAAAGATTTAAAAAGTCTGACGATACAGAAATGTTATTGCTTATGTCAGAATTGAATAAGATAAGAGATGAGTATAACAATGCAATTCAGAATATTGAGAGAACTATTGAAAAAGTTATGGAAGAAAAAAGACAACCAGAGTATATGGACATATTGATGCAGTTTATGATGAAAAGTATGGAAAAGGACTCTTTTGAAGAAATGATGAAGATGATGACATTTATCAAACAACTTCAGCCAGATACAAAAGAAAAAAAGGACTTTTTTGAAGAACTTATAGAAAATCCTCAAAAAATGGAGTTGTTTAAAAAAGTTATGGGTATTGATTCAGTGGAAGAAATAAGAAGGGAAATATCAGACCTTTTTAGATATGCTTTTGAGAAAAATGAACAAGAACCTAAAAAAGACCTTATTGATGAGACACTTGAGAACTTTGAAAAGATGAGGAGATTAAAAGAGATTATACAACCAGTTTTGGGTATTAATCCACAACCAGCAAAATCTTTTGTTGAGCTTGTTGCAACAATTCTGCAATCTCCACAAGTTCCACATGTTGTTAACGCTATAGTAGAGGGAATGACAAGAGCAAAGATTACAGAGAAAATGATTGAACAGGGATATATTCCTGTTGAGCTTGCTGGACATTTCGTAAAGCCATCAGAATTACCAGAAAATAGCGTAAAGCATAAACAAACTAAAAAACAAAAAAAACAGTCGGAGGAAGAAATGATTAAAGCTGCACTTATAAACTCAATTCAAGCTATAAGCAGTAAAATAAAACCTGAGACTACAGAGGAAGAATTTGCAAAAATGATAGCACAAAGGCTAATTGAAATGGGAGAAAAAAATAAGATGCTTGCAGCAACTATAGTATTTATGGATAAGAATAAAAGAAAGTCATCATTTGTTAGAGTTATGATGGAGATTATGCCAGATATAACAGAAGAACAGGCAAATTCAATATATAATATGATTGAAAAAGAAATAGAGAAATATATAAAACAAAAAATTTGACATAAATTAAAAATTAATTTAACTTTTATATAAAACATTTTATGGTGCTAAAATGCTTGTTGTAGAATATTCTGGTTTAATAGACTGGATAAAAAGAAAAACCGGTATAGGATATTCAAAAATTAAGCAAGTTGAAAGGACTGATGAAAATATATCAAAACTCAGGGAAATTGTTGCGATACTTAGAGGGAAAGGAATAAACTCATACTATAAGTGTAGCGATGCAGTATGTAGTTTGTTTGTAGATGAAAATAAGCTAATAGAGGCATTTGATATTTTGCAAGAGTATGAAAAGGTTTCAATAACAACTAAGCCTGAATTTGATTTTAAATCAAATCTAATACCGTTAATTGCTATATCTATACCATTAATTTTATTAGGTATGAAAAGATGAATAATGAGAATGGATTTGGATTCATACCTATAGGAGTTGCAATTGTAGCTGGGTTAAGTGCAGTTATAGCTGGTGGTACAACTTACTATATAACAAAAAAAGTTTATGAAAATCAGTACTATGATTGTCTTGAAAAATTATCATCAAAAGGAACATCAATAGAAGAAACAAAGAGAATTTGTATTGCAGGAAAGAAAAATAATTTAATTTCACAACTGATAGTATTACCAGTTGTTGGTCTTTTTGCATATGGAGTTTTTAAAACTTTAACAGAGAGGTGATAGATATGGCTCTTGTAGTAGAATATGGATTTGTAAATACTGATTTATTGAAAAAAGAGGTTGAAAGTGCTTTAAAAGTTCCAGTTATCAAACCAAAACCAAAGCCTATAAAAAGGAGTTTTACAGAAGAATTACTTGAGTTAGGAAAAGGTGCAATACTTACAACAGTTAGCAAATGGTTAGAGAAAGAAAAACAAAAAGTATATAAACCAAGAGCTGAGCTTACAAAAGAAGAAGTTTTAATTTTAAAGAGAGAAGAACAGAGAAAAAAGATGATTAAATATGCATTGATTGCTGGTGGTATTGGTGCTACATTTCTTGCGATTTATCTATTAAGGAGATAGTTATGTTAGCATACGATGTGTACTATGGTTATAATGGATATGGATTTTCATTTAAGCCTTTTAAAGCCATAAAGAGAGCTTTACCAAAGTCTATACGGAGAATAAAACCAGCAAAGTTTATAAAGAGAGCAACAGGAAGTAAAAAAATAACTTCAGCATTATTAAAAATTGGTGGTTTAACAGCTGCAGTTGGAACAGGTTATGCACTTGCTATGAATCCTTCAATATCAGCACCATTATCATCTACAATATCTAAAGTTGCAGGCTCTGCACTTACATTAGGTAAAACAGTTGGTTCAACTATAATAGAAACAGCTAAACCAATAGTTAAGGAAATTGCTCCAGCTGTAGTATCATCAGTAGTATATCCACAAAAAACTGCACAGTATCCAACAGGAGTTGATGTTATATCAGATATAGGAACGAGTTATTCTATACCAGTCCCTTATCCTACAGGTAAGTCAGCAGAGACATACTGGTTAACACAAACATATAAAAATAAATCTGAATTAGAAGAATATTTGCCTCTTATAGCTTTGGGTGGAGGCATCCTTCTACTTGCAATAATATTAAAGAGGTGAGGTGGTATTATGATTGTCAAAGTAGAAAAAAGGAATAACATGGTATGTCTTTGTATTCCAAAGGAAGAACTTAAGCAAAGAATAAGACCAATAAGGAGAAAATTAATAAGACATCCAAGATTACCAAGACTAAGAAAGCGTTTTAGGAGAAGAATATTAAAACATAGAATACCAAGATTTATATGGTGATAATATGATAGTAAAAGAGGGCTTTTATGGGTGGATAAAGCCACTTTCTTGGGTAAAGCCTGTTTATATGCAAAAAAAAGATTTATATAAAGTTCCAAAAGGATTTTATAGTAGTAAAAGGCAAGGACATTATTTGTATAACTGGAGAGCTAAACGAAATGTAAAGGTTTTAGGAAGTGGTTTGGTATTTAAATCAAATCCATTTAGGAGATTTACTGGTAGAACACCATCAAGCCCTTTTTTTTATAAACATTTTACACAAAGAGTTTCAACAATAACTCCAATAGCAAGCCAACTTTATGTTGATTTAAGCAGTTGGTTTAGTGCTAAACGAATTGAGAAAAAATTTAGTTTACCTATAAAATCAATGATTCTCGTAAGAAGATATTCTAAATCACCATGCATTTTTGGTAAAACTTACGGATTTAGAGGTAATATTGCTTGGGTACATAGAGGATGTAGAGGAAGATTTTTAATAAGTTTTTATGGTTTAAGACCAAAAGTACAAAAAAGCGTTAGAAAGGTAGTAAAAAAACCTACTATTAGCAGAAAAAATACTTATAGTACAAAAATAAATCAGATTCAAAGACTTTTAAATATTTCACTTCAAAAGAAAAAAATTATTGAAATGGATGTAAAAAGAAGACAAGGTCTTACTAAATCTTTAAAGAGGAAAATAGATGACTTCTGTAATGTTATAGGAAATATAGCAGAACTTGAAGGAAAAAATAAAATTAAAGCAATATCTGAATGTAAAAGCAAGTGGTATTCGCTTGCAAATTCTTATAAAGTTCAAGTAAGTCCTGTATCATCAAAATTAAAACCAACAAAAATTAAACAAAAGGTAAGAACAAGATTACCACCAGTTGTTAGGTGGTCATCACCATCGTTTCCGTCTTGGATTTCACCGGGAATTACTTTTAAAAGAGAATCCCCAGAAATAGGAGGTACATCTATAGTTGAATTACAAAAAGGTGCTGAGATACAAGAAGAAGGAAAAATAAAGAGAATACTTGAAAAGAAATACTTTGGAGTTCCTTTTAAATATATTGCAATAGGAAGTTTAGGACTTATAGCTTTACTTTCTATATTAGGTGGTTCTTCTCAGCAACCTAAAATAATAATAGCAGGAGGTAGGTATGTATAAGGTTGTAGAGATTACTAATAAATTCAATGACTACAAAGGATTTGAAATTGGAGGTACACTGCCTGTAATAATATTAATTGTTGGTATGATATATCTGATAACAAGGAGTAAATGATGGAATTTGGAAAAATAAAGTTAGAGAATAAAGATTTATTTTTGGATAAATTAGAAGAAATATACATGTATTCTAAAAGATTAATTGATGAATCAGAGAAAAATTTATATATTCCTGCATGTATAAAAGATAAAAAAGACTATAGAGAAAAAGTAATTAGAGGTTTAAATCTTATACATAGACTAAGCAAAATGATTATTGACGATATATCAAATAGAAGTAATGATGAAGATTTTTTTAATAGATTTTCAAATAATATTACAACTTTAAATGAGTTTGTAATGGAGATTTTACTAAATTATATAGAAGATAAAAAAATCATAAAAGGATTGAACAAAATTATTTTTGATATTAATATAATAATGT
>JALVKE010000163.1:0-10267 GCA_027028005.1 Persephonella sp. | reverse complement strand
GTCAACTTTTATAAAAAGCGTTAATGAAAAGTGCGAATGTAATATTTAAGGAGGTAAATAAAATGAAGTACTATGTAGAATTTGACAAAAAAAGTATGCGATTTAAATATCCAGCAAGGGTTTTTGATAAAAAACCTGATAATATACCGACTGTTTTAATTGAAGTAAAACAGGGGGAAGTTTTTGACTTAAGAAATTATAAAATTGAAAAGTTGAAAAATAATCATTATAAAGCAATAAAAAAGGAGGTTTAACCAAATGTATGCGTTTACTGGTGAAATATCATTTACAAACTCAAATTCAAGTGCTCAGGATATAACTGTATCTGTTGATAATCCACTTGGAAATATAGAACCAGATGTTATTTATGATGTTGGTCATAATCTATTGGGATACCAGAATGGTGTAAACATTTCATATAACTCAAGTACAAATAAAATTGATATTACTATGGTTCAAGTATCTGCATCAACAACAATAGTTGCAGAATTTTTAGTAGTAAAAAGGCATTCAATTGATGATGGAAGTATTATAGAACAAGCTACGATAAATTCATCAACTACATCAGTTCCATTTCCTGAAAAACCAGATGTAGTTTTAGTTAGAGGTGGTGCTTGTTTTCAATCACCAGAAATATACTGGAGTTATGATGGAGAAAATGTATCATTTTATAATGCAAGCTCGTTAACTGGCGATTTGTATGTAGATATTATAAAGTTCCATTCAATACAATTTAATCAAAACGGAATAACTGACGATAGTGGATACCTACACAATCAAAAATATAGACCTGATATAATACAGGCTAATTTATGGGGTAATGGTTTTACTATAAGGAATATTGATACTCAACAAAATATTGATTATGACTACGACCCGGAAAATAAAACTCTTGCTGTTTATGCTATGAATGTAGAAGTAATAAGCATTCCAATACATTCTATTTTTAAGGGATGATTATGTCTGAGATGCAGTTAAGAGGAATAAAAGATGTTTCATCAGATGATGAAAGGATAAGAATAATAGCTAAACTTGTATGGGAAGGTGCAAAATCTCCTCGTATAAGGCAACTTGCTAATCATATTTTGAATGCTTATGGAGTTTTTGGCTCAATGGGAGATGGAAAATCAGAAATGCAGGAAATATATGCTATATTTGACTGGGTAAAAAGAAACATAGCATATAGAGGAGATGTTTACGGTATAGATAGTTATCATACAGCAGAAAGGATAGCTTTTGACCTTAAAGGCGGAGATTGTGATGATATGACAATATTGCTTGATAGCCTTCTTTCAAGTATAGGTTGGAGGACTGGTGCAAGAATAGTATCATCAAGGAAAGACAAACCATTTCACCATATATACTCAATAGTAGTTTATCCAAAGAACTCTCCAATTGAAAAAACAAAGATAATACCATTAGACCCTACTGTAAAAAGTTTTAGTGTTGGTGATGAAGTTCCTTACGCAAAACATAGAGACTTTTTATTTTTATGTTGTGAATGATGAATAAAAAAGAGTTTATGGAGCTTTGGAAGAAGGATAAAGTTAAAGCATTTGAGATTTTATACGCATTTTATTTAAGAAAAGCAATGGATGATGTTAATGAGTTAAAAGTTATTATTGACAATATTGAGAAAGAATTTAAAATAAATTTAAGGGAATTTTTAGATAAAGGTATTGATGAATCAAAAAAGAATAAGGAAGTTAGTCTTGTAAATATCGGTTTATCAGGTATAATTTTAATAAATCAAGTTGTAAAAAAGTTAGGAGGTAAATGATATGTCTAAAGTAGCAGTTTACGAAGGTTGCCCAGCCTGTACAGCTGGTAGCTATGGTCAGTTAGCAATACCTAATGTACAAACTATAATGTCAACACTTCAGGGTGGTGCTATAGGTGGTGCATCTGGTCTTGCAGCTGAGTGGGTTGCAAGCAACCTGTTAAAAATTACAAATCCACTTGTTAAAACACTTATTGTTTTAGGTACTCCCATTGGTATTGCATCATTCGTTCAAAGACAAAATCCAGAAATGGCAAAAAATATTGCTATAGGTGGAACAGCTGTAGGTATTTACACTCTACTTAAAGGAATGATTGGAACAAGGATTGGATTTTCAGGTTATGGTCAACTACCAGATGTTGAAATAGAAGAGGATGATTACGGAATGTTAGTTCCAGAAGTTGAGGAATCAGAATACGGTGTATTAGTTCCAGAAGTTGAAGAAGAGTACGCAGGATATGCATATGGACAAGATGTTTATCTTGAAGAGTAAAATAAACCTTAAAAATTAGGAGGTATAAAAAGATGGCTAAAGTTGTAGTAAGAACACCAACAGGTAGAAAGAAAATAGGTCTTTATGATTACAGACCTTACTGGCTCTATGATAGAGAGACAATTAATAACGGAGATACTGAAAAGTACTACTTCCAATCTCCAGAAGGAAAAGCTATAACAGACACAAATCTTAAGCAGTTCTCTACAATTCAGGTTGGATGGGAATTTGAGGCTCATGCGATAAGAATAATACCAGATACTGATGTATCTACAGCAGATGCAGAAGCTCTATTCAAAAATACAGCTTTAACACTTTTCAAAGAAGGTGATATTGAAGTATTCTCAGCTCCTGCGATACTGTTTCCAGCTGGTGCAGGTCTTTATGGTGCGACAACAGAAACATCAACGAACATAATATCTAATGGAGTTCCTACTCCAACATCTGTTCTTAAACTTGCAGTTCCAGTGCTTATAAAGGGTGGTGAAACATTCAACATAAGAATTGCATTTAATCCAGCTGTATCTCTTTCAGCATCTGTTAAAATGTATGTTGTACTTGATGGAGTACTCAAAAGACCAGTTAAGGGTACATAATAAAAACTTTAAAGGAGTTGGGCAATGGCTAATACAAGAGCTTGTCCCACTCCTGCTCTTACTTCTCCTCTTGAGCAGAGTGGGGTGTCAAAAGCGATAATTGAAAAGGGAAGATTTACTGTAATTCCATTTAATTTTGAACTTTCTGGTGATGAAAAAACTGATTCATACAGGATACCAACTAACTATGATTTTTACCTAACTTTTATAAACTCTTACTATGATAGAGATTTTTACATGCTTTTAAGAGATGATTTTAGGTCAGAGGACTTAATGGTTTCACCGGTTAGGGCATCTCTTGTGTCTGGTGATGCAAGACTTCCTTTTATATTGCCAAGACCACATCTATTTAATGGTGGAACTACTATAACTGTGCAGGTTTCAGATACACTGACTGGTTCTCCACCTGCATCAACAATACAGATAGCTCTTATAGGATATAAAATAGTAAAGATAGGAAGATAATATGTCTGAAATAAAGCCTCTTGGACAGGCAAAGCATATTGAAGAGATTGTAAAGAGCGTTGAAAATATTGATAGTTATGTGAAGTTATTGTATGAGATATACTGTAGAATAACCAATATTGAGTACTTCACATATAGAGCATCAATAGAAAATATTGGTAATGTTAGATTTATTGATGTAATAGAAATTGATACAGAGCCTAAACAGGTTGTTAAAGAAATAGCATCCGATAGAGCAGTAAAGATATATAATCTTTCTTATGATGACCCCGATATTTTATTTGTTAATACTGTAAATACAGACTATGGAATACCTATAAATTCAGGTGAAAGTGAATCTTTTTTCGTTAGAGAAGGTAAAGCTCTTTATGCATCCTTTAGAAGTACAACAAATAAAATAGCGGTTGCGTACTTAGCAGTATGAGAAATGAAAAAGATACTTCCTGTCTTGCTTATTGGAGCTGGTTTACTAATACCAGCTATAGCTTTTGCATACAGCAGGAGAGAAGATTACTTAAAAGTATATGTTTTAACAAATTTTGGAAAGAGGTCAGTAATATACGACCTTCTTCCTTATATAATTAGTCAGTCAGAAGTTAATGGAATACCACCAGAGTTAGTACTTGCAATAATACATCAGGAAAGTAGAGGAAATCCTTACGCAGTATCATCAACAGGTGCTATTGGTTTAATGCAGATACAACCAGAAACAGCAAAGAATGTATGTGGATTCACTAAATCACAATTATTTGACCCTAAGAAGAATATTTACTGTGGAATAAAATATCTAAAATATCTAAAAGAAAGGTCAGACTATTTAAAGGATATAATAGCTGGATATTATGCAGGAGAAAAGGCTATATACTATAGAAGAAGAACTGGCAAATACCCATCTTATGGAAAACCACCTGTTTTCAAATATGTTTTTGATGTATATAATAAGTATAAACAGATAAGAGGAGCTGTAGTATGAAAACTGCAGAGAGGACTCAAGACTTTGGTCAAATCAAGTTTAATGTTTTAGGTATGCCAATAGAGATACCTATAAAAGTAAGAGTTCAGTCAAGATTTTTACCAGATTTTACTATTGACCCAACAAAACCATCAAAAACTGGCTCTCCACTTTCAATATTAAAACCAAAAATTACAGTTTTAGTAGGGAACAAGGCTTATCAGGTTGATACAGAAGGAAACTTTAAAGAAGTACCTGCTGATATATTTAATAAACCTACACTACTTGATAGAATATCAGAATATGGAATACTTCCTACAGCAACATTTGCTTTAGGTTTAGGTCTATTAACATTCGCATTGATAAGGAGGGTATGATGAGCTATAGGTTTATAAAAAGAGAAGTTGAAAGTTATATTAAACTACCACCTGGAGCTTACTATGTAAAGACAAAAAATGGAAAGAAGATTTATAAAAATAAATATAACGAGAAAGAATTTTATATAGTTGAGCATGTAAATGGAAAATTTGTAATAGACTACTTTGTGGGGAAATGCACATGTTAGAGTTAATAGAGGCAATTTTAATATCAATTGCGGCTTATGGTATCGCTCTATCTATAGAAATTTTTAGGATTACATTTATAGAAATTTATAAAAGAACAAACTTTAAACCTTTAAATTGTAGAATATGCCTTACATTCTGGTCAGCACTTATATTGACTCTTTTACTTGACCATGACTTGTTTAAATCAATAATTTATGGATTTTTTAGTGTTTCAATTGCAAGTATCTTAAAGATGCTGGAGGAAAATAATTATGAAAATAACTAAAGAGCAGATGAAAAGGATATTACCTAATTTACCAGTTTTGAGGTATGGTTCAAGAGGAGATGCGGTAAAAGAACTACAAAGAATGCTTAATATGGTTGGTTATGGTCTTAAAGTTGATGGTATATTTGGAAGAAGAACACTTGCGGCTGTAAGAGACTTCCAAAAGAAAAATCTGCTTGTAGTTGATGGTATAGTTGGAGTTAGAACATGGTCTAAACTTATAAGTAAGACTGGAGTAGTGCCTTTAATTGCTAAATTAGAAGAAAAAAAATATAAAGATACAGTTGAAAATAAACCTGTAAAAAAAGAGAAAAAAGTTTATAGGCTAAGTAATCTTGAAATTAAACATAATTATGATTTTATAGAATTTTTAAAAATACTTTCTCCTTTTCTTATTTTTGGTGGAATTTTATTATTATCAACAAAAAAATAAGAGGCAAAAATGGGCGACAATGGAAAAATATCAAAGATGGAAGCAGAGCTTATGGTATTAAAGCAGGAGATTGATAAACTTGATAAAGAGATTGAAGAAATAAAGAAAGATATAAAAACATCAGAAAAAGAAATAACGAAGAACTTGAATAAGTTATTTATTGAATTAAATAAAATAAAATCTGAAATAAGAATTTATAGTAAGATACCAACAGGAATATTGATAATACTGTCAATTATAAATATGATTATTGCAATAATATTAAATATAAAAGGAGTGATGAATTGAATATTAATAGACTAAAGTATGTGCTTATTAGACAAGAAGGTATAAGACTTTTTCCTTACTGTGATAAAACTGGTAAAAGGTTTAAATCATCAGAAGAATGTGGAAAACTGACAATAGGTATAGGTAGAAACCTTGAAGATAGAGGAATAACAAAAGATGAGGCACTTTATATGCTTGAAAATGACATAAAATATGTAAAAGATGAACTTGCAAAAAGAATAAGCTTTTTTAATAACTTAGACAACATAAGACAGGAAATACTTATAAACATGGCATTTAATTTAGGAATAAAAGGTCTTTTAGGTTTTAAGAAAATGCTTAAAGCACTTGAAGAAAAAGACTTTACAAAAGCATCAGAAGAAATGCTTAATAGTAAGTGGGCAGAGCAGGTTAAAAATAGAGCTAAAGAGCTTGCATATGCTATGAAATATGGAGAGTATCCATTCCATATTGAAACAAAAGAGGATAAAGTGTTAGATTATCTAAATAAGATGTTTAAAGAAATAAACGAAGGTTGGTAAAGGAGGTAATAGTTATGAATGAAAATAAAAAATATGCTTTTCTTGTTATTTTTGAAAATGGAAGTTCAATTTTTGTTTTTGCAGATAGCTGGCAAGAACTATGTAGAAATGAGATTGTTAATTTTGATAAAGTAAAGGAGATAAAAAGGCATTTGACATCAAATCTTTATGGTTGCTTACCAAAATAGTATAATTTGAACTAAAAAGGGGTTTAATTATGGATATACGGAAGAAGAATGTGGAAAACTAACAATAGGTATAGGTAGAAACCTTGAAGATAGAGGAATAACAAAAGATGAGGCACTTTATATGCTTGAAAATGACATAAAATATGTAAAAGATGAACTTGCAAAAAGAATAAGCTTTTTTAATAACTTAGACAACATAAGACAGGAAATACTTATAAACATGGCATTTAATTTAGGAATAAAAGGTCTTTTAGGTTTTAAGAAAATGCTTAAAGCACTTGAAGAAAAAGACTTTACAAAAGCATCAGAAGAAATGCTTAATAGTAAGTGGGCAGAGCAGGTTAAAAATAGAGCTAAAGAGCTTGCATATGCTATGAAATATGGAGAGTATCCATTCCATATTGAAACAAAAGAGGATAAAGTGTTAGATTATCTAAATAAGATGTTTAAAGAAATAAACGAAGGTTGGTAAAGGAGGTAATAGTTATGCATTATAAACCATACGAACCAGAACCGGGAATAGATTTTATGCATATAGCAGGCACATTAAAGCATTTACTTTATAACTTAAGCAGAAAGTACATTTCTGCACAACAAGATATAGAGAAAATTCGGGAAAAAATTGATAATGCAGAAAGAGGATATGGTATGCCAGATATATCTGCTAAAATAGGAGACATATATTACGATTTAGTTAACTTAATAGTTAAAATGAGGCAGGAGTACACAGTTGATAGAGAAGAAAGATTAAAAGATATTGACGAAATACTTTCCTTATTACCAACATTTTTTTCTGCAGCTCTTTCATATAAAGTATGTAATATACGATAAGGAGGTTAATAGATATGTATGGTCAATTAGAAACAGGTAAAACAATAAAACCTTGTGATATTATTTCATTAGCACTACAGGTATTCCTAACAGTTGATAAAGAAGCATTTAAGCCTTATGATAAAGATGAAATAATAAAACATTTAACTTTACAAAATATCTGCTCAGATACAGCTTATATATCTTTTTTTACAGAATATATACTTGTTCCCGTAGGATATGCTATTTCTTATTATTCAAATCCAGAAGTTATAGCTGAGTCTAAAATTGGTGGAATAATACCACCTGAGCATCTTAAGTATAGAACTGAAATGAGAAATACACTAAATTCACTTTTAAGCCTTGCTTATGAAGTAAGGAGATTCTTAAGTCAATTTAATTGTTCTGATGTTGGTTTAAATTATGATTGGTAGATTTTGTAAGATATGAAAAAAATAATTAAAGATATACTAACTGAAAGATACGGTAAATGGAGTTTTGGTAGAGTTATAGGAACTGTACTGCTTATTTGGCAAATTATACTTGTTTCTTATGTATCAATAGAAAGAAGAGAATTGGTTGATTTTTCAGAATGGGTTGCAATAATAATAATAGGGCTTTATGGAATAAATAAAGGAGCTGAGGCATTTGGTAAGTATAATGTCAACACTACTTAAATATAGGACTTTAATACTTTTATCTTTTGTAGTTATTCTATCTGCATCAAACTTTATGACTTTTAAGCTATATTCAGAATGCAAAGAAAGGGTTAAAGTAGTAGAGAAAATGTATGAGAATGAGATAGATAGGTTGAATGCTAAACTTGAGGAGTGTAATGTAAGATATAAACAGGCAGAAAAGCAATTCAAGAAAGAGCTTGAAAAGAAAGATAAAATGTGTAAAGAGTATATGGAACAGATAGACAAGTTAGAAAAAAAGATAAATGAAATACTAAATTTGTAGGAGGATTATATATGGCAGTAGGTCATGGAGCTATCTTTAAAAAGACGCAAGTTCCTAATATTTTAAAAAAATATGGAGAATTTCTTGGTAAAGAACTTCGCTTTGGACATATAAAGTTCACTCCTTCTACAATACTTGGAAACAATGGTTCAAATATAACAAATGTACATACAAAACATGGTAGCTTTATACACGAAAAAAATTTTTATATTGGAAATTTAGTTCCAGACTATGATGGAATACATATATTGGAAACTATATATGAAGGTAGTAATTATTTTACTCTTAAATATTCAAAAACAGATTATTTCTTAAATGAAATTGAAAATCATCAAAAAGACATTTATTATTCTGATTATGGAGTATATCGTTTAGGTATATTTCATCCATTCTATAGGGAAAATAATTATATATACACAGGTATTAGTATAAACGAAACTGGTTCAAATTGGGCATATGAAATAGGTAGAGTTAATATACTTACACTTGATATAGAAAGATTATTTGAAATTCAGACATCAGAGGATACAACTGAACTTAGTATAGATTTTATACACAAAGACTATGATAGATACTTTTATACTGCATCTTATATTGGATTTGATAGAGCAGTCATAATGCTTTATGATTACAACGAGCTTGGAAGTCAACTAAATAAGATAAATGTAATAGAAGAAATGAATAAATATGATTTAGATATAAAACAAAATATGTTGTTAGATTATAAAGCAACTGCAGATGAAAAATTTATATATATTCTAATAACTTATGGTGAACCATTAAATTATTACCACTCAATTCTTTATTATGAAAAAACTACTGGAAAATCATTTGTTGATGTTCAAAAAATAAAGTCAAATATTATTCCATTTGAAGAACCTTTTACATCAGATATATCATACGATAGATTTAATAAGAGAATAGCTTATAATGGATTTTTAATAGAAAATCTTGGAGCACCTCAAAATGGTTATAAAATTGCTCATTCTATTACAAGTAATAGTATTATTTTTTAGTTTTTTTGGATGTGCAGAAAAGAAGTGCAATGATGTTATAATTAAACCAGTGTATAAGTGTGAAGTTCCACCAATTCCAAAAAAACCAGAAATGGTAGAAGTTAAATGGACTAAATTAGGCAATTATTATTGTCTTGACAAACAAGAATCAAAAAAATTGATGATTAATATATATAGGCTTGACAGTTATTCTAATCAGTTAAAAACTATTCTTGAGGGTATAAAAGATGGCAGAGACATTCAATAGATTTAAAAAACCTTTTAAATCAACAGTTATATACGGAGAAGATGCAGCAAATGAACTTTTTAGAGCTATAAGTATTGACTCAAATGGTAAGTTAATAGTTTCAACTGGTTTTGATGGAACAAATACTCAAATGATTAAAACAGATGAATATGGGAGAATTATAATAGGAAATAAATCACTAAAAGACCCCTTAGGAAAAGTTAGCCTGTTTAATGAAAGAATAACAGATAGTACTGATATTCTTACTTCTGACTTAACAGCATCTGACCCTCCATCACTTTTTAGAATTTATGTTGCTTTTGATACAGAATTAAAATTGCAGGTTGTTAGAACGGTTGGCACAGATACACTAATTGAACTACTAAATGAAGGAAATAACCTTTTACAAGATTCAGCTTATATATTTGATATTATTGTTGATGATGGTGAAAGTATTAACTTTAGAGCTTACATTGATGGAACTGGAACAACTATAGCGGTTTTAAAAAAACTATCTGTCATTGAAAAATTTAATATTGGGTAGGTTTAAAGATGTTTTTTCCAAACTTTTACTCAAAAAAGCAACCAAATATAATTAATTCATATTATCCACAAGGATTTAAAAAGCAACATATAGGACATAAATCAATTAATAAGAATATTAATTTACAAATTGGTTATGAAATTTTTAAGGTTGTTCCAAAC
>JALVKE010000162.1 GCA_027028005.1 Persephonella sp. | reverse complement strand
CACGAGACGCACACCCCCCACGGGCGGCTCCTCACCCACAACCGCGAACACAGCCGTCTTCCCACGAAACGTCATGTAAACCCTGTCGCCCGGCGAGACGCTGTCGCCACGACCCAGCTCCCTAAACCCACGCTCCCGCGCCGCAGCCACGAGGTACTCCACAACCTCCCTCTCAGTCCTCGCCTCATCCAAAAACCCCATATAGCCCTCAGCGTATCGCTCAACCTCCCTCAAGGGGAGACTATCCCAGGCAGTAACAACCTTTTTTTCCTTCACAAACTCTCTACATTTCTCAAGTGTTTATTAATTCTCCTACTTTCACTCTTGGACATTGATTTCGGCGAACACCAGGCGTATTCAAGTTTTAATAACTACTTAGTGTTCGTGTTTTCTTCTTAGCATCCTACAGGTATATTTTTAGGATTTCACAGAATTCTAGTATATATAAAGAAAGTGAAGAAAAAAAGTTTTCATTTTATGTTCATCAATATAAAAGTTACTTTATATGTATCATCTTTTTCTTATTCTTTTATATCTACTTATAATAAGGAATATTCTATCTAATATTTCTGAAGAAAGTTCTTTATACTTAAAATAAAATTCTTTTTTTCTTCCTCTAGTTCTTATTGCTATAAGACCTTCGTTCTCCGCCTTTTTCATTTCTTTAGTATTTATAGTTGTAAATGTACTTGCGCGTCTAAGTTGCTGATATGTTAACCATTTGTTTTCTTTAAATAGCGTATAAAGATGAGCCCTTGTAGAGGGTGTATAGCTGAGTAGTATACCCGTGAATCTTACGATTTCATCAATTTTATTTAAGTCAAAGTTTTCTTTAATTTTTATTATTTCATGTTTTTTCTTATTCTTTGATCTATTAAGAACTTGTAAATTTTGAGTATCAATACTCGCTAGCAGATTGTTAATTGTTTTTTTATCGATTATATGTTTGACTTCGTGTTTCTTTGGTGCTGGCGTGTAGCCACTATGGAATGTTTCTCGGGGACGTATGTATCCTCTTATTACCTGGGTACCATCATAGAAGTATACTTCGCCTTTGTTTAATCTAGGTACGGTAGTTTCTATTTTGTGTACATCGAGTGGCAGTATCTCTTTGTATACTTTTATGTCCGCCGGGTGTACAACCTTGTGGAGAAAGTAGAGTTCTGCTTGTGTCAATACATCTTTATCTATTTTTGCACTTCTTTGACTGATCATTACTAGGCCTATACCTCTTTTTCTCCCCCTAAGCGCTATGCGTACTAACATGTCTTTTATTTCCGTAGATTTACTTTGCGGAATAAATTCATGCGCTTCTTCTACAAAAATGAAAATAGGTTTTCTTAATTCCTTCTCCGCAGTCCATATTCCGTTGAGGAGTCCCCGGAGAGATTCCCAAACATCTGAGAGAAGCACTCCTGAAAGGTCAATTGCTGTGGGTAGCTCTTTTTCTACTAATTTCTGGGCTAGCTGTGAAGCTTTTTCTTCATTCCATCCATCTAGGTTTATATCTCCTTCTCCCTCGAAATCTATGTGAACAAGGGGATATTTTTCGCCTAGAGAGACGTACTCACCGTCTATATCTAGTATATATACTGGAATGTTTAATGAGAGCAATTCTTCTGCTATTACAGCTGCTGTGTTTGTTTTTCCGGAACCTCTGACACCTAGAATAGCTACTGCACGACCTACTATGCTTTCCAGAGGTAATCCTGGGAGGTCTTTGAATATTCCGAGTTTCATTCTTCATTTTCACCCAGAAGACCTTCAACATACTTTATACCAGTATTTGTTATCCAACAGAATTTTCTATTTTTCTTACGTTTGCAATGTATGTACGCCTTTTTTACCGATACGTCTGCGTCTCTTGAAAGATTTCCGGGTATTTTCCAACCTACTTCTTTAAAGAGTTCTTTAATTTTATCAATGGTAAATTCTCTTTCATTTAAATATACGTGGAGATAATATGCTGCTATTGTTATTTTTTCTGCATTAGATAGTTTTCTTTTCCCCAATTTTTTAACTAATTCTGGAAATGTTATTTCAGGTAGTGTGGTTATCATTCTCTCTTTAGTCTCGATTCTCTGAGACAAGTAGGGCTTTTCTATAATTGCTGATACTAGTAGCGAGGTTAGTACCGCTTGAAATACGTGCTCCCTAGTAGTTGAATTTTCAACATTTAGCGAATTTACTATATCAGTTGCCTTCTTTATTTTTTCTTTTATTTCTTCTATATTTATCTCCATAATTATTCACTTTCTTGGCATCTAATTTTAGCTTGAGAGATTATTTCTCCTATCTTAGGTATTAGAGAGGGATTTATCTCATATTCGCCTTTCCTTTTCTGGATAAGATAGCCCTCTTTAGTAGCCTCTCTGAGTATAGGTCTTACTGTTCCTGGCTTAATGCTGAGTTGCTGGCTAAGTTCTTTTGGTGTGAAGGAAGCTTTTCTTATTCCATCTATTTCCATTGCTTTATAGGCGAGAGCGGCTGCAAGTATTTTTTCTAAGGTTCCGAATTTTTTACATTGCAGGTACTTATCGATTACAATTATTTTTTCTCTTGGGTCTATGCGTAGCACATCTTTGAGTACAAGTCTCATTATTTTTTTCGTTTCTTCGTCAATATTTATATAGAGCATATCAAATTCGGGCATTGTTTGCTCCCTCTCTTATTATTCTTAATACTTCTTTTTTTCCTTTTGTTGTTATCTTCCATTTCCCATCTTTATGAATTACGAGTCCTTCTCTTTTCAGTTTTGAAAGCGTTGAACTGACATTATTCTTTGTATCGTATTTTCCGAGTATCTCTACAAGTTCACTAAGTGTAAGCCACGAATTCTTATGATAAAATCCTAGTAATATTCGTTCTTTTAACGTGTATTTTCTGTCATCTAATACGATTAGTCTTCCTTCTTCAAATATTATTTTTCTTAGTCTTTCAACTGGTGCGAAAATCTCTGCCAGGTAAGCATTTCCATCAAAATTTTGATTACAATAGAGTTCTAAGAGCTTTATAAAGGTCCAATATACTGCCAGTAGAAGATAATAGTGCTCAGTAGTTGGCCTTATTGTTTCATGAACTATCGATGATCTTACAGTATAAATTGACTTTAATACCGATAATAATACTTTATATTCTCCTTTATTTTTATAATGTTTATAAAGACATGATAATATGTTTGACACGTTTATTATTTTTGAATCTTCACATTTTCCTGCTTTTTTAGAAAGATACATGGCTGTATTTTCTACAAATCTGCCACTCTCTAACGCTATTTTATCCCAGTCACCTATTCTAAAGTAATCTGCAATTAATAACACGTTATTTAGTATATCTTTATTCTCTATGCAGTCATTGGCGTGATCTACAAGACTTTTAATAATCATTTTTTCACCTCATTAAGGAGATATCGCTTTGCTTTTTCTAAATTAGCAATTGTATATTCTCCTTTTCCTATACGTGCTACTACTCCTTCCTTAATTAATTGTGTAAGCATTGCTCTGACACTTTTTTTGTTTTGTTCTCCTTCTATATGTAGCATTTCATAGATTACATTTAATGATGTGTTTTTTCCTATATTTTTTATCTTCTCCTCTCCAGTTATTTTGTTTATCTCATAGGCTAGGTATCTTGCTAGTAAGATACCAACTATTTTCTTTTTACGAGGTAATGTTTCATTTATAAAAAATATATTACCTGTTGCATCGATTTTAACTACATTGCTGATATTTTCTATAATTTTTACTAGGTTTTCCACAGTTGTTTCTCTTGTAACTATAAATTTCTTGATTGCTTGTTCCATCTTTATTTTGCTTACACTATCGCTAGGTTGTTTTTCCTTCATACTTACCATCCTTTATTAGGAATCGATCTATAGTGATATTTATTATTTTCTTATCTTGCATACATTAACCTATAACATATTTTAGGGGATGCGATCAAACATTAGGGAGTAAAACTTGCTATATTATCGGGAAACATAGTTGCTAATTTCCTTAAGATAAATTAGCTTACAATAACTAACTCTTAGAAAAGTTAGAGAGTGAACTATACGAAAATGCGCTAGGATTGAGTCGGCATGTATGTTAAGGAAGTTGTATAAGAGAAACATTTTCTTGAGAATTGAAAGAGCTTAGAGGCTTGGTGTAACACTCTTATGGCTCTCT
>JALVKE010000161.1 GCA_027028005.1 Persephonella sp. | reverse complement strand
CATTCCAGATGCAGAAGTCCATAAAGCTCTAATCATTACACTCTCCCTTTAGAAAATTCCTTTTATTAACCTGTTTCGACAGCAGTGTAAAAAAGTTTAACAATTATAACCTAGAAGAATTAACTTCTCTCTGAAATTAATAACTCTCTGAGATAAAATTTTTAAAGTCATAAAAAAAGGAGGTAATTAGTTGAAGTTTTCAGAAAGAATACTTAGAGTTCAACCATCTCAAACGTTAGTTATAACAGCAAAAGCTGCAGAACTTAGAAGAAAAGGTATTGATGTAATTGGTTTTGGAGCAGGAGAACCTGATTTTGATACTCCTGATTTTGTAAAAGAAGCTGCTATAAAAGCGTTGAAGGAAGGTAAAACAAAGTATACTCCAGCAGCAGGAATTCCTGAGCTCAGAGAAGGGATAGCAAAAAGACTTAAAGAGAAAAACAATATAGACTATTCTCCTTCTGAAGTGGTTGTTACCCCAGGAGCTAAAATGGCTTTATATGAAGTTTTTGCTATTCTCCTTAATCCTGGAGATGAGGTTATTGTTCCTGCTCCTTACTGGGTTTCATACACAGAACAGATAAAGCTTTGTGATGGAAAGCCAGTTATTGTAGAAATGTCTGAAGAAAATGGTTTTGTTTTAACAGCAAACCTTGTGAAGGAAGCAATTACAGAAAAAACAAAAGCACTTGTTTTAAACACCCCTTCAAACCCAACAGGAGCAGTGATACCAAAATCAGAGCTTGAGAAAATAGCTGAAGTCTGTCTTGAAAACAATGTGATGATTATATCTGACGAGTGTTATGAGGAGTTTTGCTACGATGAAGAGCATGTAAGTATTGCTTCTTTATCAAAAGAAGTAAGGGATATAACATTTACTATAAATGCTTTTTCAAAAGCATACTCAATGACAGGATGGAGAATAGGATGGGTTGCTGCTCCTGAGGAGTATATAAAGAAAATAACTATTATTCAGTCTCAAACAATCTCAAACCCAACGTCTTTTGCTCAATACGGGGCTTTAGCAGCTCTTGAGGATAAAGGGAAATTTCCAGCTATGATGAAAGAAGAGTTTAGAAAAAGAAGAGATTATATAGTAGATGAGTTTCGCTCTATTGAAGGTATAACTGTTCCTACTCCAAAAGGGGCATTTTACGTATTTCCTAATATTTCAGCTTATATAAAAGGTGATATAAAAAACGATATAGATTTCACAACTTATTTACTAGAAGAGGCTAAAGTAGCTGTAGTGCCAGGTTCAGCATTTGGAAAAGAAGGATATATAAGACTTTCTTATGCAACATCTATGGAAAATATTAAAGAAGGTATGAGAAGAATAAAAGAAGCATTGAAAAAACTTCAGTAAGAGGTGAGATATATGTTAAAAAGAGTTTTTCTAACTTTAAGCTTATTTTTAATAGCTTTTTTAATCTTTTCCTGTGAAAAAAGTGGTTCAGGAAAAGGCTCAGAAAAATTTAAAACAGACCCAGAACCTATTATTCAAGATGCTATGAAAAATAAAAAGTTTCTTTTTATCATTTTTGAATCTGCTGATTGTAAATACTGTGCAAAATTAAACAGAGAGGTTTTAAATAATCTAGATTTTAAACAGAAGGTTATAAAACATAATGCTGCAATAGCTATTATTAACGTCTACGGACAAAGAGAAGTTACTGACCCTGAAACAGGAAAGAAAATGACAGAGGAAGCCCTTGCTTTAGCATATAGAGTGCAGGGATATCCTACTATTGTTGTTTTTGAACCTAAGGAAGACGGAAAGATGAAAATCCTTTATGTTATTCCTGGATATATTCCAAAGGAAGATTTTGAAGGACTTTTAGAGTATCTAAGCTCTGGATGTTATAAAAAAGTAAAATATCCTGAATTTATCAAAAAAGGAAAATCCTGCTAAAAGCAGGGTTTTCTTTTGTTTTTCCATTTTTTTATTTTTTTTCTGAGTTTGCTTCTTTTATTACTTTTTCAACAAACTCTAATGGTAAATCCAGAATATCAGCTATTTGCTCTGGATTTAGTTTTAATTTTTGATAAAGTTTTATAATATCTTCCTTTTTAGCTTTCTTAAAGAAAGGGTCATTTCTAATCATTTCTTCTGTTATCGTTAAAGGCATCTTTCTCTACTCCATGAGAGTTCTTAGCTTCATCTTTAATTTAGGTCTATAGTTCAATGCTATTAATAATTTTTAAGGTATATTTTGAATTATATCCCTTAAGTTTTTATCAAATTTTGCCACGGTTAATAAAACTCTTTTTCTCCCTCAGGTCTTGTTTTCCACCTTTTATGAGTCCATAGATATTGGGAAGGATATCTCCTTACTGCCTCTTCTATTGCTTTTGTGTAATCCTGTGTTAGTTGTTTTATATCTTTATTTTCTGTATCTATCTCTTCAATAAATAATTCGTATTTTTTATTTTTTTCATTAAAAACACAGTAAGAAAATAAAACAGGTTTTTTATACTTTAAAGCTAGTTTTGCTGGAAATGTCACCGTTGAAGCTTTCATTCCAAAAAAATCTACAAATGTTCCTCTATGTCTTAAAGCGTTCTGATCAACAAGAAATGCTATAAACTCTCCACTATTTAAAGCTTTTAAAAACTCTTTTAATGTTTGATCGTGATAAATAATACGGAGACCACTTTCTGTTCTTATCTTCTCTAAGAGACTATTTATTTCAGGGTTTTTCTGACGGTATGCCAATGCTGTTATAGGATACGAGTAAGCCGTTAAACCGCTTCCTGCAATCTCCCAGTTTCCAAGATGAGCAGTAACTAGTATAGCTCCTTTACCTATATATCTGTCTAAGATCTCTTTTCCCTTTCTTATCTGAACAATATCTTTTATAAGACCTGTTTTATAGTACTGAGGTATTTTAGGAAATTCAATTATGTTTCGTCCAATGTTTGATATAGTTCCTTTATAGATATTTTCTTTCCACTCTTTAGCTTCTTCAGGAAAGGCTATATCTAAATTTTTTAAGACAACATCTTTTCTATATCTAATCAATTTCAAAAGGGAGGCTATAACCTCCCCTTTTTTTAATGCTTTTTCTCTTGAAAGATTTTCTATATAGTTAAAGGCTATTTCTAAAAGCCTATATGTCATTAAATTTCACCTATTTTTTTCAACACCTTCTTTGCTCTTTCAAATATTTCTTTGTCTGTTGGATAAGTCAAAAGTTTTTCAACCTCTTCAAATGGTACAAATTTTGCCTCATCAATTTCTTCTTTTTGTGGAACAATATCTCCACCTAAATACTTCATAAGGTAGTAATAAACAAACTTATGTATTCTTGTGAGACCCATGCTATACCAGTAGTCTACTTCTCCTAAGTACTCAACTATTTCTGCATCAACTCCTGTTTCTTCTTTTACTTCTCTTAAAGCAGCCTGATCTTTAGGTTCACCTTTTTCAATATTTCCTTTTGGAAAACTCCATCTGTTTTTAACTCTGATTAAAAGAATTTCTAACTTTCCTTCGTCATTCTTTCTGTAAACAACTCCGCCAGCTGAAAATTCCCATTTTGTTTCCATATACTCACCTCACCTCATATAGATTAGTATGAAAATAGTTATTATAACCGATCCTATTATGTTCATAAAAAGACCGACTTTTGCCATTTTATCTATTGGAATAAGCTTACTGCCGTAAATAATTGCGTTAGGTGGTGTAGCTATAGGAAGCATAAAAGCATAACTAGCAGCTATTATAACACCAAATAAAGGATAAAATAAATCTACATGAAGTTCTTTTAGCACACCTATAAGAATAGGAACAAATGTGATAACTGTAGCTGTGTTTGAGCTTATTTCTGTTAAAAATATCATTGAGAGGATAAGTATAAAGATAAATAAGATTATCATCTCTGGAGAAACTAAAGCTGATATCTTTTTCCCTATATAGGAAGCAAGCCCTGTTTTTATAATAAGTTTTCCTAAAGCTATACCTCCACCAAAGAGGAGTATTGTATCCCAATCTAAATCTTTTAGATCTCTAGATGTTAATGTTCCCTCTTTTTTGTTTGCAGGAAGTAAAAATAAAAATATTGCTGCAACAATAGCAACAATAGATTCAGGCATATGGGCTTTTAAAAATTTATAAAGCTCTTGATTTCCAAATAGATTTGCTAAGCCTGGTAGTATCCATAAGAAAGCAGCTAGAAAGAATGCAAATATAGTGTTTTTTTCTCCTTTTGAAACTTTAGGAAGTTTTTTCTTTTCTTCCTTTATAAGTTTTTTTATCTTTTCTGGTTCAAAGGAAAAGTTTCTTATATGAAATTTTATATATAATAGGAGAGCTATATAACTGGTAAATGTTATTGGAAAGGCAAGCAAAAACCATTTTAGAAAATCAATGTCGTATCCTTCATCTTCTAAAAAACCGGCACCAATAAGATTTGTAGGTGTTCCAATAAGAGTTGAAGCCCCTCCTATAGAAGCAGCGTAAGCTACTGAAAGCAAAGCAAACATACTAAAAGTATTTATATCTTTTATATGCTTTTGTTTAAACATATGAACAATTCCAAGAACAAGAGGAAGAAGCATTGCTGTAGTAGCTGTATTACTTACCCACATAGAGAGGAGAAAAGAGATAATAGAAAAGCCTGCTATAAGTCTTATTGGACTTTTTAGAAAGAAATCTTTTGAAAGAAGATTTAAAGCAAACCTTTTATCAAGTCCATGTTTAGTCATTGCTTGGGCTATCAAAAAACTACCTAAAAACAGAAGGATAACAGGATGCCCTAAACTTAAAAAAGCCTGTTTTACATTTACAATTCCTAAAACAACAGCAGCAGTTACTCCTAAAAATGCCGTCATAGAAAGAGGAATTACTTCTGTAAGCCAGAAAACAAGACAAAAGCCCATAATAGAAAAAACTAGGTGAGCTTCATTACTCAGCTCCATAGGGATTATATAAATAACAGCAGAAACAACAGGTGCTAAAAATAAACCTATTGTCCTTCTTTTAACTTTTAGAAAGCTCAATTTTTTAACCTTTAATATTTTTAAATTTAACTCTCCTCATCTTCTACTCTTATTAGTATTGTTTTTTCTTCAGTTATTTTTTGCTGTTCAATCTCTTTTATTGCATTTTGTATACTATTTTCGGAAGCTGTGTGGGTAAGTATAACCAAAGGTACAACCTTTTCCTGCTTTTTCTTTGTTAAACTAAGCACTTTTTCCTTTTGTATCACAGCTGCAATACTTATGTTGTATTTAGCAAAAACTGTAGAAATCTTAGCTAAAACTCCTGTTATATCAGGAACAGTAAATCTTACATAGTATCTTGTATAGAAATCCTTAACTTTTGTTAAAACAAGATCTTTATGTTCCCAGTTCATAGATGTTATTTCTATCTCTCTACCAACACCTAAAGCTATACTTTTTGCTATATCAACTATATCACTTACAACAGAGCTTGCTGTTGGCATACTGCCAGCTCCTTTTCCGTAAAACATCGTCTCACCAACAGCATCTCCTTCAACCATAACAGCGTTAAATACTCCATCAACCTTAGATAGAGGATTTTCATCAGGAAGGAATGTAGGATGAACTCTAACTTCCACTTCTCCATTATGCCCTTTTGCAATAGCAAGAAGTTTAAGTGTATAACCAAGCTCTCTTCCAAGGTCTATATCCAAACTATCAATATGTTCAATACCTTCTATATAAACCTGAGAAAAATCTATAAATCCTCCGTATGACAGAGAGGCTAAAATAGCTATCTTATGTGCTGCATCAGTTCCATTTATATCCAAGGTTGGGTCTGCTTCAGCATATCCAAGTTCTTGAGCTTCTTTTAGAACAGTGTCAAAATCAAGACCCTCTTTATACATCTTCGTAAGAATATAGTTAGTTGTTCCGTTTAAAATCCCATATATTTTTTCAATTTTATTTGCTACAAGACCTTCCCTCAAAGCCCTTATTATAGGTATTCCCCCTGCTACAGCAGCCTCATATCCTACCCTTATTCCTTTTTCCTCAGCTAAAGAAAAAACCTCTTTTCCTTTCTCAGCAAGGAGAGCTTTATTTGCAGTGACTATATGCTTCCCTTTTTCAATAGCTTCTTTTATAAGTTTTAAGGGAAAATCAATACCTCCAGTTAGCTCAACAACAATGTCCATGTTTTCATCGTTTATAAACTCTTCATAAGAGTAAGCTTTTTTCTCCTCAGGAAGTGGATAGAGAAACTCTTTATTCCAGTTTCTCGTATATACCTTGCATAAATTTATATTAACCCCTGATTTTTTCTTAAGGAGCTGTTTCTTCTCTTCTAATATTTTAGCCACACCATTTCCAACTGTTCCATATCCTACAATACCAACATTTACTTTTTTCACCTGATCCTCCCTTTTCAGATAATTACTAAATATACTACCTATGTTATTCTAAATTAGCAAAAATAATCTTATTTTAGGAGGTCAAATATGGGATTTAAGCCTGTGGATGTTTCTAATAAATTTGAAACAATTAGAACAGCAAAAGCTGAAGGGAAGATATATCTTTCTAAAGAGAGTGTTAAGATGATTAAAGATAAAAAAGTTCCTAAAGGAGATGTTCTTTTAGCTTCCCAGATGGCAGGACTTTTAGGGGCAAAAAGAACCCCAGATATACTTCCTTTCTGTCATAACATTATGATTGACCATGTTGTTGTTGATACACAGCTTCAGGAAGATGGAGTTTATGTAACAGCAGAGGTAAAGTGCGTTGGAAGAACAGGAGTTGAAATGGAAGCTCTAACTGCTGTATCAGCAGCTTTGCTTAATGTATACGATATGTTAAAAGCATTTGATAAACATATGGTTATTGGAGATATTAAGCTTGTATCCAAAAGAGGTGGGAAGTCTGATTATGCAGAAGATCTTTCAGGTCTAAAATGCGCAGTTATTACCCTTTCTGACACATGTGCTAGAGGAGAAGCAGAAGATAAAAGTGGAAAAACTGCAATATCTATAATAGAAGATGAATTTGGAGGAAGTGTAGTCCACTACGAGATTTTACCTGATGAGAAAGAGCTGCTGGCAGAGAAGTTAAAGGATCTTGAAGGAAAAGTTGACATTATATTTACTACAGGAGGAACAGGATTCAGTAAAAGGGATACTACTCCAGAGGCTACAAGGGAAGTAATAAGAACAGAGATGATAGGTTTTTCTGAAGCAATGAGAATAGTAGGAATAAAGTTTACTCCTAAATCTCTCTTATCTAGAGGTGTTTGTGGAATAATAGGAGATGCTACTCTTGTTATTAATCTTCCAGGAAGTACAGGAGGAGTAAAAGACAACATTAGATTAATAGCTCCTCTTTTAAAGCATGCTATTAGAATGGCAAAAGGAGAGAAAAAACACTAAATTCTTGAAAATTTTTAATTTTTTCTTATATTTCCCCTGACTCTAAAGTCAGGGGGTGCATCATGAAAATAAAATTCAATGCAAAAACTATTGCTCTAGTAATCACCGTTCTTGTTGTTTTCTTTGTTGGTGGAATGATTGTTTATAAAACAATAGAATTTTTTAGCTCTCCATACTCTAAAGATGGAGTTGATTTAAGAGCTTATTTAGTTCAGGTTTCAGCCAATGTTTTAACATTAATTGGATGGTTACTGATTGTTGGGGCGGCGTTTCTAAAAGGACATTTTAACAATATAGAAAAGCCAAAAACAGATCTACTTGATTTACACGAGAAAATTGAAAATTATGAAAAACAGAAGAAAAAAGGGGCATAGAGCCCCTTTTTGTTACTCTTCCACAACTTCAGTGATTAATGCTCCAGAAGGACATTCTTCAGTAATTTCTAAAGCTCTTTCTGCGAGTTCTCCTTCTATAATAGCACCATCACCACCAATATCATCTCTAACTTTTGCTATTCCATCTCCCTGATCTTCATAAACTTCAGGAAGCTCATCATAGCAAAGAGCACAAGCAGTGCAAAGATCTTGATCAACAGATACTTTAACTTTCATTGTATTACCTCCATTAGAGTTTGTCTTTATTAAGTTAGAATAGTATATTCTAAGGCTTGATAAATTGCAATAAAACACTGTTTGATTTGAGGTAATTATGATAAAGGGATTATATATTCATATACCATTTTGTAACATAAAATGTCCTTACTGCGACTTTACATCTATAGTTGTTGAGAACAAAAACATTCATAAAAAATATGTTGAAACTCTAAAAAAAGAACTCTCTTTTTATTTAGAAGAGGATTTTTATTTAGAAACTATTTATTTTGGAGGAGGAACTCCATCTATTCTAAGACCAGAACTTATAGGAAATTTTTTAGTTTTCATTAAAGATAGTGTAAAAACAAAAAGAGAATTAGAGATAACTGTAGAAGTAAATCCTAAAACATATAGATATAAAGATTTTTTACAACTTAAAGAGTATGGAGTTAATAGAATAAGTATAGGTGCTCAAAGTTTTCTTGAAAAAAATCTAAAGATATTAGGAAGAAATCATTCTCCTAAAGACACTATAAAAACAGTGGAGTATGCAAAAAAAGCAGGTATAGAAAACATAAATCTTGATTTGATTTATGGTATTCAGGGACAAACCTTAGAAGAACTAGAAGAAGATATTGATATATATATATATCTTCCTATAACTCATATATCAGCATATATGCTAACAGCATATGAAGGAACCCCTTTAGGACAACAGGTTAAAAAAGGAGAGTTTTTTCTCCCTGAGGAAAACCTTCTAGAGGAGATGTATCTGCTTCTAAACAAAAAATTTTCAGAAAAAGGTTTTTTTAGATATGAGATATCTAATTGGGCTAAAAGGGGGTACGAATGTAAACATAACCTTTTCTATTGGAATCATACTCCTTTTTTAGGTATTGGTGTATCTGCATGGTCTTTTATCAAAAATACAAGATTTGGTAATACAAAAAATCTTGATGATTATATGAAAAAGGTAAATAAAGGAAAAAAACCTGTTCTTTTTGTTGATAAACTTTCTAAAGAAGATATAAAAAGAGAAAAGGTAATCCTTGGTCTTAGAACTGTTGAAGGTGTAGAGGAAAGCTTTGTTGAAAACAAAGATAAAGTAAATTTTCTAATAGAAGAAGGATATTTACAAAAAAAAGGGAGGAAGATCTCCCTTACAGAAAAAGGTTCTTTGATTTCAAACTATATAATAAACATGCTTACTTAGAAGTTTTCTCTGGCATTTCAAGAGATAAAACAACAAGAAGCCAGATAATAGTTATTAGGCCTAAAAAGTAAAACACATAATCAGTTCCATATTTCATAAGATAACCTGCTGCTGCACCACCAACAAAAGCACCAAAAAACTGAAATGTATTAAATACCCCTGCAGCAGTTCCCTTTGTTCTAGGATCTGCATACTTACTCATAAGAGAAGGCATTATAGGCTCAAGCATCATAAATCCTGTAAAGTACACAATAATTGCAATAACAGCAGGAACAAACTCATTTTCAAACTTTATAAATAAACCAAAAGATATTAAAAGAATAACTATTGCTGCAATCTTAACTTCTTTTATAAGACCTTTTTTCTCAGCAATTATTGTAGAAGGAACCATTAAAACAAGTCCTACTAAAAACATAACAAGATAAACCTTCCATAAATCTTTCGGATCCATAAATTGTTTCAGTATAAGAGGAGCTGTTGTAAATACTGCAGTTAACCCCATATGGAGAGTAAACATTCCAAAATCCATCTTAAGGAGATTTTTATTTTTTAAAACCTCTCCAAGGTAAGAACCTGTAAACTCTGCATCTTCATGGTGAACAATTACCTTTGGTCTAGGAATTCCCCAGATAATATAAGGCAAAGATATAGCAGCTAAAATAGCTGTAAATAAAAATACCCCTGCAAGACCAAAGTGAGCTGCAATCCAGGGACCTATAACCATACCAAAAGCAAAAGCCATTCCTATAGAAGCCCCTATAGTGGCCATTGCTCTCGTTCTTATCTCAGGTCTTGTAAGATCAGCAATTAATGCTATAACTACAGAAGAAACAGCCCCCATACCTTGAAGAAGTCTTCCAACAATGAGCATATATATACTCTCTTCATACGAAGCATATGCAGCAAGTAAACTCCCTAGGATAAAAATAACTGTTGAAAAAATCAAAATGGGAATTCTTCCAACTTTATCACTTAAAAGCCCATAAGGAATCTGAAAAAATGCCTGAGTTAAACCATATGCACCTATTGCAACACCAACGAGAAAAGAGGTTGCTCCAGGAAACTGAGAAGCATAGATACTAAGAACTGGAAGAACAAGGAAAAGTCCTAACATCCTTAAAGAAAAAATACCTGCAAGTCCCAGTGTTGCTTTCTTTTCCTCTGGAGTAAAATCTTTGTCTATCAATTGTACCCTCCATATTTTAGTTAGAATTTACTAATTTTAGTATAAACATTGGAAAGAAATTTTTTATGAAATTTCTAATATCACAATGGAATCAAAACGTGTATAGAGTTTTGATAAAATAATAAAAACTCTTTTGGAGGGTCGTTATGGAAAAAGACACATTTAAAAAACATCTCACAGTAGGAGATAATGTTTACTCTTATTACTCCCTAAAGGAACTTCATGAAAAAAATGTAGGAGACATTGAAAGACTTCCTTTCTCAATAAGAATTCTTGTTGAGAATCTCTTAAGGAATCTCGATGGGAAGGTTGTAACAGAGGAACATCTAAGAAATATTGCTAACTGGAAAAAAAAGTATGAAACACCTGTAGAAATTCCTCATCATCCTGCAAGAGTTATAATGCAGGATTTCACAGGTGTTCCCGGTGTTGTTGATATTGCAGCTATGAGAGATGCTGCAAAAGAACTAGGTATGGATCCTAAAAAGGTTAATCCACTTGTTCCAGTAGATCTTATTATTGATCACTCTGTTCAGATAGATTTTTTTGGAACAGAGGATGCTTATAAGAAAAACCTTGAGCTTGAGTATAAAAGAAACAAAGAAAGATATCTTCTTCTAAAATGGGCACAAAAAGCTTTTGACAATATGAGAGTTTTCCCTCCAGGAAGTGGTATCATCCATCAGGTTAACCTTGAATATATAGCACAAGTTGTTATGACAAAAGAAGAAAATGGAGAAACAGTAGCATTTCCTGACTCTCTTGTAGGAACAGACTCCCATACCACAATGATAAATGGCCTTGGAGTAATGGGATGGGGAGTTGGTGGTATTGAAGCTGAAGCTGTTATGCTTGGACAGCCTTACTATATGAAAATACCCGAAGTTGTTGGTGTAAGGCTTACAGGAGAGCTTCCTGAAGGAGCAACAACAACTGACCTTGTTTTAACAATAACTCAAAAATTAAGAGAACTTGGAGTTGTTGAAAAATTTGTTGAGTTCTTTGGAGAAGGAGTTAAAAAACTTTCTCTACCTGATAGAGCAACAATAGCAAACATGGCTCCAGAATATGGGGCAACAATGGGATTCTTCCCTGTAGATGAAGAAACTGTTAATTTCCTTAGACTAACAAATAGAGACAAAGCAGCAGAGCTTGTTGAGGCTTATGCAAAGGAAAATATGCTTTTCTATACAGGAGAGGAAACGCCTGAATACTCAGATATTGTTGAGATAGATATGTCTCAGATAGAACCTTCTCTTGCAGGACCGGCAAGACCCCAAGACAAAGTACCTTTAAAAGATATGAAAAAAACATTTATAGATCTTTTAAACTGTAATTACAACAGAGATATAGATATTAAAGAAATTACTGCTTTTGAAGATGAAGCAGGAACAGATATGGAAG
>JALVKE010000160.1 GCA_027028005.1 Persephonella sp. | reverse complement strand
ATTATAGGCAAAACTTTTAAAACTCTTAACCTCTCTCGCTAAATTATTTTCGCCTGCTAATGATTTAAAGTTGCTTTCTCGTAGTAAATTTTGCACTTTCCTGAGCGTTTCTCTCTGTTCAGGTGTCTTTACCTCTATTGTTCTTTCTCGCCCATTTTTCGTGTAATCGTGCTTTGTAAGATGTAGTTTTCCTGTTTCTAATCCTTTCTGGATAGTTTCTGACCGTAAGCCGAAACTTTCCCTTGCCCGCAGTCCAAAACTTTTTTGAAGTTCAAGAGAGGCTGAAAGCCTTTCAAATCGTGTGTCTCCTGTTTCCTGAAATTTGTCTTTCAAATATTCTTTAAAATTTTGATGTTGTTGCTCTGATATGCTTTTGTCTGAATAGTCAAATGTTCGTTGTAAATTGTATTCTTTCGCTGAAACATGTTCAAGCTCTGAATTTGTAACAAAATTCGTGTAATCTATGATAGTATTTAGAGCTGTTACATAATTCGCTGTCGTTGTGTTTGTAATTTCTCCGTCCGCAAGTCGTTCTTGTAAATTTTCGATATATTCCTGAATTTTTGATTCATCTAACTGTCTCAAATTATTAACTATTTCTTGTTCTCGTAAATCATTTAAAACTGTTTTGACAAAATTGTCCTCGGAACGATGATTATATTCCTGAACAATTTGACGAGAAAGAAAATTTGTCTGATTTTGTGTTCTGAATTTTGTCTGTCCGACTATACTCATTTTTTCCCCTTTCATAAGAATTTTTTAATAAAATCGGAAAAATTCTTGTGAAAAAAGAAAAAGGGGACATAGTCCCCTCTGAAGTAGCCATATTTGACTACTTCAGGATATTTGCTCTCTCAAAAAAATTTGAGAGAATGTATTTGTAGTCCTTGAGGGTCTTGTCAGCCAGCTTTTTCTCATCTTTGACCTTCAGGAGATATTCTCTTTTAATTTTCTCATTTAATTCGTTCATTTTCCGAATCTTCTTTGTTTTTTTTGCAAAAAACAAGAAGTCCAAAATCACTCTATTTTTTCTTTTCCAAGTTTTACTTGTTATTCCTTTTCGGCTTAAATATCTGTGTGTATTTTTCTTATAATCTTTAATTATCTCCATATTTCATTCCCTCCTTTCCTGCTCCGCAGGTTGATTGAGTTCCGCAAAAAAAGAAAAACCTGTTAAAGGTCAGGTAAACCTGTAAATTTATATAAAACAGCTCAATTGAGCTGTAACAAGGAGAGGAAAAATAATATCTGCTCCGCAAATATTATTTTTATTGGAGCTTTGCTCCGCAAAGCTGTTTGGTCTTGTTTTTTGTGGTTTTGTGGCTTCGATATGCCTCACTGGTTGCCTCACAGTCTAATTTTATTTTATTTAAAAATAAAAAAAATTAAGACTGTTCGGCGGTGGCTTTCTTTAAAATCTTTGTTTAGAGTTTGCTGGCTAAAGATTAAAGTTTTTGGTTACGCAAGTAGGGTGTTATTTGGTGATTTGACGACTTCTTGGTGAAGTCTATTTTGATAATCTGATAAACAGTAAGGCTTGGTTGCCTTTGCTCCACAATGTGGAGTTACCCCGATGGGGTATGGTTATAAATTATATAACCAATTTTTCTAAAAAAAACAAGTTTTAGAAATATACTCGTTTGCCTGCTCGCTGTCTTGCGGATCAGCTCGCCGGCAAGCCTCGCATTCTTTTAAAAATCTTCAGGACAAATGCGAACGAAAGTAAGCTCAAGTCCTGAAGGTTTTTCCACAAAATTTGAACAAATATTTATTTAAATAAAAATATTTTTTCCTTCTCCCCTCACCTGAATAGGGGGAGAGGAAAAATATTTTTTTCCTTTTAGAGCCTGACGCCATGAAAAAGATATTCCGGAACAAAAAGAAAAACGACTGACAAACGAATGTTTGGCGGGAGTTTTTTCTTTGTTCCGAGCCACTATCGTTTATTCGGCAGGCGACCTTTAAAAAAATTTTTAAGGTTACTTGACTTCTTATGATATTAACGCTATATTTACTGTAAAATTGAGTTAAAAAGGAGGGAATAAAATGGAAACTAAAAGATTAAATCTTAATATTGACGCAAAAGAGTATGAAAAACTAAAACAATTGGCAAAAAAAGCTGGGATGTCACTGGCTGCATTTGTGAGGGTAGCAATTAAAGATATAATTAGTAATAAAAAAATTAAACTTGACCTTGAGTAATGTTTTTTAATTTTTGTCAACTGCTATACACGTAACACAGCAGTTGAGTGCCACTTTTGGCACTTTTTTTAATAAACTATTGAAATCATTAACTTTTAGGTTACAGTTGAAAAAAGCCTTGATAGTCAAGGGTTTGGGGGTTTTAGATGATTGATACAGTTCGATTTAGAATTTTTGCAGATGAATATAATATGAAAATTTTTGAAAGTGTGAGTTGTTCTATTTTGACACTTACGCCAGACGGGAGAGAGTTGCGAAAATTTAACAAGTTTATAGCCTATGATGATATAACAAGTCAGTTTGAGCATATATATATGCAAAATTTTGGTGATTATATCTATTTTGAGTTTAGCTTACATAAATTTATCAATAGAAAGAGAATAGGAATAAATTATAATCACAATAATAATAGTATGGCGGTTGATTATGCTTATTTTTGCTTGTTTGTAAAAATGCTTAATGAGTTTGGTTTTGATATAAAGTTTAAGAATATAGAGCTAATGCGGGTTGATGTTGGTTGGAATTATAGACTTGCAGGGTTAGAAGTTTTAGACTTTTTTGAGATTCTATACTTACAGATGGGGAAGATAGCAAAAATTAGAAGTAATCACTTTCAATCAAGTGTTTATTACCCAAGCAGATGGGTAACCAAGAAGCTATATAGTAAGTATTATGACCTGAAAAGTTTATGTTCAAAGGGTAGATTGGATAGAAGTAATAAAAAAATAAAGGATTTGTTTTTAGAAATAAAAGATATTGTCAGGCTTGAATTTTCTTTAAAGAAGGAGAAGTTAAAGCACTTGGGGGTTGCAAAATTTAATTATGATATGCTACAAAAAACAAAGAAATATTTTGAGGGGGAGGCTATGCAAATCTTAAAATTTCAAGAACATTTTAAGAAAAAAGAAGAACAAAATACTTTTACTTTACAGGAACAATTTTTCATTAAAAGAGTGCTTGAAGTTGGCTATAAATATGCAAAAGAAGAGCTTATAAATCAGCAGTCAAGGAGAACGTTTTTCAGGGTTCAAAAGAAATTAAAAGACAAAGGGATTAATTTAAAAAGTCTTACAAAAGAACAAATTGATGAAGAAAACATTGATGTTGATAGCTCTCTTCCTGAAATTAAATTAACTCCGATTCCTTGTAGTTAAAGATATTTTAGAGCTGTTCGGTAATTAATCCCTGCTTTCTTACTTACCGAATGAGCATTTATATCTTTGCCTTCATTTATCAATTCTTGTTTTGCTAATTCTATCTTTTTCAAAATCATTTCTGTTCTTTTATTTCGTGCCTTTGTGATATTTTCCTGAACCTCTTTTTTGTCCCGGACTATATATCCTTCTTCCTGAAGAATTCTTTTTGCCCATTTGATTTTTTCTTCCTCTGTCCAAAAAAATTTAATTTCCATTTTCCTCTCCTTTCTTATGTATTCTATATGTAAATAATAACATAATACATAATAAAAGTCAAGGAAAAAGTTTTGTTTTTTTTATGGATGCCCAAGATATGTGTTTGTAATATCGAGCCTTGAATGTCCAAGCTCCTCGGATATTTCCTGACGGATTTCATTATCAATTTCTTTAAAATCTATTTCCGGGTCCGGGACTTGCTCCTGGACGTATTCCCAAAAAGGTTTAATTTCAAATTCCGAAATAGCGTCGTAAAACTTCCCCTCTCCGCTCCATCCGCTCTCCTCTAACTGCTCCGAATAATATTTTATAGGGGATTGTATCTCCGCTCCTGTTCGTTCTCTCCACATTGCTGAATATTTTTCCTGTGCCCAGGCGTGGCGTTCTGAATGAAAATTAAATTTTTCGGAAGTTTCTTTATTGTAAGAAGTAACTTTATTATAGGCAAAACTTTTAAAACTCTTAACCTCTCTCGCTAAATTATTTTCGCCTGCTAATGATTTAAAGTTGCTTTCTCGTAGTAAATTTTGCACTTTCCTGAGCGTTTCTCTCTGTTCAGGTGTC
>JALVKE010000159.1 GCA_027028005.1 Persephonella sp. | reverse complement strand
TATATATGGAGAGAAGTTCAAGGGGAGAAATTCTATTGTAAGCCAACGGATTTTTCCACCTTGACAGGGGTTCTTATTTTTAGATGTGCTTGGCAGAAAGAGGTCTTCAATATATATTCATCCTCTACCCCTCCTGATTATGCTAACTTTGCCATATATTGGAAAGAGGATAAGATTTTCCCTTATGATTTACATATATGTGTAAATGAGAATGATTGTGCCTCTGCTCACATTTTGGTTAGTTCGGGGTTTGAAAATTTTATTAATAATGTTAATAGTGAGGGTAATTCTAACAACTCTACTAATAAAACAGAAAAAAACGCTGAAGAGCAAGATAATCAAAGAACAAATACGGCTTCTAATAATCAAGGATTTTTGCTTTTCTTAAGCAAATTAAGAAATCTTTCAACTAGAAATTATTCAGGGAGTTTAGAAGAGTGGAACGGTTATAATCCTTCAGAAGGTAGTAATCAGAGCTGTGATCCTTCTGAGATTAAGCTCAGTCCTTCGTCATTTGATTATACGTTGAGAGTTGGTGAAAGTAAAAATATAATAGTTAAAGTAGTTAATGGTTGTGGTGAGAGGATATGTAATTTTGATCTTGTGAACAATGGGAATTCTACTGATCAAATTGAATATGGAAATTGGCTTGTAGTAGAGAAGGAAGTTAATGATTGTGATATGTTGAAGCTTGATATTACTGCCTCTTCCGTTGGAGAGTATAGCGCCGAATTTACTGTTAAAGTAAATAGCACTTCTTTGGAAGGCAATGTTAATATCAACGTTGTACCTGGTGAACAGGATGGGGGATATCTCTATTTAGAAAAGGGGCATATTTATACTGTGGATATTCCAAGGAAGTCATTTAAGCGTGTATATTTTTATGGATGTTCTGATGTTTCTAGTATTAGCTTTTATATAGGGGAAAGTTCGAGTTATGGTTATGGTGTAATTGAACCTGTGGTTAAATTTATTGGCAATGACGGTTCATCTATTTCAAGCGACAGTTTCCCTTCTTGGGATGATTATGATAGGATAAAGCAATATTTGTATGAATATAACGCTAATTATTGTCCAAGATCCGCTGGTTATGAAGGTTATTATTATTGTATGACAGGATGGCTTACCAAATTGCTGTATCTTAATGTAAATTCAGAGGAGAGTAAGTGTGGATGGTGGGTAGCTACTTTGTTTAACAATAGTAATGAATCAAGGGGAGGAGTGTCTCTTGAGATTAATTGGAAGTAAAATTTTTTGTTTATTATTGGTCTTGATTTGTTATGGAACAGTTTTTGGGAAGAGTTCGGTGGTTATTGATGGAAAGGGTTTTACTGTTACTTTAAAGAGTTATAAATTGCTCGTTAAAACGCTGGAACCAGAAAAGCAGGTTATATTGAAAAATAATAGATTCTATCGTTTGCGTTTTATAAAGCATCTTGCTGAAATTGAAGCAATCTCTCAAATAGCTAAGAAGGAAGGATTTGATAGGCTTCCAGAGGTAAAAATAAGAATGGAATTTGCTAAAAAAGAGGCGTTAGCCCGCATGTGGTTGAAAAAAAAAGTAGAAAAGCGGATGAAGAGTTTCAAGGTTTCTGATAAAGATATAGAGTTATACTATAAAACTCATAAGGACGAATTTAAAGATTCAAAAGGTAAGGTTCTTCCACTTAAGGAAGTCAAAGATCTTATACGTAATAAATTAAGGGAGGAGTTTAAAAAAAGCTTAGTAGAAAAAATAATAAAGAATGCCTTAACAAAAGAGAACGTAAAAATTCATCCCGAATTGGTGAATTAAAATTTGTAGTTCAACGTAAAAAGTAATTTTGTTCCGTTTTCTTTATATCTACCGAATCTTCCGGGTAGTTTTTTCCGTGTTCCTAATAGATTTTCACATTTAACTGATAGGACCAGGTTGTTTTTCAACTTTTTGCTGAAAAACACATCAAGAAAAAGCTGCCTGCCTGTTACAAAGCTTTTTTCTGAATTTAAGTATTTATAATAGAATTTGCCCCAATTTGTTAACTTTATAGACAAAAAGGTTGTCTTGTCTGGGTTAAGAGTAAGACCAGCAGAAAGCATGTGTTTGCTGCCTAAGTCCACATTGTTTTTGTAATATTTATACATGTTTTTTTCTCCGTTTGGAGTTGATACTGTTTTTTCAAAAATCTTGTATCTTTCTTTACCGCCTTTAAAACCTAAAAAGGTATAATTTGCCCATAATCTTACGTACTTTGTTTTCCAGTTCCATGAAATCTCAGCACCAGATATAGAAAATGAGTGAGGCAGAGAGTATCCTCCAAAAGGATCTTCATTTATGTAGTCTTTAATATTGTTTTTAAAAATTACAAAATCAAAACTCATATTTTGAAAAGGTTTGAAAGATAATTCTGCAGAAAAAGTAGTCACCTTTTCAGGATCTATTTCTCTTTTTAAAAATTGAGTGGCATAAGGAGTTCTATAAGCCTTTCCCGCAATTATTTTAAGAGTGTAGTGCTTGGAAGGATAAAAATTGGCCCCTAAGCTATAAGAAAAAGTGCTTTTATAATCACTGTGATCGTCGTATCTGCCACCAACCCATATCTCTGCGGATTTGAATCTGTGAACGTATTGGGCAAAAACTGAAATTAGTGTAGTGTCAAAGTCTCTCTCTATAGTTACATACTTAAAGCTGGAAGAAGGAAAGGGTTCGAAACTGGAGAGATATAGTAGATATTCTGGTATATAAGCTTTTACAGAAAGTAAAGCGTTTTTTACAAAGTTTCTTCTTATTGAAAGACCTGCTGTTAAAAGTCCTTTTTCGTTAAACAGATCCTGATTTATAGAAAGTTCTCCATAATATATGCTGTTTCTGTAGCTCCAGGAAAACTTACCTTCTTTTCTTGTGATATTCCATTTTGAATATGTGCCCTTCAGTTTGAAGGATGTGTGTGCAAATTTTTTGGTATATTCTAATTTAATGATGTTAAAAGGCAGGTCAAACCGTGAAAGCCATTTGAAATCTTTTTTTCTGTAATAATTGGAAACAAATGGTCTTCTGTAATTGGAAAATCTAAAAGATAATTTAAGAGAATTTAAATAATTTAATTTGAAAACTCCTTCCATAAATTCTTGGGTTTTCTTTCCTAAAAGTCCTTTTTTGGTATATGAGCTTAGAAATCCCATTATATCCAGATTTCCCCAGTCATTTCCAAAAAGAACAGAAACTCCTCTTTCATCAAAAGGAGTTCCTAAAATGGTTTTTACAGAGACACCGTTTATATCTCGCCCTCTTTTAGGCACTATATTTATCACTCCTGTGAATGCGTCTGGTCCCCATAAAACAGAGCCAGGGCCTCTCACAATTTCTATTCTTTTGATATATTCTAAATTAAGTTCTTCCTCTAAAGGATAGACTGCCTTTGTGCTGTCGGTGGTTAATGGAACTCCATCATACAGCATTAAGGGACCATATTTTATTCCTCTCATATATAAAACAGGCATTTCACTGGATGGGGGTGTGTAAAATCCTGGAACAGTTGATAAGACTTCTCTTAAAGTTCTTAATCCCAATTTTTCTATGTCATTACTGTCTATAACTGTTGCCACAGCTGGGGCTTTTTCAGGAAGCTCTGGTCTGCCAGATGCTATTGAAATGATATGAGTATCTTCCCCCATGAAAAGTAATCTTTCACTGATTATACCTGCTGATATGTTAGGAGTAATTGTTAGAATTAAAAGAAAAAAAATTATTTTTTTCAATTTTCTTCCTCCAGCATTTTTAATCTTGTTCTTAGTTTCGTTCGTGTAAGACCAAGCAGTCTGGCGGCAGCGCTTTTATTTCCACCGGTTCTTTCTAAGGCTTGCTTTATTAGCTGTTTCTCCAATTCTTCTAAGGATATACCTTCTGGGGGAAGTTCTATGGAATATTTTGGCTTTGTTTTATTAATGGTTAAGAAAGATAGATGCTCCACTGTTAGTGGGAACTCTCCACCGGAAAGTATAATAGCTCTTTCTACTGCATTTGCCAGTTCCCTCACATTTCCAGGAAAAGGATAGTTCAACAACAGTTTCTCAGCACCAGGAGTAAGAACAGGTTCTTCTATATGCTTTCCAGTAATTCTTTCTGCAAAAAGTTTAACTAAAGGTATTATATCCTCTTTTCTTTCTCTTAAAGGAGGAACATATATAGGAAATACGTTTAGTCTGTAAAATAGATCCTCTCTGAAGGTTCCTTCTTTTACAAGTTGTTCCAAATTTTTATTTGTAGCCACAATTATTCTTACATCTACCTGAATTTCCTCTGTTCCGCCTATTCTTTGTATTTTTTTGTCCTGTAAGACTCTTAAGATTTTTACCTGTGCTTCTAAAGGCATGTCTCCTATCTCGTCAAGAAAGACAGTGCCTCCATCTGCAAGCTCAAATATTCCTTTTTTTCTTTGATAAGCGCCTGTGAAGGCTCCTTTTTCGTATCCAAAAAGCTCAGCTTCAAGCAAGGTAGAAGGGATTGCTGCACAATTTACGGCAACGAATCTCTTTTTTGAGCGTGGGCTTAATCTATGAATATATCTTGCTACAACTTCCTTTCCTACTCCTGATTCTCCCTGTATAAGCACAGTAGTTCCACTAAGTTTTGCAACCTTTCTGGCTAAATTCAAAACCTTTTTCATGGCTTCTGATTCACAAACAATATCTTTCGGCAAAACTCTGCTGTCCAGTTCTTCCTGTAGTTGTCTTTTTTCGCTTATTAATTTTGAAATCCCTAATGCTCGTTCTATTGTGAGTATCAATCTTTCTTCTTCAAAGGGTTTAGTAATGTAGTCTATAGCTCCCATCTTCATGGCTTCAACTGCTGATTCAACAGTGGCATAAGCTGTTATAAAAACAACAGGAGATGGATATTCTAAATTATTTATTTCCTTTAAAAGGTCCATTCCGCTTATTCCAGGCATTTTTATATCGGCTATAATAAGATCGTATAAATTTGATTTTATCTTTTCCAAGGCTTCCTCTCCCGTAGAAGCTTCATCTACAGAATGGCCTCTTAAAGAGAGCATGATTTTAAGAATTTTTCTTATTTTTTCTTCGTCGTCAACTACTAAGATATGGGCCATTCTCGTGCCTCCTTGGAAACACTATAGTGAAAGTTGTCCCCTTTTTTTCAATTGATTCCACATCTATTTTTCCATTTAATAAATAAACCTCTCGAGCTACAAGACTTAATCCAAGCCCAGTCCCTGCTCTTTTTGTAGTGTAAAACGGGGTAAAAATTTTTTCCTTTTCCGATTCCTTTATGCCAGAGCCATTATCTGAGACAGAGATTCCCCATGTATCTTTTTCTATAAAGGTTCGAATTTTTATAGTAGTAGCGTTTGCTTCAATTGAGTTTGTGATGAGATTTGTGATAATTCTTTGAAGTTTATTTGGGTCGCTCTCAACGGTGAATTCTTCGGATTCAATAATTATTTCTACATCAGGATATTCTACGAGTATCTTTTCTTTAATATTATTAAGCAGAGATAAAACATTGACTTTTTGAATTTCTGCTTGGGATATTCTTCCAAGTTCTAAGAAATTTTTCACAAGCAAATCTATCCTTGCTGTTTCTTCTTCTATAAAAGATAAGAGTTGAGATCTTGTGTTTTCATCTATCTCTTTCTTTTTCAATAGATCCAGCGCACCTTTTATTATTCCTAAAGGATTTTTAATCTCATGTGCTATCATCAGAGAAAATTTCCCTATCTCAGCCATTGCTTTTTGTTTTGCCAGATTTTCATAACTTTCTTCAAGTAATTTTCTGTGAAGCTTAATGGAAGTTAGCATTTCTGAAAATGCTGCTGACAGTTCATTTATTTCCGGAAGTGAGACTTTTTTTATTTCAACGTCTAAATTGCCTTTGGTTATTTCTCTCACAGCGGATAATAAATTCCACAAAGGATTGAGGATGGCTCTTGATAGTGTAAAATGTGCAACAAATAGGGTAAGAATTACCACTACTATTACAGCTAAGCTAATCTTTAGAATTAGTATCCTCATAGCTTTTAATAAAGGAATGTTCGTGTAGAAAATGGTTATACTCCCCAGCCTTTTCCTCTCAGAAGGAACAAAAAGTACTGATTCCTCAGATTCTACAGTGTAAAGAGGTATAACTATTTTTCTGCCTGAGTTCGTTCCTTCTTTGAAAAAAAGTTTTCCGTTTTTGTCTTGTATTTCTATTCCATTAACTGATGGATCTTGCATTATAATTTTTGACATCCTTTTTATTAGCAATTTATCTTTGAAAAGTAGAGCTATAATAGCTCCTGCTGCAAAGTGTTTAGCAGTTATTCTAATGTTCTTTTCGAAGTTTCTCGTCATTATATTGGAAAATAACTGATAGTTTATAATGGATATGATGAGAGAAACTCCCACAACAGCAGTGATTATGATGGCTGAAAGTCTTTTATTTATGTTCCACATGAAGCATCCTCAATATATTTTCTTGAATTATAACCTTGTATGATGCCGTTTTCTTAACGCAAAGTTTTGTTTTTAAATAATAATTTATCATTTCAGCAGTTGTCTTTCCGGTTTGCTTATAGTCAGCGATTATGGATATAGGAGCACCTCTTTTTAAAAAATATCTATTAAAGCCAATTACTATTTTTCTGTTAAGAGTGGAAATTGTTATTATAGATTTGATTATTTCCTCAGATGAAAATATAGGATCTGGAATCAATATGATATATTTGAATTTCTTTATCTTTTCAGCTAGGTTTTTAAGCGCTTTGGTAGATGATATTCTAATTATCTCAAATTTAACATTATGTTCCTTAAAAGTTTGAATGATGTTTTTAATATACGGATAAAGTGTTTTATCTGAAAAAATAACTGCTACCCTTCCCTTAGAAGGTTGTAATGCTTTGAGCATCAATTCCGGTGGTATGTCAAGTTTTATTCCACACACAAATTTTTCATCAAAATTATATAAAAAAGGGTACAAAACAAGTGTGTAAAATTTATATTTTCCTGTTAATTTAAGCTTGGAAATGAAAAATGAGGCTTTGTATCCTACCCCTAAAATAAGCTTACACGAGCTTCTTTCAAGAATTTTTTTAATATGGTCTTCACCTTCAATATTTAGAAAATATAAGTTACTTTTAAAACTGAGTTCTTCTTTAACACTCTCAGCGGTTTCGATGTATGGTCTTAAATCCGCTGATATAATAATATCTAGACACATTTTCTTCGAAAGAGCAGTTGTTTGTAATATAAGTATGGTATAAAGAACACCCAATATGAATGTTATAATCTTGATTTTAATCTGTTTTTCCATTTTGGATATATAATACTGATAAAGATGAAAAAAAAGAATACTTATTTGGGAACATGAAACATTTTGTTGAGCTTAAAGACGTACACAAGCTTTATAAGCTGTACAGCAGACCCCAAGATAGGCTAAAGGAACTTTTGTTAAGAAAAAAATTACATAAAGAATACTGGGCATTAAGGGGTGTTTCCTTGTTCATCAATAGTGGGGAAACAGTGGGCATTATTGGGCTTAATGGAGCTGGGAAAAGCACGCTTTTACAAATTATAGCCGGGGTTTTGAACCCCACAAGTGGTGAAGTAAAAGTTTCTGGGAGAACTGCTGCTTTGTTGGAGCTTGGTATAGGTTTTCATCCAGAGTTTACAGGTAGGGAGAATATTCGTATGACTTCTTCTCTTATGGGTGTGAAGCTTACTCCTGCTCTCGAGGAGGAAATCATTTCATTCGCAGAGATAGGAGAGTTTATAGATCAGCCTGTGAAGACTTATTCTTCTGGAATGTTTATGAGACTTGCCTTTTCTTTGGCTGTAACTGTTGATCCTGATATTCTTATAATAGATGAGGCTCTTTCAGTAGGAGATCAATATTTCCAGAAAAAAAGCTTTGACAAAATAAAAGAATTTAAAAGAAAGGGAAAAACAATAATATTTTGCAGTCATAGTATGTATCACGTAAATCATTTGTGTGAAAGAGCTGTGTGGCTGCATCAGGGAAAAGTGATGCTTGACGGTCCTGCTGAAAGGATTACTTCTGAATATGAAAATTTTGTTAGATCTATCACCAACGACACCGAAGAAGAATGTATTTCTGACAACGATGTCACAGGCATTAGATTAGATTTGCAGCTGCCAACAGGAGAAATTTATGTAACTGGCGAGAAATTTGAAGTTGTTGTTTTCTTTGAAAGTGATATTAATCCATGTCATATAAGTTTAGGTATAAGCAGAAATGACGGAGTCATAGTGTTTGCCACTTCTACTCAGATGGATGGGTTATCTCCTGTAAAAAGTGGGAGTTGTGTTAAATGGATATTAGACCCACTACCATTATTACCTGGAATTTATGAACTTCATGTTGTGCTTTTAGATGATTCTGGAAATGTGGTTCTTAAAAGAAAAATTAAATCTTTTAAAGTTTTAAGGAAAAAAGGCAAAGAAGAGGTTGGGTTAGTTTATTTGCCTCATAAATGGGAAATAGTGTGAAGTCAATATCAGTTGCCTTTTTTCTTTCTTCCGGTGCGTTATCAGGGGGAGCTAAGGTTGTGCTTGAACATGCTGAAAGGCTTTCTTGTATATTTGGAGTTAATTCTACAGTATTTGTCGAAAAAACTATGCCTTACTGGTTTAAATCACGTTATTCACAAGTTATACATTGTGGTGATTTTAGGAATATTGATCTTTCTGGGTACCAAGTAGCAGTAATAACTTCTCCAAATCAGCTTAATATTTATTTAGAGTGGAGACATAAAAAGCCATTTATACATTTATGTCAGGGTTACGAAGGTGATTATATTGAAGATTTGAAATTGTGGCATCTTACTCGTCTTATAGATGATTTTTATTCCTACTCTTGCAGAAGAGTTACTGTTAATAAATTTGTAGCTAATAGATTAAAAATGGTAAATGCTAGGGGGAAGATACAGGCATTGGGACAACCAATTCCTTTAGGTTTTCCAGTTAGACCTATAGAAAAAGGCAAAAAAGAAAAGGAAGTATTAATTGTTGGCAGTTCTTTAATACCGTTTAAGGGGGTAGAAGATGCTCTTAAAATAGCTTTGTTTTTGAAAAAACTTAAAGGTTTTAAAATAGTCAGGATTTCTCCTCACGATACAAGAAAAAAAGAGAAAAATTTTTGTATAGACTCTTTTTTTGTCAAAGTTCCTCCAGCAATGATGCCTTCTTTTTATAAGAAAGCTTATATAACTATTTATATGCCTTTTAAAGATGGTTTTGGACTTCCTGTGCTTGAATCTATTGCGTGCGGCACACCAGTGATTTCAAGAAAAATACCCCCTGTTGAAGAAACTTGTGGTAAAAAATATCCTCTTTTTGGTAACTGGAAAGACGCTCTTCGATTCGCGCTTGATATTAGCGATGATTTTACCCTTTATCAAGAAGTGGTGAAGCTCGGATACAGAAGGCTTAAGCATTTTTCGCCGTTTATTATCACGTTGAAATTTTTGTATATAATTTTGGATGAATATTTAAGGTGGCTTACGAGCTCTAAAAAGAATTTCTGCACACAGTAGATTTTCTTTGTCGATGCTAGGATGTGTTAATACATCCTTTAAGAATTCATAAGCTTCAGGGGTTGGAGGAATTTTTACTTTTTCTATTAATTCCACTTTAAATCCAGATTCTTTTAGTGCAGAGTTAATGGTATCTATAGTAAAAAACCTTATATGGGTTACACATAAAAGTCCCACTGGGATATAATCAAAACGCCCAAGTAAAAGTTGTCTTATAATACTCCAATGTGAAATGTTAGGAGTGCTTCCTATCAGATATCCTCCGGGCTTTATAATTTTATATATTTTCTTTAAAGCATACCATGGATCGAACATGTGTTCCAATACATCTCCTACAATTACACTATCATAGAAATTTTGAGGAAGATTTACTTCCTCGAATTTTCCCACATATACCCTGTCATATATCTTCTTTGCTTTAGCAGCTAGTGTAGGTGAAATTTCTACTCCTTCAACTTGTATTGAGGGAAAGCGTTTTTTCAATAATTTTCCTAATCCTCCTTCTGCACATCCTATATCCAATAAGTGACTTATTTGCTTGGGAAGAAGCTGGATAAGGTCTTCCCTTGTAGAAGAAAACATTTTTATAAACCGATGGGCTAAAGCTCCAGTGTGGAAAGCTTTCGTTATTTCAGGGGAGTTTATTTTATAAAAATCCTTAGCCAAACAGGAAAAACAGGAAAAATGGGAATTATCTAACGTTATTATAATTTTTCCATTAGAATAAAGCTTTCGGGCTGCTTCTTCGAAGCTTAAAGGATCAACATAAGGGAAAGGCGGAATTATAATTTGATCTTTGTGATTGGCCTCTGCTGTATACACTGGTGCTACGGCAAATTTGTCTTTACAACTTTCTATTAGAGCTTTAAAGGCAGTATCTGAAAGATACGTATAAGGATCTCTAAAAACTATTACCTTCTTTTCATCATCTATAGGGAGTCGTTCATTTTTTAGATCGGTATAGTAGATAATATTTGAAGCATTATTCTTTATTTTTTTAAGACAGAATGTTTGAGCAAATTTTTCCTCGTAGGTGCTGTATGGGTGATTTTTAGGCCATAATACGATTATTTCGTTCATTTGGCAATAGGATAATATGTAATTGCAGCAGGTGTTTTTACTTTTTTTACTTTTATCCCATTGATTAAGGTTTCTTTTTCATAAATAATGAGATTGTAAGCCCATACGTCACAATCTTTGCAAAGAGAAATTTTTTTTCTTTGCCCTTTCTCATGCAGTTTTCTTATTTTCTGCATTCTATCTCCATTGAAAATAGAAATTAAATTTTCTGCTTTAACATTTCCTAATTTTATTTCTACATTTATGTCTTCACAGCATAAACCCACCTCTCCATCCCATCCTATTACTAACTGTGAATATATTAATGGACAAGGCTTGTAGGGTATATTTTTTTTGTTTTCAGGGGATAATAGTTTTTTAGAGCCTATAGGGCGAAATGTTGCAATGGAAACGATATTAGCGATGGGCAACCATTTTTTTACATATTCTTTCATCTCATCTTCAGTTATCTCTGGATATCTTACCATGTTAAAATTAATAGCAGGATGAATGCTTTTGGTTCTTTCTTTAAGATTTACGAAATTTTGTATGTTGCTTTCTATTGTTTTTAAAGACGCTCCCTTCCTGTAGAAATCATTAATTTCAGCCTTTGTCCCGTCTATTGAAAACCATATCCAATCAACTTGGAGGTCTATAATCAATTTGTGCCACTTTTCTGTGAAAAGCATTCCATTGGTCATAAAGCCTATTCTTGCTTTTGGAATTCCTTTTGCCTTTTTCAAAATCTCTTCAAATTGTGGATGAAGAAGAGGTTCTCCTGCTCCATGCAAACATATATTCACTCCTTTGGTTTTATCGGACCAAGAACCAATATCCTCTAATATTTTAATCCAAAGTGTTTTTTCCATTAAACCCAATTTTCTTTTCCTTAATGCTCCTTTTCCATGAAAGTGGCAATATAGGCATTTAAGATTACAAATATTGGTGATTTCTATTATGACTTCTTGAGGAAAGATCATTCTTGTTTCTTTGCGCTTTAAAAATATACTCATAAAAACATTTTATCATGATTTAGTTTAACTGACAATTTTAATCGTTTTTAAATTGTATGAAAGAGTGCAACTTCCTTGATTTTATAATTTCTGGTGTGGTATCTCCTATGTTGGATCTTTAAAAAACCTATGGGAGGTGTAACCATGAAAAGGTTATTAGCTGTTTTAGCAGTGTTTATCTTTGGTATGGGATTATTCGCCTCCTCTTCAATGGCCAAAGATAAACTTATCATTGGGTTTACCATGTCTCAGACAGGAAAGCTAAACGCTGAATCCAGAGAGCAGTTTAATGGGCTTA
>JALVKE010000158.1 GCA_027028005.1 Persephonella sp. | reverse complement strand
TTAAATATCAAAAACAAAAAAGCTCCCTTTCGGGAGCTTTTTTTTATTCTTCGCAGAATGGTCTGAGATATTTTGCTCTGTGAGGGTGTCTTAGTTTTCTAAGGGCTTTAGCTTCAATCTGTCTAATTCTTTCTCTTGTAACACCAAACTTTTTACCAACCTGCTCAAGGGTATACTCTGTATCATCCTCAAGCCCAAATCTGTATCTGAGAACCTGCTCTTCTCTTTCTGAGAGTGTTGATAGAACCTCTTCAAGCTGTTGTCTAAGAGCCTGTCTTAGTACGTGCTGTTCAGGAGAGAGAACAGTTTTATCCTCAATAAAGTCTCCAAGGTGTGATTCATCATCATCACCAATCGGTGTTTCAAGGGATATAGGCTCTTGAGATGTTCTAAGGATTTTTCTCACCTTTTCAGCTGGCATTCCAACCTTTTTAGCTATCTCTTCTGGTGTAGGCTCTCTTCCAAGTTCCTGAACCATAGAACGAGATACTCTCACAAGTTTGTTAATAGTTTCAATCATATGAACAGGTATTCTGATAGTTCTAGCTTGATCTGCTATTGCTCTGGTTATTGCCTGTCTAATCCACCATGTAGCATAGGTAGAGAATTTGTATCCTTTTTTGTAGTCAAACTTATCAACAGCTTTCATAAGACCAATATTTCCTTCCTGAATAAGGTCCAGAAATTGAAGACCTCTGTTTGTGTACTTCTTAGCAATAGATACAACAAGTCTTAGGTTTGACTGAACAATTTTCTGTTTTGTTTCATTTACCTGATATCTTCCTTCCTGTATTATTTTCATTACATATTCAAACTCTCCAGGAACTGTTCCAATCTTTTCTCTAAGTTCAGCTACTTCTTCTCTAAGTCTTAAAACCTCTGTTCTTAATATTTCAAATCTACCAAAAGAAAATCCATTTTCTTCTATTCTTTTTAAAATTTCTGGATCTGAGTAATCTCCTTTAAGGAGTTTTTCAATATCTGGATCTATTTTTTCTAATTTTCTTATTCTTTTATTTAGATCTTTTTCTTTTCTTTTTAATCTTTGGTATAACTCTTTTAATTCATCAGCTATCTTGTCTAATTTTGTAAATTTGATATTAAGACTTCTAACAAACCTGTTAACAGAAGCATGTTTTTTTACAAACTCTTTTTTTAATTTTTCATTGTCAGGGTCTGCAATAATATGTTCTTCTAAATCTTTTAATTCCCTGTACATATGGGCAAGTTGAAGACCTTTCTGTATAAATTCTTTTGTAGCTGCATCCAAAACTTCTGATTCGTCTATAGCATCTTCGTCTTCTTTATCACCAAAATCAATATTAACAATATCTTTCACTTTCATCTTTCCATCAGCTACTTTTGCCCATTCATCAAGAAGTCTTTCCATTAGAAAAGATGTTCTAAGTAGTCCCCTAAAAACCTTCTTTCTCCCTTTTTCAATATCCATTGCGAGGCTGATCTCTTCTTCTCTAGTAAGAAGAGGAATTTTTCCCATCTCTTTAAGGTAGAGTTTTACAGGGTCATCGGTTTTAGACCATACATCATCAGAAAAATCTATCCCTAGATAGTCTGCTCCATCTCCTGAGAACTCTTCTGGTTTTCCTTCCTCAATAACATCTATATTTAGCTCGTTGAGATACTCAATAAGATCTTCAAGTTCATCTGATAAAAGGAGGTCTTCATCAATGGTTTCTGAGAGTTCTTTATAGGTGACATATCCTTTTTCTTTTGCAAGGATAATAAGTTTTTGGACATCGTCCCTTTCATGCATCATCATTTGTTATCACTTCCTCCTTTCGTTTTTTCTAAAAATAAAGAAAGAACGGAGTTATCTATTTGATTAAATAAAGCTGATATCTCTATTTGTTTCTGGATCCATTTTTGATGCAGATTTTCTAAAGATTCCACTGCACCTTTGATATCTACATTTACTGGAAAACTTTTTATTTCTTCCAACTCTTCCTCTGATAGTTGGTTATTTAATACTAACTCAATTAAGTATAAAAAATACTCAGAACCTTCAATTCTATCAAATTTACTAAATTTACTCAATAAATTGTTTTTTTCATATACTAAAGTTTTTAAGATCAGTTTTTCTGGAAAAAATAGATGTTTTTCAAGTTCATTTTCTTCCCTGCTGGTTTCTATTTTTCTATTTTTTACTTCTAAAAGTTCAACAGGTATACCTATTTCTTTAGACAGTTCCTTTAAATATAAGCCTCTAACATGTTTTCCAGGTATAAAACTGACTGTATCAAGATATAAATCTATAAGGCTTTTTTTCTTTTTCAATTCCTTTTCATCTTTTATCTTTTCAAGGAGAAAGAACAGAAAATCTTTAGAAGAAGAGATTATTTCTTCAACAACTAATCTTCCTTCCTTAGCAAGTTCATCAGGATCTTTCCTATTCATTTGTGCGTAATATACTTCTATTTCCTGAGAAATCAATAACTGGGATGCTCTTATTGCAGCCTTTTTTCCTGCTTTATCTGAATCGAACATTAAGATAGCTCTATCTACGAATTTTTTTAAAAGTTTTGCATGACCTTCTGTAAAAGCTGTTCCCAAGGTTGCTACCACATTTTTAATACCTAACTGATATAGGGATAAAAGATCAAAATATCCTTCAACAACAATAACTTCCTTCTTCTCTCTAAGATAATCTTTTGCTTCAAAAAATCCATATAGGACTTTACTTTTTGTATATATCTTTGTTTCTGGAGAGTTTAGATATTTAGGTTGTTTTTCAGGAGATAAACTCCTACCACCAAAGGCTATAACTCTACCTCTGTGGTCTTTTATAGGAAATATTATTCTACCTCTAAACTTATCTAGAACTTTTCCATCTTCTAATTGGGTGATGAGACCTATCTCTTTTAACTCTTCTAAAGAAATATCTTCTTTTTTACAAAACTCTAAAAGTTCTTTTACATCTTCTGGTGAATATCCTATATCAAATATATCTGCTATAGTAGCAGATATGTTCCTTTGATTTAAATATCTTTTTGCTTTTTCTGATTTTTTTAGCTGTTCTTTATAAAAAGATGCTATTTTTTGAGTTATCTGATAAAGTCCTTGAAGATGTGCTATATCTTCGCTGTTTTTTGTATACTTAACAGGGATATTATACTTTTGAGCTAGTTTTACTATGGCATCAGAGAAATTTAGGCCTTCATATTCCATAACAAATTTTATTGCATCTCCACTCACACCACATCCAAAGCATTTGAAGATATTTTTTTGAGGAGAAACCATGAATGAAGGAGTTTTTTCCTGATGGAAAGGACATAAAGCTCTGTAGTTTGAACCTGTTTTTTCTAATGTAATATATTCAGATATCACATCATATACGTTAGCTGTCCTTTTTACTTCTTCTATGGTTTCTGGAGATATAGCCATTGTATTCCACCATTTATTGTCAATAAACTAATAATAATGTCCACAAGGATGGAATATTATTAGAAATCTCATAATATTTTGTTTTTATTTTCATTCTTTCTTCACGGGAAAACTGTTAATAATTTTATTTAACAACCCCACGTTATAAAATATTTAACTCTACAGCTAAATTTAAGGAGAAAAAATGAATTTACCAGCATATATAGTCCCTAAGGACGTTGAGATTTATAAAATTTACTTTTTAGATCCATTTAAAGAACCAGTTGCCATTAAAGATGAAGATGAGTTTAAAGATATTGTTTCAAAGCTTAAAGAGGAAGGTTTAATTGAGGAAGCAAGATCCTTAACTCAGCAGTGGGTTAATCTTAAAAAAAAGCATTTCAAAATAAACTATAAAGGAAAATTTTTAAATTTAGGGGAAAAAACAGCAATAATGGGTATTCTCAATGTAACTCCTGACTCATTTTCTGATGGTGGAGAGTTTTTTCATGTAGAGAAAGCTGTTGAAAAAGCTGCACAGATGTTAGAAGAAGGAGCCAATATTATTGATATTGGAGGAGAATCAACAAGACCTGGAGCAAAACCTGTATCAGAAGAGGAAGAATTAAAAAGAGTTATACCTGTTATAAAACAGATAAGAAAAGAACTTGGGGATAATTTTTTTATCTCTATAGATACGTATAAATCAAAGGTTGCTAAAGCAGCTTTAGAAGAGGGAGCTGATATTGTAAATGATATAAGCGGATTATCCTTTGATGAACACATGATAGATGTTATAAAGGAGTTTGACTGTCCTGTAATTGTAAATCATATAAAGGGAACACCTCAAAATATGCAAAAGAATGTCTATTACGATGATGTTGTTAGAGAAATAATTGAGTTTTTAAATAAACAGATATCTATAGCTTTAGAAAAGGGTATAAGAAAAGATAGATTTATTATAGACCCAGGTATTGGCTTTGGAAAAAATGTAGAGCATAACATTGAGATAATAAAAAGATTAAAAGAGTTCAAAATACTAGGGTTTCCTATTCTTGTGGGGATTTCAAGAAAATCTTTTATTGGAAAGGTTTTGAAAAATCTTTTAGGAATGGAAAGGGAACCATCTCCAAAAGATAGACTCTATGGAGGATTAGCTGCTACTGCCATAGCAGTACTAAATGGAGCACATATTGTAAGAACCCATGATGTAAAACAGACAAATGAGTTTCTAACTATGTTAGACACCATTAGAGGATACAGACTTGTTTGAGAATTTTCACTGGATAGTTGATGTAGTCAGTTCAATAAGATGGAACGATATATTAGACATACTTATTGTTTCTATACTTATCTACTATCTTTTAAAGTTTCTTATTGGGACAAGAGGCTGGCAGATACTTATAGGTATCTTCTTTATTTTATCTGTGTGGTTGATTGCTAGAATTTTAGAATTAAGAACAGTTTTATGGATTTTTGACAACCTATGGAGTGTAGGAATTTTTCTTATTATAGTCCTTTTTCAGCCGGAGCTAAGAAGAGGGTTAGCAAAACTTGGAGAAACAGGCTTATTTAAAAGTTTGTCTTTATCTCGTAAAAAAGTTGTTGACGAGGTTATCAGAGCAGCTACATTTTTAGCTGAGAGGAAAATAGGAGCTTTAATTGTATTTGAAAGAAGTATAGACTTAGATAACTATACAGAAGGTTGCGTTAAAATAAATGCTGATGTTTCTATTGAGCTTCTTATATCTATTTTTATTCCCCAAACCCCTCTCCATGATGGAGCAGTTATTATTAGAGATCAAAAAATTGCTACAGCAAGATGTTTTCTTCCTTTAACAATAAATCCAAATATACCTCAAAATATAGGAACAAGGCATAGAGCAGGTATTGGAATATCTGAAGAAACAGATGCAGTTGCTTTAATAGTATCTGAGGAAAGAGGAGAAATATCCCTCGCTGTAGATGGAAAGCTTTACAGGAATCTAGACTCAATAACCTTAAAACAAAAGCTAATGGATTTACTAGAGGTTAGTCCAACAACAAGGTATGAGAAATTGAGGAAAAAATTTCAAAAATTTTTAGATAAATTTAGGACTGGAAAATGGAAAAGTTAAAAGACCTATTTATTAAGAATCTTCCTTTAAAACTTCTTTCCGTTCTTGTTGCTTTTTTGCTGTGGTTAAATATAACAAGTATGCAAAAAACAAGGATTGAACTATATATTCCTGTGGAAATTAGAAATGTACCTGAAAGTATCGCAATAACTAAAATAAAACCTGATAAAGTTCTAGTTACAATTGAAGGTTATAAGAATGTCATAAACAATTTGAATATAGAGGATATAAACGCCTATGCTGATGGTAAAAATCTAAAACCTGGAATAAATATCTTAAAAGTCTATGTTGATTTACCTTCAAATCTAAAAGTTATAGATGTTCGTCCTAAAACAATTATTGTCAGAGTTGTGCAAAAAAAGAGAGGGAGTAAAACCCTCTAAAATACTGCGGAAGAAGAGGCGGTCACTAACAGGGTAAGATGGAACGCAGCAAAGGGCTCTCCCTAGTTAGTGTTTACTAACACAATTCTAATTATAGAAACTCAATGAATAAAAATCAATTGTGATAATATATTGAAAAATTTTTAGGAGGTAGATATGCAAGGCGGTGGTGTTGAGAGTTTAATAAGTGCTTTTATATGGATGATTATTCTTATTGCAATCTTTTATTTTCTTTTGTACAGACCACAGCAGCAACAAAAAAAGAAGCATGAAGAATTCCTTAAAAACTTAAAAAAGGGAGATAAGGTTGTTACTTCTGGTGGAATAATAGGAGAGGTTAAACAGATTACAGATAAAACTGTTACCTTAAAAGTATCTGAAGGAACAATGATTAAGGTTTTAAAATCAGCTATAGCATCACAATATAAAGAAGAAGAAAGTAAAGAAAAAAAGGAAGGATAAATGGAAAGGCTAGTAGAAAAAGCTGAAATATTAATGGAAGCCCTTCCTTATATAACAAAGTTTAGAGGTAAAACATTTGTTATAAAGTATGGAGGAAATGCTATGGCAAAGGCGGATTTAAAGTCTGCCTTTGCACAGGATATAATCCTTCTTAAGTATATCGGTATAAATCCTGTTATTGTTCACGGTGGTGGTCCTCAGATAGGACAGGTTTTAAAAAGAATGGGACTTGAAAGTAAGTTTGTAGGTGGTTTAAGGGTTACAGATAAGGAGACTATGGATGTTGTTGAGATGGTTTTAGGAGGATTAGTAAATAAAAATATAGTTATGCTCATTAATAAGTATGCTGGGAAGCATATTAGAGCTGTTGGATTAACAGGAAAAGATGGTGGATTAATTAGAGCAAAAAAGCTAGATGTTGAAGAGTATTTTAAGAAAATTGGTGATTTTGTTCCAACAGAGCTTTTAGATTTAGGACATGTTGGAGAGGTTGAGTTTATAGATACACAGATTTTAAAACATCTTGAAGAGGATAACTATATACCTGTAGTAGCTCCTATTGGTTTTGACAGTGAAGGAAATGCTTACAACATAAATGCAGATTTTGTTGCATCAGCAATAGCAGGAGCACTGAAAGCTGAGAAGGTTTTATTCCTGACAGATATAGAAGGTTTAAAAGATGAGAAAGGTGAGACAGTCTCTTCTATCACTGTAAGGGAGATTGAAAAGATGATAGAAGAAGGAACTATTAAAGGTGGAATGATACCAAAGGTGAAAGCCTGTATAGAAGCTCTGCAGCAAGGGGTTAAAAAAGCACACATTTTGGATGGGAGAGTTCCCCATTGCATTTTACTTGAGATATTCACAGCAAAAGGTATAGGGACAGAGATTACCTTGTAGATGAAAATAGGAGACGCATTGAAAAGGGCTTCCTATATACTGAGAAAAGCAGGTGTTGAAACTCCTGTAACAGATAGTCAGCTTATATTATCTCATATTCTCCACATACCACGATGGAAACTTATCACTGAAAGGGAAAAGGAGCTTTCTAAGTCTATTCTAGACTACTACTTTATTCTTATAAAGAAAAGATCAGAAGGAGTTCCTGTTGCCTACCTAACTGGAAAAAAATACTTTTATGGTTTAGAGTTTGAGGTTGAAGAGGGAGTTCTTATTCCTAGACCTGAGACTGAGATACTAGTAGAAGAAGTATTAAAGAGAATACCAAAGGATAGGCATTTTCATGGATTAGAGATAGGCGTTGGAAGTGGAATAATATCTATTTCTCTTTTAAAACACAGACCAAAACTTAAAATGACAGCTGTTGATATATCAGATAAAGCTTTAGAAATAACAGCCAAAAATGCAATTAAACATGGTGTTGTTGATAGATTAATTCTTATTAAAAGTAATCTATTTGAAAAGATACCAAAAAATCAAAAGTTTGATTTTATTGTATCAAATCCACCTTATATTTCAGAGGAAGAGTATGGGAAACTCTCAAGAGAAGTAAAAAAAGAACCTGTTGAAGCTCTTATTGCTGGTAAAGAAGGTATAGAGTTTTACGAAAAGATTATTAATGAAGGTATTTCTTTTTTAAAGGAAGATGGTTTTTTTGCCTTTGAGATAGGATACAATCAGTGTGAAAAGGTAAGTAAACTTTTAAAAGAAAAGGGCTTCCATACTATTTGTAAAAAAGATCTGCAAAATTTAGACAGAGTAATAATAGGAGAAAAAAGATGATAAAACAGAATTTAGAGATAGTTGAATATCTAGAGATTGAGGGTGGAATTCCTTTAAGAGGTACTGTGGAAATTTCCGGCGCTAAAAATGCAGCTCTTCCAAATATGGCTGCTACACTTTTAACAGATGAAGAGATTATATTAGAAAATATGCCTAATCTTCTTGATGTTAAGACAATGAAAGATCTTTTATCTTTTGTAGGTTTTTCTATAGAAAAACTATCTGAAAAAACATTTTCCTTTAAGCAAAAAACAATTAACTCTCTTGTTGCTCCGTATGAGCTTGTATCAAAAATGAGAGCTTCTATTCTTGTTTTAGGTCCTATGCTCTCTAGATTTAAACATGCAAAGGTTGCTCTTCCTGGGGGATGTTCCATAGGAACAAGACCTGTTGACCTTCATCTTTCAGCCCTTGAAAAGATGGGTGCTGATATAAAAGTAGAACATGGATACATCATAGCAAAAGCTCCCAATGGCTTAAAAGGAGCTCATATAAACTTTGAAAAAATAACAGTAACAGGGACAGAAAATATTATGATGGCTGCAGTTCTTGCTGAAGGAGAAACAGTTATTACGAACGCAGCAAGAGAACCTGAAGTGGTCGACTTAGCTAAGATGCTAAAGAAAATGGGAGCTAAAATAGAAGGAGAAGGAACATCAACTATATACATAAAAGGGGTTAAAAAACTCCATGGAACAAAACACAGGATAATACCAGATAGAATAGAAGCAGGAACATTTGCCGTACTGTCTGCTCTTTTTGATGGAAATATAACTATTAAAAACTATCCTTTAGAGTATCTAGAGTTTGTCAATAAAAGGCTTGAAGAGATAGGTGTATATGTTATTCCTATTGGGAAAGATGAGATAGCTATTAAAAGAAAAAAGAAATTAAAACCTGTAGATATTGAAACAAAGGAATATCCATACTTCCCAACAGATTTACAGGCTCAGTTTATGACTCTTTTATCTGTTGTAGATGGAGTTTCTTCTATCACTGAAAATATATTTGAGAATAGATTTATGCATGTTCCTGAACTAGAAAGATTAGGAGCAGATATAAAAGTTAAGGACAAAACAGCTTATATAAGAGGTGTTAAAAAATTAACTGGGGCTGAAGTTAAGGCAACAGATCTAAGAGCAAGTGCAGCTATGGTTATAGCAGGTCTTATAGCTGAAGGAACTACAAGAATTTACGATATATATCATCTTGATAGAGGATATGAAAATATAGATGAAAAACTAAAAAAACTTGGTGCAAAACTAAGAAGAGATATGATTGAAAGAACATTGTAAAGAAAAAATTTACCTGTCATTTTGGCAGATAGTTTTTCATTAAAGATAGAAACAATAACCAAATTAAAGATTTTCCTGAAAGTAGGAAGGGAGAAGGAAAACTTCCACCAAAAACTGTAGGGTAGGAACTACCTAAGGCTATCCCGAAGAGATATAGCGACTAACGGAAGCAGCTACAGTCTTTGCTCTGCAACAAAAGTTGCAGGCTTAATCTCTTTGGGATTGTGGAGCTGGCTATGCTGGCAGACTTTTGCGTAAGCAAATTGGCGACTGTAAGTGAGTAGTACAGTTCATGAGACATCTAGCTGTGAAGCAGGAAGCTTTTTAGAGCAGTTCACGTAGTTAACTTGTCTTAACAATATAAACAAAAGCTACTTTTTGAGAAAATATGTTAAATTGCACTTATTATAGATGACTAGAGGTTTTTCTAGAGTTCTTCAAAACTTTCAAAATCTAGTTTAGAAAGAGAGTTAAATAGTGTAAAAACATAGATCTAGACCTACCTGAAGCTGTCTAAAATCTGTGGAGAGAAAGACTACTGCACATGTGTTAGAGAGTAATTTATCTGTGTAACTCCCTATATCTCTGTGAAACAGTCAAATTTCTATGCATAAAGTATAGATTTAAAAAGTTAAAAGCGTCAAATTTTAGTATTTTTTTAAAATTTAAAACAGAAAGTTGAAGATTTTTTTCTTTTCAATAAATTTCTAAAAAAATTTTAGAAAAGGGTTAGCTAATGGTAGGAAGCTATGTAAATCTTCTTAAAAGCGGAGAGTTGGAGAAAAGAGTTGAAGAAAGTAAAAAACTTTTAAAAGACTGCATAGTTTGTCCTAGAAACTGCTCTGTTGATAGAACAAAAAATGAATTAGGTTTCTGTAAAACAGGAAGGAATGTTTACGTTGCCTCTTATTTTCCACATAGAGGAGAGGAATTTCCAATAAGAGGATACAACGGTAGTGGAACGATATTTTTCTCTTACTGTAATCTTGGGTGCGTATACTGTCAAAATTACGATATAAGTCAGCTAGGAGAAGGATACATGTTAACTCCAGAAGATGTAGCAGATATAATGCTAAAGCTTCAGAAAATGGGTTGTCACAATATAAACTGGGTTACTCCTTCACATATTGTTCCTCAACTTATAGAAGCAACATATTTAGCTGCTAAAAAAGGGCTTAAAATTCCTATTGTTTATAACACATCTTCCTACGATAATTTAGAGAGTTTAAAACTGTTAGATGGAATTGTTGATATATACTTGGCAGATCTGAAATACTTAAAAGAAGAGTATGGAAGGAAGTACTCTAAGGTTAGAAACTATCCTGAAGTGGCTAAAAAGGCTATTAAAGAGATGCATCGTCAGGTTGGAGACCTTAAGGTAGATGAAAATGGGATTGCCTACAGAGGACTTTTAGTTAGACATTTAGTTTTACCTAATGATATATCAACAACAAAAGAGGTTTTAGATTTTCTAAAATCTGTTTCACCTAATATACATGTTAACATTATGTCTCAGTACTTTCCTGCATATAAAGCCTATGAATATCCAGAGTTAAACAGAAAAATTTATATAGATGAATACGCAAAAGCTGTAGAATATGCAGAAAAATTAGGCCTTAATCTCATTAAAGATTAAGTATTTTTTTATTTAAAAGCATAATATAATATTAACGCTATTTATTTATCAGGAGGTTGCCATGGGCGGAGAACTTCTTCTAGCTATAATCCTTGGAATTGTGATGCTTATTTTGATGGTTATTATGTTTTTCTTAGGTTACAAGGAAGCCTTAAGAACAAAAGTTGTAGACCCTTTAAAAGTGGAAGAGTTTTTTGTTGGTGAAGGTTGGGATGAGGAAGTTTTTAAAGCATACGAACAGATACTTGAAATACTACATAGAGAACTAAATGAAGAGGAACAAAGATATTTTATGGAGCTCGTTGAGGAAGGCTATAGAGGAAATTACTTAATTAGAAAATTTTTAGAATTCTCAAGGCAGTTTAAAGAACATCATTAATATAGGAGGAATTTAATGGCTTGTAGAGAGCTAGAAGGGAAAATTGCCTTTATAACAGGTGGAAGTAGAGGAATAGGAAGAGCTATAGCATTAAAGTTAGCAGATATGGGAGCGGATGTTATTATTAACTACTACAAAAATAAAGAAAAAGCAGAGGAAACTGTAAAAGAGATAGAAGAAAAAGGTGTAAAAGGTTACGCAATACAGGGAGATTTTGGAAAAAAAGAGGATATAGATAGAGCATTTGATGAAATAAAAGAAAAATTTGGATATCTTGATATATTTGTTAGTAATGCTGTTGCTTCAGGAAGAGAGGTTGTAGGAGGATTTGCCCCTTTCTTAAGACTGAAAGAGAGAGGAACAAGAAGGATTTTTGATATTACCGTTATGGGATTTATATGGAGTGTTCAAAGAGCTGTCCCTCTAATGGAAGGAAGAGAAGGGAAGATCATAGCTATATCTTCTACAGGAACAAGGGATTATATGCCAAACTATGCAATTCATGGAGCAGCAAAATCAGCATTAGAAGCTCTTGTAAGATATGCAGCAGTAGAGTTTGGGCCTAAAGGAATAAATGTTAATACTGTTTCAGGTGGTCCAATAGATACTGAAGCTATTCAGCTTTTCCCTAACTATGAGGAAGTAAAAGAAGGGACAATAAAGCTTACTCCTCTTGGAAGAATGGGAATGCCTGAAGATTTAGCTGGTGTTGTTGGATTTTTATGCACAGATGATGCTAAATGGATACAAGGACAAACAATTGTTGTAGATGGTGGATTATCCTTAGTAAGGGGGCGTTAATTTTCTAAAAGCCCCTTCTTTAATATATTAGATGTATGACTCATTGTCATAGACACATAGTTTATATTTTTTTGAAGATCTTCACCTATAAACTTTATCCTAGAAGGTTCTTCTATAAAACTTTCTAATTCAAGAAGAATATCAGCTAAATAATCCACTACTGATCTATTGTATATCTTAAAATCACTTTCAAAGTAAGGAAGATTTTTTTCAATGCTAGGTAACGTAAACAAAATCCATGCTATGGCTTCTGAAGCTAGTATTGATATTCCTCTAAGAGTTGTTATGTTATCCACCTGATTAACAAAATCTAGTATATTAACAGTCTTTTTTAAGCTTTTAGAAAGTCTATCTAAAACAAAAACGGTATCCTCTAAAGAAATATCTTCATTTTTAGAAAGAATATCACTAACCTTTTTCTTTTCAGAGATAATAAAGCTCTCTAAATCTCCTATAAGGAGATCTACATAAAAATCCATATTTCCCATCTTCTATTCCTGAGAAATGTATTTTTCTATCATTCCTCTTATTTTTTTCATAGTTTTTGTATGTATCTGAGAAATCCTAGACTCTGTAAGTCCTAAAATCTCTCCAATCTCTTTCATAGAAAGTTCTTCATAGTAGTATAGAGTTATAACTAATCTTTCTCTTTCATTAAGTTTAGATATTATATCAGATAGAATTTTTTTCAATTCCTGCTCTTCCACATATTTATCAGGAGTATCATCATTAATAGATATAATCTGCCATAGTTTTGTTGATGAATCGTCGTCTGAACCAACAGTTGTATCTATAGAAACAAATCCGCTGTTAGCTATTTTCTCTGCATACTTTAGATATTCTTCCAATGAAATGCCTAAATAGTTTGCAATCTCCTCTGGAGATGCTTCTCTTCCTAATTTTTGTTCTATCTCGTGAACAGCGGCCTCTATATGCCTTGCTTTCTGTCTTACATTTCTAGGAACCCAGTCTAGTTTTCTTAAACTATCAATAATCTGTCCTCTTATTCTTATCTCTGCATACGTTGAAAGTTTAACCCCTTTTGAAGGATCATACTTTTCTATTGCATCTATTAATCCTAAAACCCCTGTATTTACCATATCTTCTTCTGTTATTGTTGCTGGAAGATTATCCTGTTTTAGGTTTTGCACTATATAGTTTATCTTTGGTAAAAATTCCATAATTATTTTGTTTCTTTCTTCATTACTCATTTTCATCTTTTAGCCCTCCGTTTCTTTTTTTAAGCTCTCCAGTAAGAGATAAGTTTTTGCCAAAAAGATTTTTTCTTTTTGACAGAGGATGGTCCCTCTAACAGAGATTTAGCTATGTTTAACACATTTCTGCTATAAACAGCGTTTGGATTTTCAGCAGATAAAAGGTATATATTTCTTATAGAATCAACTAATCTCTCATCTTTTTTTATAAAACCATAGTACTTAATTCCTTTACCTGTGAACGTTTTTAAAGTAGAGTCAATTCCTCTGTATATCTTTAAAGCTTCATCTTCATCTTCTACCATATTCACTACAATACCCACATCTAAATCTTCTGTTTTATATGTGAGAAGAACCCTAGATATTGCATATGCATCACTTAAAGACGTTGGATCAGGAGTTGTAAGAACAATTGTTTTATCAGAAGCTAAGCAGAAGTTTATTACATCCTGAGATAGACCTGCTGATGTGTCAATTAGCATAATATCAAATTTGTAGTAGATCTCATGTAGAGCATCTAGTATGTACATCTGCTTCTCAAAAGGTAAGTTCGCCAACTCTTCAAAACCTGAAGCTGCAGGGATAAATTTTATTCCGTACTTTTTTGATGTGTATATAATCTCATTTATAGTTTTCTCACCTTTTAAAAGGTGCATAAGATTGTACTTTGGTTTTTCCCCAAGGAGAATATCCACATTTGCCAAAGCTAAATCGGCATCAAAAACAATAACCTTCTTATTTAATTTTTGAAGTTGATAAGCTAGATTTATAGTAAAACTAGTTTTACCAACACCACCTTTTCCAGAAGTTATAGAGATAGCCTGAAATTTTGGCTTCTCTTCCTTATTTATAAGATTTTCTAGTCCTTCTGCCTGATTTCTCATCTTAAAGAACCTTTTCTTCTAAAAGTTTTTCTGCATGGAATATATCTTCAGGAACTTTCACACCATTTGCTATATAACTGATAGGATAGTTTGATATACTTAGGATGTAGTAAAGGGGAATTTTATTTTCTATCTGGTCGTACTTTGTAAGTATTAGATGTTCTATGTTAAATTTTGAAAAGTAGTGTATATCCTTTTCTATAAGTCTTTCTTTTTTAGTTAAAGGAATAACAAGTATATTTTCTGTCTGACTACCTTTACTTATAAGGTATGAGAATTTTTCAACATCTTTTAACTCATTTATGTTTCCAGGAGTATCAAGGATTATGTGGTCAAACTCTTCAAAAAAATCTTTGTTAAGAATAAAATCTTTCTCACTTTCAATTTTTACAAAAGGGATCTGCATAATCTCTGCAAATGTTTGAACTGCTTCAGAACCACCAATTTTGTAAAAATCAAAGGATGCTATGCATATTTTTTTATCTCTTTCAAACTTTAAAATAGCTGCTAGTTTAGCAGCTGTAACGCTCTTTCCTGAAGATATATTTCCAAAAAGAATAATAAATTTTTTATTTAATGGATTAGACTTTATCTTTTTCGAGATATTTTCTAAATCTTCCTTTATAATAGGTGTGTAGGTTAATACGATGTCTTCCTCTATTTCCTCTTTTAGATGTTCATCTGTGCTACTTTTTTCTAGTTCCGTTATAAAATTTTTTAGGTTTGCAAACTTTGTATATTTCTTCTTAATACTCTCTACTTTCTTTTCAGGAGAAGCTGCTATTATCTCGAAACTGTTATTTATCTCTTTTATAGACAAGATAATAGCATCTTCACCTAATGTTTCTTTCACCTTCCTCCACCCTTCTTGTATGTTTTTTGCTAAAAATTTTTTTAGATACATATTTTTTAACTCCTCCTGCCACATAAATATCAAAAAGTATGCCTAGTGTATAAGTGATTGATAAAAAAGCATTTTATGGTTTATTGGTATAGAAAGTGCAATATTTTTACTGCACTTAAGGAATATATATGATCACAATTGCTACAGAGAATTTATTCTCGTGAGATATGGAAATACTTGATTTAAAAGAAATTTCAGAAATTTCCCCTACCTCTTCTTCTATATGCAGCAAAATTTCTGCAGGGAAGTTTCTTTTCCCTAAAACTTCTATCTGTTTAAAGAATAGTTTCTTTTTAAAAGCTTGATAGTAAGCCTTTATAAAAGCCTCCTTTGCTGCAAATCTAGCAGCAAGACAAGGATAAAATGTTACCTTTTGTTTGCAGTAATCTATTTCCCTTTCTGTGAAAACCCGGTGAAGAAATCTATCTCCTAATCTCTCTACTGCTTTTTTTATCCTTTCATTTTCAACAATATCAATGCCTGTGTATATCTCCATTAATTCTCTCCAGTATCTCAAAAGCTATATCTTCAGGAGACTTTCCTTCTGTATTTATATGAATATCTGCCATTGAGTAAACCTTTTTTCTTTGGTTATACATCTCTTTTAACTCTTCATAAGGTTTTTGAAGGAGAGGCCTTTTATTGTCAATTTTGCAGCGTTTTAATACCTCATCTAAGGAAACATCTAACCAAACTACAACGCCTGCCTTTTTCATCTTTTTCATGTTTTCTATATTAGCTCCAAGACCACCTCCTGTTGATACAACAAATCCCTTTTTTCCTAAAAACTCTTCTATCTCCCTTTTTTCACAATCTCTAAAGTATGCTTCTCCCTTCTTTGAAAAGATATCTTTAATATGCATCTTTTCTTTCTTCTCTATAAGCTCATCTATATCAACAAAATTCATTCCTGTTTTTTTAGACAAAATCTTTCCAACAGTAGATTTTCCACTACCCATAAAACCTACAAGAAATATGTTTTTATCTTTCAACATCTTTCTCCGTAAAATATTTAATTAGAAAAATATACAGATTTAAGAGGTAAAAATGAAGATAAAGGTTAAGGTTAAACCAAATGCAAAGAAAAATGAGGTAAAGAAAGTAGAGGAAAGATTTTATGAAATAAGGGTAACAGTAGTTCCAGAAAAGGGGAAGGCAAATAAAAAAGTTATTGAGCTTTTGTCCAAAGAACTAAAAGTTCCAAAATCTAAAATAAAACTTGTTAAAGGAGAAACATCTAGAGAAAAGATTTTTGAGATAGAAGAGTAAGCCTGCCTTTAGCAGGCTTGTATATATCTTAAAATGGTGGTTGATTAAGGTTTACAGCAACAACCTCTTTTACTTCAGGTATTGCCTCTTTAAGTTTCATTTCAATTCCACCTTTTAGTGTTACAAGGGACATTGCACATCCGTGGCAAGCACCCATAAGTCTTACGTAAACAGTTCCATCTTTTCCAATATCAACTAATTCAACATCCCCACCATCAAATCTTAAAGCAGGTCTTATCTGCTCTAAAACCTCTTCAACTTTTTTTCTATCTATTTTAACTTCCTGAGTTTCTTGAGCTGTTGTTTTTTCTTCCTGTGCCATTTTTTATCCTCCATTTTTCTTTTAATTTTCCCTAAAATTATATATGCTTTTTCTCTCTTATCTATGATTTTTATCAAAAGGAGATTTAATGGGTGTTTTTATAACCTTTGAAGGTATTGAAGGAGCAGGAAAAACAACACAGGCAAAGCTACTTCACGAATATTTACTTAATGAGAACAAAAAATCTATATTAACAAGAGAACCTGGGGGAACAAAGACAGGAAAGAAGATAAGAGAGATACTTTTAACAAAAACAGATGAGATCTTCCCACCAAAAGCAGAGCTTTTTCTTTATGAAGCTGATAGAAACTTCCATGTTCACAATGTTATAAAACCTTATCTAAAAAAAGGGTACTTTGTTATATGTGATAGATATATAGATTCAACTTTAGCATACCAAGGATATGCTAGGGGTATTGATATTAACCTTATAAAAATGCTTAATGATATAGCTGTTGAAGAGGTTTATCCAGATATAACATTTCTTATTGATATCCCTGTTGAGATCTCCTTAAAACGTTTAGGAGATAAAAAGGATAGGATAGAGTCAGAAGATATAGAGTTTCATAGGAGATTGAGAGAAGGTTTTATAAAGATAGCGCAAGAAAATCCAGAAAGAATAGTTATTCTTGACGGCACAAAGGAAGTAGACCATATTTTTCAGCAGATTTTAAATCATCTAAAAGCGAGAGGTATCTTATAAAAAGAATGGAAGTAATTGGTCATCATAAAGAAAAAGAGATTATAAGCAAGTATTTAAATAGAAATCTTCCTTCCTACTCTTTTCTGTTTGAAGGAAAAGAAGGTATAGGAAAGAAACTCCTTGCATTACATACAGCAAGAGGTTTTCTATGCGAAAAAAATACAAACTTTGGATGTGGAGAGTGTAAAAGCTGCAGGCTTACAGATAACCTTATATCAAATGTGTATACAGGGACAAATCTTACATACAATCCTGATATAAAACTAGTGTCATCACAGGAAGGTAAAGATATAAAAATATCTCAGATAAGGGACGTTATAGATTTTGTAAAACTAAAATCATCTTCTGGAAAGGTTGTGATAATAGAAAATGCTGAAAAGATGAACACAGAGGCAGGTAATGCTCTGTTAAAAACATTAGAAGAACCCCCTGAAAAAACCATGTTTATATTAACAACAACAAATCAGAATAAACTTCTACCAACAATTGTTTCTAGGTGTTTTAAGATAAAATTTAAACAACTTCCAAAAGAAGAAATCTACAGATTTTTAACAGAAAAGGGATTTTCAGAAAAGGAAGCAAAAGAGATATCAGCCATATCAGAGGGTTCTTTGTCTTTATTTTCACTTATAAAAGATAATAAAAAACTGTATCAAATAGCTAAGGATATAGCTATTTTGATGTTAGATAAACAGTTGAGAATAGAAGGTATTATAAATCTTGCAGATATATTAGATAAGCTAGATAATAGAGAAATATCTATTATATTTCAGATAGTTCAAACTATTCTCCACAAAAAAACCTTAAAGGGAGAATTTGATATAGAAGAGTATGAAACATTTTTGAAAGAATATGAGAGATTTGAAAAAGCAGTTAAAGCAGGTGTGAAAAAGAAACTAGCTTTAGAAGGTTTGTATTTTAATGTAAAAGGAGGGTAATAATGGCGTCTATTATAAAGGAAAAGCCTAAATATAAACATAAAACGAAAACAGTAAGGATACGTTTTTTAGATACACATAAATTTGGAGATGTTAATAATGTTCCTGTCTTTATAAAAAAGGGAGATTTTATTGTTGTTGAAACGGAAAAAGGAGAGGAACTTGTTGTTGTGGTAGGAAATGCTGTTCCTGATGCAAACAATCCATCTGAATATAAATTTTTGAGAAAGGCCACAAAAAAAGATATTTATACATTTGATAAGCATGAAAAAGAGGCAGAAAGAGCATTAAGTATATGTAAAAAACTTTCAGAAAAGCTAGGTCTTAAGATGAACCTTCTTAAATCTTATATTCCTTTGAACCGTTCTAAGATACTTTTTTACTATGTTTCTGAAGGAAGAGTTGATTTTAGGCAGCTTGTTAGGGAGCTTGCAAAAAGATTAAAGATGAGAATTGAGATGAGACAGGTTGGAGTTAGAGATGGCGTTCAGATGGCTGGAGCAATAGGAGTTTGTGGTCAAGAATGTTGCTGTTCTCTTTTTATGGATAAGTTTGATCCTGTGAATGTTGAGATGTTAGAGGAACAAAATCTTCCCCCAACACCTATGAAGTTTACAGGAGTTTGTGGAAGGTTAATGTGCTGTTTAGCTTTTGAAGCAGATAACTACTCTATAAGAAAAGACCTTCCTGAAATAGAATCAGAGATAGAGATTGAAGGGAAAAAATATATAGTTAGAGGATACGATTTTATAAAAGAGGCTTTAGAGGTTATCGATGAAAATGGTCTTTTAGTTTCTATCCCCTTTGATGAGCTAGATAGATTAGGAATAAAGAGAGAAAACACATGTGGTGGATGCTCAGGATGTGGTTCAAATAGCATAGAAAATATTTCTTTGGAAAAAGAAACTTCAGGAGAGGAAACCGTTGAATAAAAATCCTCTTAGTGTAGGGAAAACTGTTTTAGAAGAAGAAAAAAGAGCTTTAGAAAGTCTTATAGAAGCTTTAGATGAAAACTTTAATAGGGCTGTAGAACTTATTTTAAATACAAAGGGCAAGGTCATTGTTACAGGGATGGGAAAGTCTGGTCTTGTAGGAAAGAAGATAGCAGCAACTTTAGCATCTACAGGAACACCTTCCTTTTTTCTCCATCCTGCTGAGGCAATTCATGGAGATCTTGGAATGATATCAAAGGAAGACCTTGTTTTAGCTATATCAAATAGTGGAGAAACTCCAGAGCTTTTAGCTATTATCCCTACTATAAAAAGATGGGGGAATAAAGTTATTGGTATAACAAACAATCCAAAATCAACGTTGGCAAGAGAGAGTGATATACATCTATTTTTAAATGTGAAAAAAGAAGCCTGTCCTTTAAATCTTGCTCCAACTTCCTCATCAACAGCTACTTTAGCATTAGGAGATGCTCTTGCAGTAGCTCTTTTAGAAATGAGAGGATTCACAGCAGAAAACTTTGCTGAATTCCACCCTGGAGGTTCTCTTGGTAAAAAGCTGATGAAAGTTATTGAGATAATGCATAAAGATGAGGAACTTCCTTTAGTATATCCAGAAACTCCTTTAAAAGAGACAGTAATTGTTATGTCAGAAAAAGGTTTTGGAGCTTCCTTAGTTATAGACAATGATAAAAATCTTGTAGGTATTATTACAGATGGAGATTTAAGACGTTTTATTAAAAAAGGAGGAAGTATAGATACAGGAAAGACAGAGGAAGGTATGACAAAAAATCCAAAAACTGTAGAGAAATATATACTTGTTATTGAAGCACTTGAGATTATGGAGAGATACAATATCACTGTTTTACCTGTTGTTGAAAATAGAAAACCAGTAGGACTTGTTCACCTTCACGATATTTTAAAAAGTGGTGTTATCTAGATATGGCTCTTCCAAGAGTAAAACACTATCTAGTAAATGAAAAATATGAAGACCCAGGACTTGTTATAGAGTTAGAAACGTTAGGGGATTATATCCTTTTTGATGTAGGGAATATAAATAAACTAGACAGGCATCTTATAAAGAGGATAAATAAAATATTTATAACCCATACCCATATGGATCATTTTATAGGATTTGATCACCTCTTAAGGAACAAATTAGGTAAAGCTCAAACTGTTGATATTTTTGGAATAGCTCCCCTTGCTGAGAATGTTTACTGTAAGCTACAGGGATATACATGGAATTTAGTTGAGTTTGAGCCACAGATTATCTTCAATGTTAAACAGTGGAATGAAGGACTGTTTGAGCATTACTCTTTAGACCTTAAGAAAAAATTCGCTAAAGACTTTATAAAAGAAGAAAAAGCAGATACAGATGTTATATATGAAAATGAGTTTTACAAAGTAAGATATGCTATTTTAGACCATAAGATATGGATAATGGGATACACCTTTGAGTATAAAGACAGACTTTTATTTAAAAAAGATAAGATAAAAGAACTTCCCTTAAAAGGAAAAGAGTTTGGAGTGTTAAAAGAATGGCTTTCTAATGAGAAAAATAGAGATGGGACATTTAAAATACAGGGAGAAGAGTATTCTTATGAGTTTTTAAAAAATGAATATACATATATTCAAAAAGGTATGAAAATATCCTATATAACAGATGTTATTTACTCTGAAGAAAACAAAAAGAAGATTGTTAATCTTGTAAAAGGTTCTGATGTTTTATACTGTGAAGCACCTTTCCTAGCTGAAGACAGAGAACAGGCATCAAAGGTATACCACCTTACAACAGAACAGACAGCAGAAATAGCAAAGGAGGCAGATGTAAAAAAACTTGTAGTTTTTCATTTTTCTAGAAGATATGGAAAGCAAACAGATAAAATTCTTCAGGAGATAAAACAGTTTTTTCCAAATGTTGAATAAATCTTCTTTAGATTTTATCCTTTTATTTTGACTACAATCATACTGTTTTACATAAAACAGTAGTTAAATTACTAAAAACATATCAAAAGAGGTTAGGAAATGTTCTACGTTTCAAAAATTACTCCACTCTTTTTTCTACTAGCCTTTATAGATTTATTTCTTGCTTTAGTTTTAAGAGCTACGGGATATGATCATATAGATGTAGCGCTAATTGCTGTTTTTGGGTTTGTTTTACATACTATTATTGGTGCTGCATACCAGATAATTCCTAATTCCCAACAGACAGCACTAAAATTTTCACAGATTTCATATATTGTTTTTATTTTAAGCTTAATTTCTTCTATTGGAATGTATTTAAGACAGTTTGAATTTGCTTCTGCTGTTTCTTTAGTTGCTGTTGTTACATTTTCCATTCATGTTTTTTCTATTGTAAAAAATATATCTCCAGTCACAGTGAGATTTCTTTTAATCTCTATTGTTTATATGAATATAGCTTCAATGCTCTTTTTCCTAGCAGGTTTTACAGGAAATATACTTTATCAAACTGCCATACACACAATGACTGTAGGTTCTATGCTAAATGCTATTTTAGGGGTTGAACTCGCATGGATACCTATGCTTTTAATGCACACATTAAATGTTAGATTTGCAAATCTTTTCTTCTATGCACATCAGATGTCAACATTAGGCCTATTTGTATCTTTTTATTATTTTGATTATAAAAAGATTATGTTCGCTGGTATATTTGAGCTAGTTGTTTTAAGTATTTTCCTTTTTATTATCTTTAAAGCCTTGAAATCCCATACATTAGGGAAAATTCCATATACAGTAAAGTTCTTTTTAGGTGGAATGTTGTTTCTTATTTTTGGAGTTTTAATGGGAATTCATCTGTCTGCAAGTAAAATGCTGCAGTTTATTGAAGTTCATATGGATGCTATGTTGCTTGGTTTTGGTGGATTAACTATCTTTGGAGCTATGCTCCATCTCTTACCAAGAATTGTATGGAATATGGTTTATATTAAAAAAGCTCAAAAGGGAAAAAAGATACCTAATGTTTTTCAGGTAGTAGATGAAAAGATGGCAAATTATGCTTTTTACTCTCTTATGATAGGTGCTACAGCTTCTGTCATTTTTGAGTTTCTTATGAAAAGAGAGATCGCATCTATTATCTATCTTCTACCAATGCTTTTTTTCTTTTATGTCTTGTTTATTAAACTTTTAATTTTTTATGAGAAGTAATAAGGCAATATATATGTCAAGTAGTAGTCAAATCTTTAAATAATTTCTTAAAAAAATACTTAAAACCTCATTAAGGATACCTGTTTATTTTTTATAAAGAACTGTTAAAAGACTAGCCATTTTATAGTTTTAAATTTTAAATTTTGTAAAAAATCTTTCTAAATTGTTACTAAAATTTACAATATTTGATATATACTTTATACAGTTTTTCTTTTGATTTATCTAAAATTTTCAACTACTTATATAAATGGCAGTAAATTTGTTTTAAATCTTTACAAAAACGTATATGACGAAGAAAAAAATGAGAAGAAGCAGCATTTTATTTGGTTTTTATAAGGGATTAGGAGATTTTATATCAGATTCTCATCTGATAAATGTTATGTTAAGAAAAGGATTTGATGTATCTGTTGTTGTTTCCGATTGGTTTAGAGATTTAGCAATGTTTATGCTTCCTGTTGCTAATATTGTTGGATACAAAGATAGCAAAATTTTGGCTAATATAGACTACAGCTATGATTATATCTTTCTAACTCCAAACTATCTTCATCCTTTAAAGATGGAACCAAGAGCTCTATGGCTTTATCTTTCAAAACTAGCCCTTGTAAAATCAAAAGCTAAAAACTCAGTTATTATTTCTCCAAAATATTCAGAACTATTCTCTTATTATTTTCAGTTAAAAAAAACTTTTCTTGATGAGCATTTTTATCTTATGAGTCTTTATCTATTAAAAAGATTTTTTCCATTAATTAAATTTAAACCTCTTTTATGGAAGGTAAAGCAAAAACCTTCTGTAAATAGAATTTTTATATTCCCATTTTCAGGAAATGATAATAAAGACTATCCTGCCGAAAAGTATAAAAATATTGCTCATTATTTAAAAAGAAGATACAGAGCTGAGATAATTTTTCTTGTATCTAAAAAAGATCTTACATTAGCAAATATTTTTTATCCAGAGTTTAAAGTTAAATCTTTGTCTCTCATTGAAATAGTAAAAATGCTACAGAAAACAGATTTAGTAATATCTGGAGATACAGGACCTGCCCATCTATCTGCATATTATGATGCAAATTTATTGGTTTTGTACGGTTATACAAAACCAGAAAAGTACAAACCTTTTGGAAAGGGAAAAATAGAAACTCTTTTTTCTCCAACAGGGGTTAAAGATATTCCTGAAGAAACAATTATAAAAAAAATTGAAAACTCTTTTAATATTCTGGGGAAATACAATGAACCAAAAATTATCTATATGCATACCAACTTATAATAGAGCAAATCTTTTAGAGAAGACAATAAGATTTTTTCTAGAAGAAGCTAAAGAAAATAGTGTTCCTATATATATTTCTGATGATTCAACTAATAAAGAAACAAAGAAAATAGTTGAAAGACTAAAAAAAGAGTATCCATTAATCTTCTATCGAAGAAATCCACATCCACAGGGAATTGAAGGCAACTTTTTTACTGTTTTGAATATGTCTAGAACAAAATATAAATGGTTACTTGGAGATGATGATTCTATCTCAAAAGGTTCTATAAGAAGGGTTTTACAAATTTTGGATAAAGATAATTATGATGCTGTTATTCTAAATGCATGTAGATTAAAAGATAAGAGATATCCAGAGAAGGGATGTAAATCTCTAAGAGTTAAAAATATTAAATCAAAGGAATATACAGGCAAAAATATTCTTCTTTCTGAACTTGGATGGCATACAACATTCATGAGCACAATTATTTATAGTGATGAACTAATAAAAAACTTTGATAGAAAAAGATACAAAGGAACAATATTTCCTCAGTTTGTTCTTCTTTATGATTATTTAGGTAAGAAACAGAATATAAAAGTGTATTTTGACGAAAATCCAGCAGTTTTTACTCTAAATCTTGATAGTTTAAGTGGTGCTAACTGGTTCAAAAACATAGTTAAAATTTTCACAAAAGATTGGTATGAAGCGGTATTTTCTCTTCCTACTAATTATTCATACTCAGCAAAAATAAGCTGTGTAAAAAATCACGATAGATATACAGGCGTTTTTAGTCCTTTAAAACTTATGTATATAAGGTCATATGGATACCTTAATCTAAAGGTTATAAAAGAATACGAGCATTTTATTGAGAAATCTGTAAATATTCCAAAATCTATTTTGTATCTAATATCCATATTTCCAGTCCCTTTAGCATCATTAATGAGAGAAACATATCTAAAGATAAAAGGAGGTTACTAAGCAATATGAAATACGATGTTTCAGCATCCTTAGTTCTTTATAAGAATGATCCTGAAGATATCGTGGAAGCTGTTAAAAGTTTTTTAGATACAGATTTAAAAGTAAAAATCTATGTATTGGATAATTCACCTACTCCTTTTCTTGGAAGCATTTTAGAAATTTTAAAGGATAAAAGGATAGAGTACATTTACAACGATGGAAAAAATCTTGGTTTTGGTAAAGCTCATAACAAAGCTATAGAAAAGATTATTGATAAATCAAAGTATCATCTTATTTTAAATCCTGATGTTTGGTTTTATAGAAGAACTTTGGAAAAGCTTTACAATTTTATGGAAAAAAATCCACATGTTGGTCAGGTGATGCCGAAAGTCTTATATCCAGATAATACATTACAAAAACTTTGTAAAAGACTTCCCTCTCCAATAGATCTTTTTGGTAGAAGATTTTTACCAGGTTCTTTAAAAAAATATTTAGATAAAAGACTAAAATGGTATCAATGTGATGATATAGGATATGAAAAAATAGCTAATATACCTGCTTTATCAGGATGTTTTATGTTTGTTAGGACAGAAGTTTTTAAAGAAGTTGGAATGTTTGATGATGAGTTTTTTATGTATATGGAAGATTACGATCTATGCAGGAGAATAGGCCTAAAATACGATACAATCTATTATCCAGAAGTAGAGATATACCATAAGTATGGAAAACATTCGTATAAAGATAAAAAATTGTTAATGATACATATGAAATCAGCTATAAAGTACTTTCAAAAATGGGGGTGGTTTATTGACCCATTTAGAGATTTAAAAAATATTTCAGCAGGGAGAGTGGCAAAATGAAAGGAATAATATTAGCAGGAGGAAGTGGAACAAGACTTTATCCAGTAACAAAGGGTGTAAATAAACATTTTCTTCCTATATATAATAAACCCATGATCTACTATCCTCTTTCTTTAGTTATGCTCCTTGGTTTAAGAGATGTTTTATTTATCGTTAATAAGTTTGATCTTCATCACTTTCAGGATTTATTTGGAGACGGCTCTCACCTTGGAATGAATATACAGTATAGAATACAGGAGGAACCAAGAGGTTTAGCAGAGGGATTGATACTAGCTGAAGACTTTATAGGGGATGATAATATCTGTCTTATGCTTGGGGATAACATTTTCTTTGGACATGATCTTGTGAAGATTATGAAAGAGGCCAAAGAAGATATAGAGAAAGAAGGAGGAGCTTATATCTTTGGATACTCAGTTAAAGATCCTGAAAGATTTGGCGTAGTAGAATTTGATGAATTTGGAAATGTTCTCTCTATAGAAGAAAAACCAAAAAAACCTAAATCTAACTATGCTGTTGTGGGAATGTATTTTTACGATAATAAAGCTATAGAGATTGCAAAGAATATAGAACCATCAGATAGAGGAGAGTTAGAGATAACTTCTGTAAATGAAGAGTATCTTAAACTCTTAGAACTAAAGGTGAAGCTTCTTGGAAGAGGTTTTGCATGGTTTGATGCAGGAACTCACGACAGCTTTCTTGAAGCAGGGGAGTTTGTTGCAACAATAGAAAAAAGAACTGGTTTAATGATAGGTTGTGTTGAGGAGATAGCTTTTAACAACGGATGGATCACAAGAGAAGAGCTTATAGAACTTGCGAAACCTCTTTCAAAAACTGAGTATGGGCAGTATTTATTAGAATTAGCAAATACAGTAAAGGAGAAAGAACGTGCCCTTTAAGTTTGTAAAAACAAAAATTCCTGATGTAATTTTAATAAAACCAAAAATTTTCCAAGATGAAAGAGGATTTTTCTTAGAAACATATAAAAAGTCGGATTTTGAAAAGGCTGGAATAAAAGCAGAGTTTGTTCAGGATAACCACTCAAAATCAGTAAAAGGGGTTTTAAGAGGTCTTCATTTCCAAAAAAAACCTTTTGCTCAAGGGAAACTTGTTAGATGTATAAAAGGGAAAATCTTTGATGTTGCTGTAGATATAAGAAAAGGAAGTCCCACTTTTGGAAAATGGGTAGGATATGAAATATCAGAGGAAAATAAATATATCCTTTGGATACCTGAAGGTTTCGCCCACGGATTTCTAACACTGTCAGATGAAGCAGAGGTTATATACAAAGTTTCAGGGGGTGAGTATTCTCCACAGCACGATGCAGGAATAATATGGAATGACCCTGATATAAACATAAAGTGGCCATTAGAACAGATAGATGAGATTATCCTTTCAGAAAAGGATAAAAAACTGCCTTTTTTAAAAGAGATTGATACATCTTTTGAATATTAAATAAGGAGGTACTATGAAACTTTTAGTTACCGGCGGAGCAGGGTTTATAGGAAGTGAATTTGTTAGACAAGCGGTAGATAAAGGATATGAAGTTGCAGTTGTTGATAAACTTACATATGCAGGGGATTTAGAAAGATTAAAAGAAGTGGAAGATAAAATAACCTTTTATAAAGCTGATATAACAAATAGAGAGTTTATAGAACATATTTTTAAGGTAGAAAAACCTGATGTGGTGGTTCATTGGGCAGCGGAAAGTCATGTAGATAGAAGTATCTTAGATGCTACTCCTTTTATAGAAACAAATGTAAAAGGAACGCAGGTTTTATTAGATATAGCAAAAGAAAATAATACAAAGCAGTTTATAAATATAGCTACAGATGAGGTTTACGGAGAGTTAGGAGAGGAAGGTCAGTTTTATGAAGATACTCCTCTTGTTCCAAATTCCCCTTACTCAGTAAGTAAAGCCTCTGCTGATATGCTAGGAAGAGCTTATTACAAAACCTATGGCCTGCCAGTAATAACTGTTAGACCATCAAATAACTACGGGTGGTGGCAGTATCCAGAAAAACTTATTCCAGTTGTTATTTTGAAAGCTTTAAATGATGAACCAATACCTGTTTACGGAACAGGTGAGAATGTAAGAGAGTGGCTATTTGTTTCTGACTGTGCAGAGGCAGTCTTTGAGATCATGGAGAAAGGGAAAGATGGAGAGATATATAACGTAGGTAGTGGTGAAGAGAGAAAAAATATAGAGGTAGTTAAGGCTATACTCTCTCTATTAAACAAGCCTGAAGATTTAATAACTTTTGTGAAAGATAGACCAGGACATGACTTTAGATACTCTCTTAATACAGATAAGATAGAAAGAGAGATAGGATGGAAAGCCAAGGTAACGTTTGAAGAGGGAATTGAGAAAACTGTTAAATGGTATCTAGAAAATATAGACTGGGTAGAAAAAAAGCTAAAATATTTAAAAGAATACTGGAATAAAGTCTACTCCTGAGGTTTTGTATGAAATATCTAATAATAGGAAAAAATGGACAGTTGGGGAAAGAGTTCCAAAAGAAGCTTGACAATAAAAAATTTGTGGCATTAGGTCGTAAAGAGTGTGATGTATCAGATCTTTCTCAGGTTTTAGAAGTTTTTAAAAACTACAAACCTTCTGTTGTTATAAACTGCTCTGCTTATAACTTTGTTGATAAGGCAGAAGAAGATTATATAGATGCTTTTAAGGTTAATGCATTAGGAGTTAGAAACCTCGCTTTTGCATCAGAAAAAAATAATGCTTTTTTTGTTCATTTTTCTACAGATTATGTTTTTGATGGACAAAAAGAGGATGGACTTTACACAGAAGAAGATAAACCTAATCCTCTTAACCTTTATGGAAAGAGTAAGTTGGCAGGTGAGGAATGGCTTAAAGAGGAAACAGAGGATTTTCTCCTCTTTAGAGTTAGCTGGGTTTATGGAGAAGGAAAACAAAATTTTATATACAAACTTTTCCATTGGGCTAAAAGCAATCCTTATCTAAAAGTTGCATATGATGAGATATCTGTCCCTACATCAACAAGAACAATTGTTGATATAACTTTAAAATCCTTAGAAAAAGGATTAAAAGGACTTTATCATTTAACAAACTCAGGATACGCCTCAAGATACGAGTGGGCAAAAAAAGTTTTTGAGGTAAAAGGTATAGATAGATTTATAAAACCTGTACCATCAGATATATTCAACCTCCCAGCAAAAAGACCTAAATTTTCCCCAATGTCAAATAGAAAAATATCTGATCTTTTAAATATTGAGATAAATAATTGGGATAAAGAACTAGAAATATTTTTAAAAGATTAGGAATTTTTCACTATAATTTAAAGCTTTAAAAATTTTTCTTAATCCTTTTATCTAATATCCTACATAGGGGTTATAATAAATATTCTGAAAATAATAAGGAGGTAAACTTATGCCTTTAGGTGAATATAATCCGTCTGAAATAGAGAAAAAATGGTATTCAGAATGGTTAAAAAATGCACTTTTTACACCAACATTAAATGAAAAAAAACCTAAGTTTTCTATGGTAATGCCTCCTCCTAATGTTACAGGAAGTTTACATATAGGTCACGCCTTAAATATGACCCTTCAAGATATATCTGTAAGATATAAAAGGATGAAAGGCTTTGATGCCCTTTGGCTTCCAGGATTTGATCATGCAGGAATTGCAACCCAGTGGGTTGTAACTAGACAGCTAGAAGAACAAGGTATAAACAAGTTTGATCTTGGAAGAGAAAAGTTTATAGAAAAAGTTTGGGAATGGGTTCCAAAAGCAAGAGATACTATAAAAAAACAGATAGAAAGTTTGGGAGCCTCCTGTGATTGGACGAGACAGAGATTTACACTAGATGAAGGATTTGCAAGGGCTGTAAGAGAAGCTTTTCAAAGGCTTTATAATGAAGGGCTTATTTTTAAAGCTCCTTACATAGTAAATTGGGATCCTAAAGATAGAACAGCTATATCGGATCTTGAAGTTGAATATAAAGAAGAAAAGGGATATCTCTGGTATATAAAGTATCCTGTTGTTGATGAACAAGGAAATGAGACAGGAGAATATATAGTTGTTGCAACAACAAGACCTGAAACAATGCTTGGAGATACAGCTGTTGCGGTCCATCCAGAAGATGAAAGATATAAATCTCTAATAGGAAAGAAGGTAAAACTTCCTTTAGCTCCAGAAAAAAGAGTAACCTGGGATGGAAAAGAAGTATCTAACCTGATACCAATAATAGCAGATGATTACGTTGATCCTGAGTATGGAACTGGTGCAGTAAAAATAACTCCTGCTCATGATCCAAATGACTTTGAAGTAGGTCAGAGACATAATCTTCCAATGGTTATAGTAATGGACGAGTCTGCAGTTATGAATGAAAATGCAGGAAAGTATAAAGGACTAGATAGATATGAAGCTAGAAAGAAAATTGTTGAAGATTTAGAGAAAGAAGGTCTGCTAGAGAAAGTAGAAGAAATTGTTCACAACGTAGGTCATTCTCAGAGATCAGGAGCAGTTGTAGAACCATACCTTTCTGTTCAATGGTTTGTGAATACAAAAGAACTTGCAAAAGATGCAATCAAAGTTGTTGAAGATGGAACTATCAGATTTATACCTGATAACTGGAAAAAAACATACTTAAACTGGATGTATAACATAAGAGATTGGTGTATCTCTAGACAGATATGGTGGGGTCATAGAATACCTGTATGGTACTGTCAAAAATGCGGAGAAACTAACGTTTTTTCTGATGAGAAATATTCGTCACTAGCTGAGAAAGTTATATTCAATATGTATGGTGATACAAGAATAAGTCAGATATTTTCATTTGAAGAGGTTAAAAACTATCTGTATGGAAAGAATTTTAATCAACCAGACAAAACTAATCTTGAGTTTTATGAAACATTTGTTTTCTTTAAGGAAATTCCAGAGCTAAAAGATGAAGAAACCATTAAAGAGTTTTTAGATAAAACATACAAGAAAGTTCCTATATTAAATCCCAAAAATACAAATGAAGAGAATATTATAGGTTTTGTACCTCATGCTATTTTTTATCTCTATATAAATGGTTACATTGGAAGAACTTTTAATGAAAAAGATATTATAAAAGCTTATAGAGAGCATAAAGACGAGATTACTTTTATTTACGATACCGTTTTAAATGGTATTAAAAGAGCTTCTATTTTAGAGGACGAAGAGAAATTAAGAAAATGGTTAATAGATCATTCCTATGGAAACTGCAAACAAGGAAGAATATTCTTTACAGAAAATAAAGGTGTGTTTGGCATTATAGAAGATCATATAAAAGAGATCAAATACTATCTAGATTTAACATGTGAAAAATGTGGTTCCCATCATCTTAAACAGGAAGATGATGTTTTAGACACATGGTTTTCCTCAGCTCTATGGCCTTTTGGAACATTAGGTTGGCCTGAAGAAAGCAAAGATTTGAAAAGATTTTATCCTACAGACTTACTTGTTACAGGATTTGATATTATCTTCTTCTGGGTTGCTAGAATGATAATGATGGGAATGCACTTTATGAAAGATAGACCTTTTGATGATGTTTATATACATGCCCTTGTTAGAGACGAAAAAGGGGAAAAGATGTCAAAAACAAAAGGAAATGTAATAGATCCCCTTGATATGATAGAAAAGTATGGAGCAGATTCTCTTAGATATACTCTTGCAGCTTTAGCAGCTCAAGGTAGAGATATAAGACTTTCTGAAAAGAGAATAGAAGGGTATAAACATTTTGCTAATAAAATATGGAACGCATCTAAATACGTTTTATCGAACATAGAAAACCATATAGAAACCGGGAATATCACGTATGAACTAAAAGATCTACCTCTTTCTCTAGAAGATAAATGGATACTTACAACTCTTCAAAATACTATTAAAAATGCTGAAAAGGCTATAAATGAGTATAGATATAACGATTATGCATCCACTCTATACGACTTTTTCTGGCATCAATACTGTGACTGGTATTTAGAGTTTACAAAAGAGAGAATATATAAAGGAGCAGAAGAAGAGAAAAAAACAGCCTTATCTGTTTTAGCGTTTGTTTTAGATAACTCTATGAGAATGCTTCATCCAATGATGCCTTTTATCACAGAAGAGATATGGCAAAAACTCCCTATTAGAGATGCAGAATTTTTACCTGTTGCACGTTATCCAGAGTATAATGAGGAGCTTGTGTTTGAAAAAGAAGCAGCAATTATAGAAAATCTAAAAGACTTAATTGTATCTGTAAGAACAGCAAGAGCAGATTTTGGAATAGAACCATCAAGAAAGATAAATGTTTATATAAAACCTTTCAGTGAAGAATTTGAAGAAGCATTGAAAACACTTATCCCTGTTATAAAACATCTTGCTAAAGTTAATGAGATAAGCATAGGAAAAGACATTGAAAGACCTGCAAATACAGTAGTAGTTGTATCTAAAGAAGCTGAAGTTTACATAGATATTCAGGGAGCAATAGATATAGAAAAAGAAATCCAAAGACAAGAGAAAATCCTAAAGGATATAGAAAAGTCTATATCTATTTCTGAAAAGAAACTTTCAAATGAGAACTTTGTTAAAAAAGCTCCTGCTCATGTAGTAGAAAAAGAGAGAGCCTTATATAAAGAACTAGAATCTAAAGCACAGAAGGTAAAGGAGATATTAGAAAATTTAAAAGAAGCATTAAAAACATAAAAAGTCTTGACAAAAAATTTTTTTATTGATATATTATTTTTCCCAATTGGTTGATGGTGTTCCGGAGTAGCTCAGCTGGCAGAGCAGGCGGCTGTTAACCGCCGGGTCGGGGGTTCGAATCCCTCCTCCGGAGCCATTAAATTTTCAAGTTTTCTCTCTTATTTCTAATACCTCAACGTTCTGCATTTTAGAATAAAAGTGAAAATTATTGTTATCTTTGACCTTAGTAGGTTTATAAAAAATTAAATCTATATACAGAAAGTTTTATAGTTTTGTTATAATTTCTAAAAAAAGAGGTAAGAAAATGGATCTATCAAAAATACCTGTAGGAAAAAATCCTCCTGAAGATATCTATGTTGTTGTTGAAATCCCTCAGGGAAGTAACATTAAATATGAAATTGATAAAGAAAGTGGAGCAACATTTGTAGATAGATTTTTATATACTGCAATGTACTATCCTTTTAACTATGGTTTTATACCAAATACTTTAGCTGAGGATGGTGATCCAACAGATGTTCTTGTGATATCATCTGAACCTGTTGTTCCTGGTAGTGTGATAAGAAGTAGACCAATAGGAATGCTGGAGATGGAAGATGAAGAAGGAATTGATACAAAAATTATTGCTGTTCCTGTTTCAAAATTAGATAAAACATTTGATAACGTTAAAACTATAAATGAACTTCCAGAAGCTACTTTAAATAAAATAAAGCACTTCTTTGAGCATTATAAAGAACTAGAACCAGGAAAATGGGTAAAGGTTAAATCTTTCAAAGATGTAGAAGAAGCTTTAAAAGATATTGAAAATTCAATAAAAAGATTTAATAAACAAAAAGCTTGACATTCCCAAAAATTTTTTATATATTAAATATCCGCTTTTAATTTAACTCGGAGCGTAGCTCAGGTGGCAGAGCACGTGCCTTGGGAGCACGGGGTCGCAGGTTCAAGTCCTGCCGCTCCGACTTGAAAACAGCTTAGCTACGGGCCCGTAGCTCAGCTGGATAGAGCAACGGACTTCTAATCCGTAGGTCGCAGGTTCGAATCCTGCCGGGCCCACCATCTACTTGACAAAACTGAATAATGGTTTAAAATATTTTATCTG
>JALVKE010000157.1 GCA_027028005.1 Persephonella sp. | reverse complement strand
CCAGAGAATCCAAAGTTTTTATGGGAGTTTACAGATAGAGATCTAGGATTTTCATTCTCAGGTCCTGGCATTATTAGAAAAAATGATAGTACATACGTTATGTTTGTTTCTGGTCCTACTAACTATAAAGGTGATTCTGATCAATACCTTACTGTTTTTATACTGGACCTGTTTAAAGGAAATCTTATCCGTAAAGAAAATACCTTTAAATCTCCTTCTTCCTTCACTATCCCATTTGTAGATACAGTAGAGATAATGGATGCCTTTGGAGGTAGACTTTTTACAAAGGGATTAGATTATGATGAAGATAAAGAGACTGATTATATAGCTTTTGGTTATACAAAAAAAAGTATAACAGATTGGGTTGGTGGAATTATCTTGGCTGATGTTCAGAAAGATTCTCCAAAAGAATGGAAGTTTTTGCGTATCCTGAGTGGTATAAATTCAGTGACAGCTAAAGTAGAATTTATGAAATGTTACGATAGTTGGTATATGTATTTTGGAACAGGTAGATGGTTTTATAAAACAGATGAAGCTACTGTATCAGAAGCAAATAAACTCTATGGCGTACGATTAAACTGTAGTTATTATGGTTGTGATCCTGTAACAAAATTTGAAACATCTTCTGAAAAATTATGTAAAGATAGCTCTATAGAAAAATCCTGGTATATTTCTTTAAACACAGGTGATAAAGGATTTTATGATGAAAGAAATATTACAGATCCTACTGTTACAAACAAAGATATCATAATATTCACAACAATGGAGCCAACAGGGGATATATGCGGATATGGAGGGAGAACGAGAGTATGGGCATTAAACTGCGCCACAGGTGGTTCCCTTGCTGAAGACTGTGCTCAATATCCTCCTAAAAAGGTTAAAGGTGCTATTTTAACTCAGCTTTCCCATGGAAATATAATGGAAACTTACTTAAAAAGTTTTTATAAAGATAAAGAAAGAAAGCTTAAAAGTTCCCCCTTTGGAAAAGGTTCATCAGGAGATAAAGGTTCTGAGTTTGTATCTTCAGAAGTTATCAAAAAGTATGGAGAATTTTTACTCTGGTTAGAAAAGTAATCTCACGATTTCCTTACATCATTGGATAAAAATTATAAATAAATAAATCATTTGTAATTTTTGTTATGGGGGAGAGTGAATAATGATAGTTTTTATATTAGTTATTTTTCTTTCATTTACCTATGTATCATTTTCTTCTGAAATGAAAAATTACTGTGCTTATCCTCCTTTTCTATCAAAGTCCCTTAAGCCTAACGTACTCATTATGCTTGATAATTCTGGAAGTATGAAAATACCAATGTATATAAATACTTCTAGACCACAAAGTGACTGGAAAAAAACATGCAAAGATAAACCTCCGTATGATGATTTTAATCCTGAAAGAAGATACTATGGCATATTTGATAGTGATAAAACATATAAATATGATAGCGATATACCTGTAGATGCTTCTGCATATCAAGGATATCCATACAATGTGAACGTTGATACCTCTGTAAAAGGAGCATTTGTAGAGTATGAATGTGATCCAGAATATGATGAAAATTGCTGGGATGGAAACTTTTTAAATTGGCTTGTAACAAGAAGAATAGATGCCACAAGGATGGTTTTAGTTGGTGGAAAGGTAGAAGATAGAAAAGGTTATGATTATGATGGAGATGGAGAAAAAGAGTGGAAAATACTAGGAAATAATGAGCCTATGGACAAATGTTTTGCTAAAACGTATACAGATTTAGATAAACATATACCTGTGTATAAAGATACTATACTTCAAATACTGAGTCCTGCAGATGCAGGAAAAGAAAATGATAAATATGATCCCTATGAAAAACTGTATGTTAAAAACAAAGGAAAAATAATTCCTATTAAAACTTCAGATTTTTTATCTCAAAAGCAGATAGGAGAAGCAGGGATTATTGAAGTTGATACTACATGGAAACACTTATCTTTTTCAGATACATATACAGACCCTGTAGTAATAGCAAAACCTGTATCTTTTAATGGAGGAGATCCTGTTGTTGTTAGGATAAAAAATGTATCTTCTAAAGGTTTTGATATAAGACTACAAGAATGGTCCTACTTAGATGGTACACATACAAAAGAAGCTGTTTTTTATATGGTGTTGGAAAAGGGTAAATACTCTTTTAATGGAGTACATATAATTGCTGGAAAAACTGACGTAAATAAAGTAGTTATGAAAAAATGTAATGGTAATAAAAAAGAAAACTGGAAAACAATAAATTTTAGCTCATTTTTTGATTTTTTCAGTTTTTCAAAAAAACCTGTTGTAATAACAAGCATTACAACTTTTAATGGTTCTGATCCAGTTACTACAAGGATAAAGGATGTAACAGATTCTAGTTTCAAAGTCGCTCTTGAAGAGGAAAGGAAAAAAGAAGATGGACATGCTTCAGAGGAAGTATCTTATATCGCTATAGAACCTACAGATAGAATAAAAATAAATGATGGTTTTTATCTAGAAGCAGGTTTTTTTTCAGTAAATAGCAACTGGAATACGCTTCTTTTTAAAAATAAAAACTCTCATATTTTTCTTGCAGATATAAATACAACAAATGAGTTAGATACTGCAGAATTAAGATATAAAGAGTTTAGCGAAAATAATGTAAAACTTAAGATTGAAGAAGAAAATTCATGTAAAAAAGGAAATCTAAATCATGCAAATGAAAATGTTGGATATATCTCTATATATGGAGGGATCTATAATATAGCACTAGTTGTAGAAAAGGAACCTAAAGGAATTATACATGATATATATAAAGCAACAAGATTAGGTATTTCTTTCTACAGATATAATTTAAATAAAAATAAAATTTATGGAGGAAACAGATTAGATGGAGGAACATTAAAGTTTTTTATTCCTAAAAATCCTTTTGTTAATAAACCATCTGAAAACGGCGGTTATAGAACCCTTGAAGGTTATATTGGAACTGATCTCTCTGTTTTAGTTGATACAATAGAGCACTATCCTTTAGTTTGGGGAACAACCCCTATAGCAGAAAATCTGTATGAAGTCTCTAGATACTTTTCACAAAAAGATCCATACTACTCTCCAGATGATTTTGAATTAGCTGATAACGCTCATCCTGAAAGGGATCCCTTTTATTACCCTGAATACAAGAATAAAGTAAGATGTGCAAAGTCCTTTGTTCTTATCTTTACAGATGGTTATCCTTATAAAGATGCAAATATCCCTTCTGATCTTCTAGATTATGATGGAGATGGAAATATCTGCAGTAGCTGTAATATTAATGAAGATTGTGATTGTGTTTCAACAGATCCAGAGGCCTTTGGAAACAATAATCTTGACGATGTTGCATACTGGGTTCACTGGAATAAAGAGAAAAATACATATAGAGATCTAAGAGACGATCTAAAAGGAGAGCAGTTTTTAACTATTTATACTATTGGTTTTGCTGGAGGGGAAATCAGACAGGTTCTAAAAGATGCTGCTGATAATGGAGGTGGAAAAGCTTACGCTGCTGAGGATGGAAAAGCTTTAAAAGAGGCAATTTTAGATGCAATCAACGATATACTAAAAAAATCTGCTTCATCTACTTCTGTTTCAGCTTTTGCTGAAAGAAGTAAAAAAGGAGCTACAGCTATTCAGGCTGTTTTTTATCCAGAGAAAAAGTTTGGAGGAAAACAGTTAAATTGGATTGGTTATCTGTATAGCTATTGGCTTTATAATAGCTACACAATACAAAATCTTAGGGAAGATACAAATAAAAATAAAGCTCTAGATATAAAAGAAGACAACATTATTGAATTTAATATAGATTCCTCTGGAAGTTTAAAAATTTTTAAGTACCAGCCTAATGCAGAAGGTGATAAATCCTCTACCTTTAGTGTTTACAACTCTTTAGATGATATATTCCCTATATGGGAAACAGGGAGTATTTTAGCCGAAACATATGCAGATGATAGGACTATCTATACTACAGATGGAAAGACTCTTGTAAGTTTTTCAAGTATAAACAAACTATTCTTTGAGGATTATTTAGGTTCACCAGATACATATCCTGACTGTCTTGGTATATTCTCTTCTGAAAAGATAGAAAATCTAATAAAGTATGTAAGAGGAGAAGATATAGAAGGATGTAGAAGCAGGACAATAGATGATTATGGGGATACATGGAAACTAGGAGATATCATATATTCAACTCCTACTATCACCACATACAAAGATAAAGGATACTCTGTAGTATTCACAGGAGCAAATGATGGTATGCTCCATGCCTTTAGAGTAGGTTA
>JALVKE010000156.1 GCA_027028005.1 Persephonella sp. | reverse complement strand
GCTTATTTCACTCTAGTAGAAGATCTTTTTTACAAATCCATTATTAATAGAATGTATTTTCTTAGAGAAAGATTTAAAAATTTTAAGCTTGTGTATGATAATTTTCCATATATGGTAGTTTATACGTTAAAATAGATTTATATGCAAATTTTTTTAGAGGTATTATTTAGATGATCATAGGAACTCCTTTATCTCACAATGCTACAAAAATTCTCCTTCTAGGAAGTGGGGAGCTTGGAAAAGAGTTTACTATAGAAGCTTTAAGACTTGGTCTTGAAGTAATAGCTGTTGATAGTTATCAGAATGCTCCTGCTCAGCAGGTAGCTCAGAGGTTTTATGTTATAGATATGAAAAATGGGGAGCAGATAAGAGATATTGTATATAGAGAAAAACCTGATTTTATTGTTCCTGAGATAGAGGCTATTGATACGTTAATGCTTTTAGAGCTTGAAAAAGAAGGATTTAATGTTGTCCCTTCAGCTAAGGCTACAAACTATACGATGAACAGAATAGGGATAAGAAGGTTAGCAGCAGAAGATTTGGGATTGAAAACTTCTGCTTATAGATTTGCACGTGATATTGAAACATATAAAAAAGAAGTTAAGGAAATAGGACTTCCTGTAGTTGTAAAACCTGTAATGAGTTCTTCTGGAAAAGGTCAAAGTATTGTAAGAAAGGAAGAGGATATTGAAAGAGCATGGTATTATGCTCAGGAAAACGCGAGAGGTAGAGGTGGAGAGGTTATTATTGAAGAGTTTATAAATTTTGACTTTGAGATTACTCTTTTAACCGTTAGAACAAAAAATCAAGGAACATTGTTCTGCGAACCAATAGGGCATGTTCAGGTTGAAGGAGATTACTGGGAAAGTTGGCAGCCTCAACCTATGAGCCCTATAGCTTTGGAAAAAGCTAAGGAGATAGCAAAAAAGATAACAGATGCTTTAGGGGGATATGGTATTTTTGGTTGTGAGTTATTTGTTAAAGGAGATGAAGTTTGGTTTAATGAGATTTCTCCAAGACCTCACGACACAGGTATGGTTACAATGATTACCCAGAATATGTCTGAGTTTGAAATTCATTTAAGAGCTATTTTAGGACTTCCTATTGATATAAAAATGCTTGTTCCCGCTGGTGCTTCTCACTGTTTTCATGCTTCTGATTGGGGAGTTGCTCCAAGATATGAAGGTTTAGAAAAAGCTCTCTCAATTCCTGATACGAAAATAAGAATATTTGGAAAACCTACAACAAGACCTAAAAGAAGAATGGGAGTAGCTTTAGCATCTGGAGATAATGTTAAGGAAGCTAGGGAAAAAGCTAAAGCAGCAGCTGAAGCTATAAAAATTGTTCTTTAATTTTGTTAATAATCTCATCCACAGTAAACTTTTCAGGGATTAGACATATATCTAATCCCTCTTCTTTTACTGCTTTTGCAGTTGTTGATCCTATAACGGCTATACAAGTGCTTTTTAAATAATCTTTACCTTTTTCAGGAAAGATTTTCAAAAAGTTTTTTAGTGTTGAAGGACTTGTAAAAATAGATATATCTATATCTTTATTTTCAAAAAGATTTTCAACTTCTTTCTGATTTTCAGGAATATTTAATACTGTCTCATAGACAGAAAGAATAGATATTTCTTTTACTTCTCCTTTTAGTTCTTTTGGAAGTAGATCAATTCCCTTTTTTGCTCTAGGTATAAGAATTTTTTTGTTTTTATACTTTTCTATGTTCTCTAGTATTAATCTTAGAACTCCTTCTGAAGAGTAAACATTAGGTAAAATAACATTTTTAATCCCATTTTTTTCTAAAGCTTCTTTTGTTTTTTCCCCAACAGCAATAACTTCTTTATCTTTTAAGGAAGAAGGTTCTATCTTAGAAAAAAAATATTTAACAGCCTTTTTGCTTGGAAAAATAAAAACGTCGTACTTTGAAACTATCTCTAAGGGAAAATCTAAAGGAATAGTTTTTATTGTTGGAAAAACAATAGTTTCAATACCTAAATTATTTAACTTTTTTGCAAAAGAGAGACTTTCCTCTTTTTCTCTAGTTATAAGAATTTTCATTCTTATTCCCCACCAGATGGAATAAGAAATACGTAATCTGTATCTTCTAACTTAAAACTATCTTTTGGATTTAGGTAAATCTTTCTTCTTCTTTCTATAGCTATAGGTAAATAGTCATGTTTTCTTGCGAAAAGTAAAAGTTCTCCAAAGGTCTCAAATTTTCCTATGTTACTTATTTTTATCTTTCGTATTCCTTTTTCTTTATCAACAAATGTTTTTATTAAAGATGTTGCACCAGGATTTAATATACTACTAAAGAGTATTTTTCCTAAGATTTGTCCGTGAATAATAACTTCTCTTATATGCATTCTTCTTTGGAAGATATCTGCATCTTCATCTAAAAGGACTTCTACGTAAAGATTTACTCTAGGATTTAATGTTCTTACAAGCATTGCTGCTAAAGCTGTTCTTGCATCTATATTTCTTTCAGATAAACCTTCTTCCCTTTCTGCTACGATTACAACATGCTCAGCCTTCTCAATACCAACTTCTAAAAGAATATTTTCATGTATAAAGTCTCCTCTTTTATAAAAGATATCTCTAGGTAGCTCTAGATCTATATTATTTTTAGGTATATTTGTTACAATAACAACAGGCTTTTCTTTTTCTATACCCATAGACATTATTTGCTCAACAATTTCTTCAGCTGTTTCATTCCAACCACATATAACAATATGATTTTCAAGATTTTCCATTTTAAATGCTCCTTCTTTTAATGTCATTAATCTACTAACTAAAACAGCAGAAAAAGAACCTGTTAGCACAGCTACTAAGATAAGTCCACCTACAATCATTATAGATGTTATAAGTCTTCCTTCATCTGATATAGGGTGTATATCTCCGTAACCTACTGTAGAAATAGTTACAATACCCCAGTAGATCGCATGCCACATAGATTGGAAAGCTTCATTCCCATAGTTATACTCAAATATGTATACAATTAAGGAGAGAATAACAACCCATGTTGTTATTGTGGAGAAAATAAATAGAAAGAGATATCCTTGCTCCTTTAAAGCTGCAATAAAACTTTTTATTGCACCGCCATATCTTATAATTTTTAAAAGTCTTAAAACTCTTATAATACGGAAAGCCCTTAACGGTCTTATAATAGGTAGGATTGATAAGAGGTCGATTATTGCATAGGGGGTTTTCATCCATTGAAGTTTCGGTTTTAAAGCATTCCAAAAGGCATACAAGTATTTTTTATTTCCTTTTGACTCGTAGGCTAATAGAGCGTATTTAAAATCATCAATAAAATTTGATATGACCCACCATCTAGTAATATATTCAACAACAAAAAACCATAGAGCTAATTCCTCATAATCTGTTAAAAATGTTTCAAGATCAGGGGGAACATCTCCTTCTAAAGGAGTATACTCTAGGATTACTCCTATGGAAGATGTTAAAACTATAAAAAGAGCAATTACGTTATAGACCTGATTATAAGGGCTGTTTTCATTTTCAAGGATGTTATAAAGCCATAATTTTATTATTTTTAGTCTACTTTTTATTTTTTTAGGAAAGGGATTTTTTTTATGATGAAAAATGTCCAAAATATAATCCTTAGGTTATATATAATTAATATTATCTTTATTTAACAAAAGCATGAAAAGTCTGTCAACTCCTAAAGAAGCCCCACTACATTCAGGAAGATTTTTTAAGCTCTCTAAAAATTCTATATCCAAAGGAAATTTTTTTCCTATTTTTCTTTCTTTTAATTTGATATCTTCTACAAATCTCTTTTCTATTTCTTCTGGATTATTTTCTTCAAAGTATCCATTTACAAGCTCAATTCCATCTATATACGCTTCAAATCTTTGTCCTTTGCCATCAATGACTTTAGCTAGAGCAGAAAACTTAGGAGGATAGTTGTATATAAAGGTAGGTTTTTCTTTTCCTAAGTTTGGTTCAACTAGATGGGAATAAACAAGGTGAAAAACTGTTTCATAATCTAAATCTTTCCCTACATAGTTAATTTTTTCTTCAGCCACTTTTAAAAGATTTTCATATTCAGGATAAATCCCCGCAAATCTATAAAATGCTTCATCAACAGTAATTTTATCCCAATTAGAAACGTCAAATGTTTTTCCTAAATACTCAAAGGTTGTTTTTCTATATATAGAAATTGTTGCTTCAATAAAAATATTTTTTGTGTCTTCCATAAGGTCATCAAGAGAATATCCTATTCTGTACCACTCAAGCATAGTAAACTCTATTTTATGCTTTTTAGAACCTTCAAAATTTCTAAAAACCTTTGTTATCTGATA
>JALVKE010000155.1 GCA_027028005.1 Persephonella sp. | reverse complement strand
GGTGATGGAGTGCTAAAAGAGGTTTTACAAAATAAAGTTACAATTTTATATAAAGAAACTAAAGGCATGGGGATAATAGCAGGAACAATTTTTATAAAAGGAGGATCAATAGAAGATCCTGTTGGAAAGAAAGGTCTTACCCATCTTACTGTTAATATGCTTTTAAAAGGTAGCAAAAACTATTCAGCTTTTGATATAAGTAAAGTATTTGAAGATAGTGGTGGTTACATAGGCACGTCAACAGCTGAAGAGTATTCAACAATTGAGTTTGCTTTAAGAACGAAAGATATAAAAAAAGCTCTTGCTGTTATAAAAGATATTTTATACAACCCTTTATTTCCTGAAGATAAGTTAGATATAGAAAAACATAATATTATTGCCGCTATAAGAGCAAAAAAAGAGGAAGGTTTTTCTTATGCTTTTGATAAGTTAAGAAAGGAAATATACAAAAATACTCCTTATGCATTTTCTCCTATAGGTGAAGAGGATGATGTTAAACATATTTCTAAGGAAGATTTAAAGAAACGATGGAATGAGCTTCTTGAAGGAAAAAGATTTGTTGTGTCCTTTGTTGGAGATCTTCCATATAAAGAAGTAAAAGGAGATATTGAAGATGTATTTAACTCTATGAAAGAAGGAGATTTTTCTTATCCTCACTTTGATTATACAATAAAAGGAGAAGAGTGTAAGACATATAAAAGAGAGGGTGCTCAGTCAACAATTTTGGTTGCTTACAATGCACCTGAGGCTAAGGATAAAGAATACTTTGCTATGAAGGTTCTAAATGGCATTGTAGGAAGTGGTTTTACATCTAGACTTTTTCAAGAGTTAAGGGAAAAAAGAGGTCTTGCATACGCAGTAGGATCTTTCTTCCCTACAAGGATAAATATGGGAAGAATAATAGCTTATATTGGAACAGCACCGGAAAAAACAGAAGAAGCTCTAAAAGGAATAAAAGAGGTTTTTAAAAGTATAGAAAAAGGTGTTTCAGATGAAGAGATAAAAACGGCAAAGGAGAAGATAACAGGTCACTTTCTTTTAGAACATCAAACGAGAGCTAAACAGTCATGGTATCTAGGTTGGTTTGAAACAATAGGTTTAGGGTATAAGATGGATGATGAATATACAGAGTATATAAACAATGTTTCAAAGGAAGAGATTTTAGATACATATAAAAAGTATATTCCTGTAGGAAATGCCTGTGTTATTGTAAAACCTTAGGATCTTAATATGGAAAATGTAAAGAAAATACATAAAAGTGATATATCAGCTTTTTTAAAATTTTTAGATTTTTTAAATGAAGGTATTATTGTTACAGATCAAGACAGAAATATTCTTTATATGAATAACTACATAGAAAATCTTCTAGGAGTATCTAATGGGGAAGGAAAACATTTTTCAGAAGTTATAAAAAATAACTATCTTTACTCAATGATTTCCCATGAATATCCCTCTGATATACAGGAAGAGATCATAATAAACGATAAAAAATTTCTTGTTAAGATTTATCACATAGATGATAAAAAATTTATTCACCTAACAGATATAACTCCTTTTGAACTTTATAAACAGGCAAAAAAAGATTTTGTAGCTAATGTTTCTCATGAATTAAAAACACCAATTGCTGTTTTAAAAGGGGTTATAGAGACATTAAATCAGGAAGAAAAGGATGAGGATAAAAAAAAGTTTCTAAAGATAGCTGAAAAAAGAATTGATCAGATGAATAGCCTTATTAATGATCTCCTTATAATAGCAAGATTAGAGTCAAAAGAAGATAAACTTATAAAGAAAAAAATAATGTTAAAAGGTTTAGTAAATTCTATATACGAAGATCTTGCTCCTATTGCTGAAGAGAAAAATGTTAAGTTTTTCAATAAAATTCCAGAAGATTTTTCTCTATATGCAGATGAAAGTAAGATATCTATCCTGTTAAAGAACCTTATAGAAAATGCAATTAAATATAACAAAGAAAATGGAAATGTTGAGATAAAAGGATATGAAGAGAGAAAATACTCCGTTATAGAGGTTTCTGATACAGGAATTGGTATTCCAAAAGAAGCTCTACCTCTTATCTTTGAGAGATTTTACAGAGTAGACAAATCTAGAAGTAGAAATATTGGTGGAACAGGTTTAGGCCTTTCTATTGTGAAACATATAGTGGAAGCTCATAAAGGAAAGTTAGAGGTAAAAAGTAAAATCAATAAAGGTTCAACATTTACTGTAAAAATCCCAAAAAAATAACATTGACAGCAAAAAAAGCTTATTTAGATTATAAATAAACATAGAAATATAACTTAAGGAGCGTTAGGAATGGCAGAATTTTCTAGATACTATCAACATGGAGAAGAAAAAGAGCTTGTTTACGAACATAGAGAACCAGAAGTAGTAAAAGAAGCTATTTTTGTAGGAGGTGAAGCTTTAGCTAAGGCCCCAAAGATATATGGGGTCCCTACAGGCATAGAAGGTTTAGATGATCTTTTTTTTATTGTTGAAGTTGAAAATGGAAAAATTGTAAAGAAAAAACTTGGAGGAATTCCAGCATATGCCGTTTGTAATATAACAGGAGTATCAGATACTGGAAAATCACTTATGGTTGAACAGTTTGCTGTGAAGCAGGCAAGTGAAAATCATAAAGTAGCATTTATTACAGTGGAAACACCTGCTAACTTTGTAGCAGCTTCTTTAAAACTTAGAGCAGCTGCAATGGGTTTAAACTTTGAAGAATTTGAGGATAATATTATTCTTATAGATGCTGCATCAAATTCAAAGATAAGGGAAAATCTTCCTGATTTACTTGCTACACTAGCTTATGCAATAAAAACATACAAAATTAAGTTTACAGTAATAGACTCTATCACAGGTTTATTTGAAAATAGAGAAAGTCTTGCTAGAGGAATTGTTAGAAGAATCTATAATTTCTTAAAAAAATGGTATCAGACAGCATTACTTGTTTCACAAAAGAGAAGTGGTCATGAAGAATTAACAGCAGAAGCTGCAGGTGGTTACGCTGTTGGACATATTGTGGATGGAACAATGGTTTTAGCAAAGGAAATTATTGATACTCCATACAAAGCAAGATTTTATAAGAAGGAAATAGGAGATATTGTAAGACTTTTTAGAATAGATGGGTGTAGAATGTCAGGACACGATACGAAAACCCATTTTATGGAAATAACAGATACAGGTCTCATTAGAATTTTAGAACCAATATCAGCTAAAAAATAGTAAGGAGGGCTAACATGGTTATAGAAATTACTTCACCACCAATTAATGAACATGATTTAGAGCATTTAGTTTCAAGGGTATTTTTTAAGGCAATTGACCTTTTAGGAGGTCTCCACAAATTAGCTGAATACAGGACATTAACATGGTTACCATCTCTTGCTAGGGCTTCTTTTGTTATTGTTTTAAGAGAAGAATATCTAAAAACAGAGGAAGAGATTGCTGAAATAGTAGGTCTTACTAAAAATACTGTTAGAAACATTTTGAGAGCAGATCCTCAGATGGCATTATATAAAATTCAACATATGGATGAGCTTACAAAAGAAGAAAAGAAACAGTTGAGGGTGCATACTGCTGGTGGTATAGCTAAACTTGCATACAAGCTTGTTAAAGAAGGTGAAGAAGCTCAAGTTCTTCTTGAGTTTTGCAGGGAAATGTCTGCTAAAGCTATTCAGGTATGTGAAGCTCCTTGGGCTTATACTGTTTTAAAACATATTAAAGGAATAAAATATCCAATTAATGATCCTTCTCAGTTAAAAGAAAAACTAGCAGGGATTACAATAAAAGGTATTCCTGCAGAGGAAGTTGTTGAAGGTATAAGCTATCCAATTAAAAATCCAGCACAGCTTTTACATGAGATAAAAGAGTATCTTCAGATGAAAGGCGTTTAAAAAAGCCCCTTAGAGGGGCTTTTTAGAATAAAAATCCAGCTTCTAAACCAACAAGTGTTCTATTATCCTTTTTTTCACCATCTTCATTTTCAAAGCCTTTTTTATCTGTTACAACGTACGCGAATTCTCCTCTAAGATATGTATTTTTAGTAGGATGCCATGTTGGAGTTATGGTGAATGACCATGCGTTATCTCCAGAGATACCATAGATACCTTCATCTATAACTGTAGAGCCGCTTGTGGATTGTCCATCATACACATACTCTATTCTAACAGGCACCATTATATGTTTTGTAATATGAGGAATAAGATAGAGAGCTATTCCATATCCATAATCTTCAACATCTGTTGCACCTTGTGCTTTTAGAGTATCTTTAGCACCATCATCTAACCATTGATAATCAGCGTTTAGAGCTACATCAAAATTTGCTATTTGAGTAGTAATAACAAGATCTGCAAGATTTTTAGTTCCTGCGTAATCAAAATAATTAAGTGCGAAATTTAAATTTCCTATAGACCCAATAATGCCAGCAGCAGCCGCATCTTTTGGTTTAATTCCAGCAATTTCACCTGCTGAGTCATGATTATATTCACCATATATTTGAACATCTTCATCAATGTTGTATGTAAACCTTACTCCAGGATAGTTGACAGGTTGACCATACCATACAAGACCGTAGTGATAATTTGGATTGTTAAATGTATCAAAAAGTTCATATCCAACATTTGTAAGCAGTTTACCTGCAGATATGGAAAATCTTTCTGTTAATTCAATATCAACCCAAGCAAATTCAACTTCAAACTCTGTTTCATCAAAAGGTGTAAGTATGTCTGGTAAATGAGAAGAACCTAATCCTCCTTCAAATGTTATTTGAGAATTTATGTTCGATCTTAGATCAAAATCTAAATTTGTTACTGTAAATTTATCATTTGGTTCTTCTCCTACATTTGTTACATAAAAGTAAGCGGCTGTTATACCACCAGCCATTTCAAGATTGGAATTTGCTACTGTTAAGGAACCTGCATTTGATATAGTTGATATTAAACAGAGAGATGTTAAAGATAATACTATTTTTTTCATGTTGACCCTCCTAAAAGTTAATTATTAATTATAACTTCTAGGAGGGTTACTTTTAAATTTAGATGATTTATAATCCTATAAAAGTATTAAATACATCTACGCAGATTGCTGTTCTAGTTTTTTCATATACTCTTTTATTTTCATTTCCATCAAATCTTTGAGATATAATTTTCTTCTTTTTAATCTTTCTTCTTCTGCTTCAATTTCTGGATCAGGTGGAAAGTGTTTATCTAACTTATGAACTTTCCATTTTAGTTCCTGATGTTCTTCATACCATTCTCTAAATTGTGGATCTGTTTCTAGTAATTTCTGTATAATCTCTTCCCTAGTCATGTTTATCCTCCTAATAACTATATTATTAAATACTATGTTCCATATTCCCAGCTTGATAGGTACTCTTTTTGTTCTTCAGTTAGTGTATCTATTTTTATATTTAAAGCATTTAGTTTTAATCTAGCAACTTCAAAATCTAATTCATCAGGAACTTTGTAAACTTTAGGCTCAAGCTTGTCATGATTTTTTACTAAATATTCTGCAGATAATGCCTGATTTGCAAAAGACATATCCATAACTGCTGCAGGGTGACCTTCTGCAGCAGCAAGATTTACAAGTCTACCTTCTGCAAGTATATAGATTTTCCTTCCGTCAGGAAGGGTGTATTCATCAACATATTCTCTTATTCTTCTTTTAGAAACTGCCATTTTTTCAAGAGCTCTTATGTTAATCTCCACATCAAAATGTCCAGCGTTAGAAACAATACAACCATCCTTCATCACTTCAAAATGATGTTTATCAACAACGTTTATATTACCTGTAACTGTCACAATAAAATCAGCTATTTTTGCAGCCTCTATCATAGGCATAACCCTGTATCCATCCATTCTAGCTTCTAAAGCTTTTAATGGATCAACTTCTGTAACAATAACTTCTGCTCCCATTCCTTTAGCTCTCATAGAAACACCTTTTCCGCACCAACCATAACCAGCAACAACAAATACAGATCCAGCAAGAAGTCTATTTGTAGCTCTTAGTATACCATCTATCGTTGATTGTCCTGTTCCATACCTATTATCAAACAGATGTTTCGTATAAGCATCATTTACAGCAATAACAGGGAATTTTAAAATACCCTCCCTTTCCATAGCTTTAAATCTTATAACACCTGTTGTAGTTTCTTCTGTTCCACCATAAACATACTTAATAAGATCCTGTCTTTCTTTATGTAGAGTAGAAATTAAATCTCCACCATCATCCATTACTATATTTGGTTTTTTATCAAGAACTGCATGTAGATGTTTGTAGTATGTATCTCTATCTTCACCATGAATAGCAAATGTTGGGATTCCAAACTCTTTTACAAGAGCAGCTGCAACATCATCCTGAGTAGATAAAGGATTTGAAGCTGTTAAATATACATCAGCTCCACCTTCTTTCAGGGTTATCATAAGATTTGCTGTTTCTGTTGTAACATGAAGACATGCACCAATTTTTATACCTTCTAAAGGTTTTTCTTTTTTAAATCTTTCTCTTATCTGTCTTAAAACTGGCATATCTTTTTCTGCCCATTCAATTCTTAACTTTCCTTTTTCAGCCAAAGAAAGATCTTTAACGTGGAAATCCATTGAAACCTCCCTTGTTTTATTTTTTATTTTGTACTTCTTAAAAGGATACTAAAAAAATATAAAAAATTCTACTTTTTAAGGTAAAATTTTGATTGACTTAAATATTTTTTTGACGATTTTAATAAAAAATGCCATAAGGATGGAGGGTATTATGAATATTGCAGTAATTTCTTTTGATCAAGACTTTATTAATCAGATAAAAAGAGAACTTCCAGGAGGAAAAATAAGAGGATATATAGATAGCTTAAGTATGCTAAAGGAACTTTCTGAATTTAATCCTGATGTTATTATTTACGATGCCTCTTCAGGAGAATTTGCTATAGATGATCTTAAATTTTTGCTAACAAGGGATAAGGTTGAGAAGAAAAAGTTTAGAGTTTTACTTTCAAAAGAGCAGCCTGTTGATATTGATAGTTTTCCTGAGGTTGAAGATATTATCTACTACACAAAAGAAACAGATATTAATAAGCTTGTAGAGGATATAAGAACAGAAACAGGTATTCCTGCAAAGGAAACAGTAATTGAAGAACCTGCTATATCCACAGATAATATGGAAAATTTCTTTGAAAGTTCTACATTCGGGGAATCTTTGAGAGAAGAGAATAAATCAGACTTTGTTGATCATCTTGATGAGTTTTCTATATCAAAGGAAGAGGAAAAAGAGATTAAAGAAAGTTTAGAATTTCTTGATAGTAATACCTCTTTTGAAATAGAAGAGAAAAAAGAAACATCTTCTTTAGAATCTGTTGAAAAAGATATGAGTATTAGTTCACCTGAAGAACTAGATACATTTTCATTTGAAGAAACCTTTTCACAACAACCTGAAGAAAAAGAAACTCCTCAAGAAAAATTTATTTCAGAGCCTTTAGAAGAGAAAATTATAAAGCCAAATCAAAATGTTATTAGAATTGAGATAGATATTTCTATAGATGATATAAAACAAGTTATAGCTGAAAAAGCAGTTCAGCAGCTAATAAAAGAAGTACTAAAATCTCCAGAGATGGAGGAACTGGTAAACAACATACAGAGAGATTTTGTTCAGCGTACAGAAGAAGAACTAGATAAAATAAAAGAAGATCTAAAAAAAGAGCTTAAAGAAAAGCTAATATCCTCTGTTGAATCTGAGTTAAAAGAATCATTAGTTGAAACAATAAAGGAAGATGTAGCTAAACTTACAGCCCAAATGGTAAAAGAAAAGTTAGAACAACTTTTTGGTGGAAGATAAAAAACAAAATGGGGGATAAAGAGGTTTTATCATGTGTGGAATTATCGGTTATATAGGAAAGAGAAATGCTGTTCCTGTTTTACTTTATGGACTTCAAAGGCTTGAATACAGGGGATATGACTCAGCAGGAATAGCTGTGGTGGACAAGGAAAATGAAAAAATTCTTATAGAAAAACAGGTTGGAAAGATAAAGGACCTTCAGGAACACCTCTGGGGAAAAAAGATAGAAGGTCATCTTGGCTTGGGACACTGTTATCATCCAGATACATTTGTTCAGCTTGCTGACGGAACAGTTAAAAAGATAAAAGACTTACCCTATGAGGTAGAAGTTTTAGCTTACAATAAAGAAAATCATAGATTTGTTTCAGCAAAAGGAAAAGTATTTAAACATCTTGCAAAAAAACTTCTCCATATAAGAACAAGTTCAACTGATATTAAAATAACTCCTTATCATAAAGTTCTTGTTTTTAATCCAGAGATAAAATCAATAGAAGAAAAAATGGCTCTTCAGCTAAAAAAAGGTGATTTACTTATACTTGCAGAGCATATATCTATAAAAGGAAAAAGTAAAAAACTAAAAGATGTTTATTCAAAGGTTTACTATGAACCAGATGAAAAGGGCTGGCAGCTGATTGAAGAAAGGCTTGGAGTTTATGGAGATAAAATTTCTCCATTTGTAAAAAAACATCTTAAAAAAAGAGATAGAAATCCAAGTAATGAGACTCTTGCTCTTCTTGATATAAATCCTGATAAACATTTTTCTCCTTCAAACAGTTATAGAAACTACGTTGAATTTCCAAAAGAAACATCACCATCTCTTTTAAGATTTATAGGTTATTTTTTAGGAGATGGCTCTATTGATAAAAAAGGCTTAAAGTTCAAAGATTCAAGAAAAGAAATTCTTGAAGAATACGCCCAGCTTTCTAAAAAGCTTTTTGCAATATATCCTAAGATTCTTCCTGAAAACAACCATTATGTGATGAGGATTAACAGTGTTTATCTTTTAGACTGGTTTAAAGAAAATTTCCCTGAAGTAGTCTTTGAAAAACAAATCCCTGACTGGTTTGGAAGTCTCCCTAAAGAAGAAATTTTTGCCTTTATAGGTGGTCTTTTTGATGCAGAAGGCTCAGTATCTAAGAAAGCAAAAGGACTAAGTATAGCTATCTCAGATGAAAATGTTTTAAGAACAGTTCAAATCTTTCTGCATAGGGCAGGAATTGTTTCTTCTATTTCTTTCCCTAAAAAAACAGAAAGACATACAAAACAACCTGTAAAACTTAGTATCTACAGTAAAAGGTATGTAGAAAGGTTTCTGCAGAGAATAGGCAAGTATATATCAGAAGTTAAGAGAAGAAACATAGAAGAGTTATTCCAAGACCTTAAAGGCTTAGATTTTATCCATATAAAGTTTCCTTTCAGATATGCAGATTTAGAATCTACAGACAACAGCTTTAAAAAGAAAAAAAGCTCAAAATATCAGTTTCCACATATAGAAACAATTAAAAAAATTGCAAAAAGTGATGATGTAATCTCTCTACTGGAAAAATTTTTATCAATGCCTGTGGAGTTCCAGAAGATAACAGGAATAGAAGAAATAAAGTATAACGATTATGTTTACGACCTTGAAGTTGAAAAATACCACAATTTTATTGCTAACGGTATTATTGCTTCAAACTCCCGTTGGGCGACACATGGCTCACCAACAGTTGAAAATGCCCATCCCCATATAAGCCATAACGGAAAGTTTGCCATTGTTCATAACGGTATTATTGAAAATTATATGGAGTTAAAAGAAAAACTTATAGAAAAAGGTTATAAATTCAGGTCTGAAACAGATACAGAGGTTATAGCTCACCTTTTAGAAGATGAGTATAACGGAAATCTCCTTGAAACAGCTTTAAATGTTGCTAAAAAGCTTGAAGGTGCTTACGCTGTAGGAATAGTATCAACAGAGGAACCAGATAAGATTGTTGCAATAAAGAAGGGAAGCCCCCTTATTATAGGTCTTGGGAAAGATGAAAACTTTATAGCTTCTGACATTCCAGCTGTTTTAGAGTATACGAAGGACTTTATCGTCCTTGAAGATGGAGAGGTTGCCCTTATAACAAAAGACAAGGTTGAAGTTTACAGCTTAGAAGGTAAAAAAATAGAAAAAAAGCCTCTACATGTAACTTGGGACGTTTCTGTTGCTGAAAAAGGTGGATATAAACACTTTATGCAGAAAGAAATTCACGAACAGCCAAGGACTATAGCAGATACAATCTCAGGCTTTACATCCTCAAAAGATGAAGAGCTTTTTGAGATGCTTAAAGATATAAACAGGCTCTATATAATAGCCTGTGGAACATCTTATCATGCTGGACTTGTGGGAAAGTTCTGGATTGAGAAGTTTGCAAGGATACCTGTAGAGGTTGACTACGCTTCCGAGTACAGATACAGAGACAGAATTATAGATGAAAAAACAGCTATTCTTGGAATAAGCCAGTCTGGAGAAACAGCAGACACAAGATTTGCTCTTTTAGATGCAAAAGAAGAAGGGGCAAAAACAATAGGTCTTGTTAATGTTGTAGGAAGCTCTCTTTCAAGAGAAAGCGACTATGTTCTGTATACGTATTGCGGACCAGAGATAGGTGTTGCTGCAACAAAAACATTCACAGCACAGCTTGTTACACTGCTTCTTTTTGCTCTTGAAACTGGTCTAAGAAAAGGGACAGTATCAAAAGAAGAGTATGAAAATATTTATGAAGCTCTCCTGCACATACCTTCAAAAGTTGAGGAGATACTGAAAAAAGATGATGAGATAAAAGAGATAGCCTACAAATATATGAACGCTACAGACTTTCTTTTCTTAGGAAGGAACATAAACTACCCTATAGCCCTTGAAGGTGCTTTAAAGCTAAAAGAGATATCCTATATCCACGCTGAAGGATACCCTGCAGGAGAGATGAAGCACGGACCAATCGCTCTTATAGATGAAAAGCTCCCTGTTGTCTCTGTAGTACCAAAAGACAGATTTTATGAAAAGATGTTCTCAAACATTCAGGAAGTAAAGGCAAGAAAGGGAAAAGTTATATCTGTTGCAACACAGGGAGATGAAAAGATAAAGGAACTTTCAGAAGAAGTTATCTATATACCTGAAACAACAGATGTTCTATATCCACTTTTAACAGTTGTTCCACTTCAAATGCTTTCTTATCATATAGCAACACTCCTTGGAAAGGATGTTGACCAGCCAAGAAACCTTGCAAAAACAGTTACAGTTGAATAGGGAGAATTTCTCCCTATTTTTTTATACTCATTTTTGTATAATTCTATAAGTTTCTTAAAATTAACTGAGGAGTTCTATGGATATACTTGAGGGTCTTAACGAAGAACAAAAGAAAGCAGTTCAATATTTTTCTTCCCCTTTACTAGTTTTAGCAGGAGCAGGCTCAGGAAAAACAAGGGTTATAACCCATAAGATAATGTTTTTAGTACACAACCTTGGAATTCCCCTTCATCGTATCTTAGCTATAACCTTTACCAACAAAGCAGCTCAAGAGATGAAAGATAGAGTTCAGCAAGCTCTTTCATTAGAAGAACAGCCTCAATGGATCTCTACATTCCACAGCTTATCAGCAAAAATTCTTAGAATAGAAGCTGAAAAGTTAGGATATAACAAAGATTTTATTATTTACGATGAAGAGGACAGCAAAAAAGCTATAAAAGACGTTCTAAAAGAGCTTGATATCTCAGATGAGATATACAAGGTTGAAAAGGTAAAAAGTACTATATCTCAAATAAAACAGTATCTAGACGGCTCTATCCTTGATTTTTACTCAATGACTATGCCTCATCTTCCTAAGATTATTGAAAAGTATGAAGAACATTTAGCATTAAGTAATGCTATGGATTTTGATGATTTACTTGTAAATGTGGTAAAGCTTTTTAAAGAAAATCCAGATGTTTTAAAAAAATGGCAGGATAAATTTGATTATATTCTTGTAGATGAGTATCAAGATACCAACAAAATTCAGCATGAGATTTTAAAATTGTTAGTAGGGGATAGAGACTGTATAACTGTTGTAGGAGACCCTCAGCAATGTATATACACATGGAGAGGAGCAAACCCAGAAAATATTTTAGACTTTGAAAAAGATTTCCCAAATACAAAGATAATAAAACTTGAGAGAAATTACCGTTCCACAGAAAATATCCTTGAAACAGCAAACAAGATAATATCCCACGCAAAAGGAAGATGGAAAGAAAAGGTTTTAAAGCTGTGGACAGATAAAGGAGAAGGAGAAAAGCCTTATCTCATCATTTTAGACTCAGACAAACAGGAAGCTAACTTCATTGCAAAAAAGATAAAGCAGTTAATATCTGAAGAAGGATACAAGTACAGTGATTTTGCAGTTTTAATAAGAATGTCCTATCTTTCAAG
>JALVKE010000154.1 GCA_027028005.1 Persephonella sp. | reverse complement strand
AAGTGCTTCTTATACTCTTCAGAAGATCTCCAATTCAGCTCTATTCTTTTTTCTTTTGCAACAAAAAAGATCTCGTCAATTATTTTATCCATTATTTCTCTAGTTTTTTTATTTTCAGCTAATGTCCCGTAGTTGCACTCAAGGATGGCTCCAAGGGGATTTAATGCACAGTTATAAAGGATTTTGTCCCATAAAACCTTATAAACGTCAGGATCATAAGAAGCTGGAATACCTGAATGTTTTATAGCACATACGATTTTCAGTATATTTTCTTCTGGAATTGTTCCTGAAGGATCTCCAACTCTAACATCATCAGCGTTTACAGTTACTTTTGCATGTCCTATTCTTAAAACCTGAGAACCAAATATAACTCTTCCAAGTAAAACATGTTTTTCTCTTAGTTCTTCTACTGCTGTTTCATAGTTTCCATAACCATTTTGAGCAATGAGGACAAGGGTTTTTTCTTTAACTAAAGGTTTTATACTTTCTACAGCCTGTTTTGTGTCGTAAGATTTCACAGTGATAATAACTAAATCTATTTCTTTATCTGGAATGTCATTAACATCAGAAAAAATACCATCTAGTTGTGCTTCATGATTACCCCAAATACCTTCTACTGAAACAGTATTGTTTTTAAAATAAGGAATATATTTATCTTTTGTTATTCCATAAACAGTATGACCATCTTTTTTTAAAAAAGTTGCAAAAACAGTCCCAAGGGCTCCTAACCCAAAGATAATTATTTTCATATTATCCTCTTTTCTATATTTTTAAAAAGTAATATATTCTACAAAAATATTTATTGTTTAATGTTATTTCCACGAATAGTTATTTATAATTAAAAGATATAAATGCAGGAAGGGTTTTTAGATTGGATTACAGAAGTTGGGCTGAGATTGATTTAGAAAAACTTGATAAGAATATTAAAAAAGTTTTCTCTTATGTAGATAAGGATATCTTTGCTGTTGTAAAAGCAGATGCATATGGACATGGAGCTGTTGAGATAAGTAGGTATCTTGATAAAAATCCTTATATTTCAAAGCTTTGTGTTGCTACAGCTGAAGAAGGTAGAGAGTTAAGGGATGCAGGAATATCAAAGGATATTCTCGTTCTCGGTGGAATTCTTCCTGAGGAGATATCCTACTTTAATAAATACAATCTAAAGCCTGTTATATCTGATTTTAAACAGCTTTCTCTGGTTAGTGAGTTAAACTGCAAAGGGGTTCATATTAAGTTTGATACAGGAATGCACCGCCTTGGATTTTATAAAGACTCATTACCTGATATTGTAAGATTTGTAAAGGAGAAAGGGATTTATGTAGAAGGTATTATGTCTCATTTCCCCTCAGCTGATATTGATAGAAAGCTTACAGAGTATCAGATAAAAGAGTTTAAAGAGATATATATTTTCTTTTTAGAAAAAGGTTTTAAAATTCCTTTTATCCATATTCAAAACAGCGCAGGGCTTGTCTATAAATGTGATTTTTGTAATGCTGTCAGGGTTGGTCTTCTTCTTTATGGAGAAAAACCTACAGATAACTTTCCTGTTTCTGTTGAAACAGTAATGTCTGTTAAAGCAAAAGTTATTCTTAAGAAAAAACTGAAAAAGGGGGATAGGGTATCTTACTGCGGAACCTTTGAAGCTTCCAAGGATATGGAAATAGGAGTTGTATCTTTTGGATATGCAGATGGGCTTCCTAGGGATCTTTCAAACAAAGGATACTTTCTTATAAACGGTAAAAAAGCCAAGATTTTGGGAAATGTAACAATGGATATGACTATAGTAGATCTGACAGATATTGATGTTAAAGAGGGAGATCCTGTTTTAATAATAGGAAAAGATGGCTATAGAGAAATAAGATTTTCAGATGTTGCTAGAGCTTGTAATACTATCCCCTATGAGATAATGTGTAGAATATCTAAAAGGGTTAAAAGATTTATAAAAAAAGGAAATGTTAGTGATGAGAGGGAAAAAGCTTTTAAAGAAAATAGTATATCTGTCTAGCATAATCTCTTTAGGATTGTTAATCTCTATATCCTATGCTAAGGAAGATAAAAAAGAAAAAACGTTTTCTAGAGGAAAAGCTCTGTTTTTATCTTACAGCTGTAACTCCTGTCATGCTCCTGATAGAAGGGTTGTTGGACCTTCTTTTTTAGAGATATCTAGAAGATATGGAACAAGTGAAAAAGCCATAGAAAAGGTTGCAAAACTTATCATAAAACCAAATCCTGCTAACTGGCCTGGATTTGCCTATATGCCTCCTTTTAATATTCCGTGGGAAGATGCAAAATCTTTAGCAAGATATGTTCTTATAGAGTCTGTAAAAGATTTAAAGAAAAGCAAAAAAACTAAGCAGTATGATGAGTATATTGATTTAGAAAGTCAGTTTCACTGAGTATACTTTCCATACTTTTCCTTATGTTTTTGTGCATTTGCTTCCTGATTTTTCTTAACAAACCATATAGTTCCTATAACTAAAAGAACAACTCCTATAATGATAATTATCCCTTCTATAAAGCTACTAGCATTACAAAAAACTCCAAATGAAGAGTAAGGGTCACACTGGTCTACTGTTTTTTGAAGGGGATTTTCAGGCATTGATTCAACAGAGAAAAACAATCTCTAAACCTCCAAAATTCTTATATGCAGATATTATAATACTTTTTTAATCTCTTCCATCTCTTTTTCAAGGGTATCTTTTGCTATCTGTTTTATTACTTTATCAACAATAGGTTTTACCTTTTCTTTCACCTTTTCATCCATCTTTATAACCTCTGGCCACTCTCTCTTATATCCTTCCTCTTTCCACTTTGTAGTAGCATCTATTCCCATCTTTCCACCAAAACCTACATAATCTGTTGAATGATCTAAAACATCTATAACTCCCTTTTTTATAACAACATCTCTAGAAGGGTCTACATTGTTTCCCCATATCCATAAAACCTCATCTATATCCTGAACATTAACCCACTCATCAAATACAACTATATTTTTTGTAAACATCATCTGTCCCATACCCCATAGTGCATCCATTACCTTATAAGCATGGCCAGGATAACGTTTTTTTATTGAAACAAAACAGAAGTTATGGAAACACCCTGATACAGGAAGATTGTAATCCACAACCTCAGGGAGATTAAACTTTATTAGTGGAAGGAATATTCTTTCTGTTGCTTTTCCCATCCATCCGTCTTCCATTGGCGGCTTTCCAACAATGGTTGTAAGATAAACAGGATTTTTTCTATGGGTTATGGCTGTTATATGCATTACAGGATACTTGTCTACAGGTGTATAAAATCCTGTATGATCTCCAAAAGGTCCTTCATCTGCAAAAGGCTCATTAGGATCAACATATCCTTCTATTACTATCTCTGCATTTGCAGGAACTTCTATATCAACAGTTTCACATTTTACAAGCTCTACAGGTTTTTCTCTTATTATTCCTGCAAACAGATACTCATCTACATCTTCAGGTAAAGGAGCAGATGCTACATAGGTTAATACAGGGTCTCCGCCTATAGCTACAGCTACAGGTATCTTTTCTCCTCTCTCTTTATACTTCCAGTAATGTTTTGCTCCTCCTTTATGTATCTGCCAGTGGAGAATGATTTTGTCTCTATCTAAAAGCTGAATTCTGTACATACCAACATTTCTAAGTCCTGTTTCAGGATCTTTTGTAATAACCTGAGGCAGCGTTATAAACCTTCCACCATCTTTAGGCCAGCATTTCAAAACAGGAAAATCAAAGACATTTATATCTCTTCCTACTTTTATGACCTCTTTCACAGAACCGCTTTTTACCTTTTTAGGAAGAGCATCGTTTAGTTTTTTTAGCTCAGGGATTTTTTTCAGTTTATCTAAGAAGGTGTTTGGAACTTCAGGCTTTAGAATTCTGTATAAAGTCCATCCTATATCTTCAAAATTTTCTACCCCTAGAGCCATCTTCATTCTTTTTTCGCTACCAAAGGCATTTATAAGAACAGGTATTCTTTCGTATCCTTCTACATTCTCAAATAAAAGAGCTTTTCCACCATTTGGAAGTTTCATAACCTTGTCAGCAATCTCTGTTATCTCAAGAATAGGGCTTACTTTGTCTTTTATCCTTAAAAGCTCTCCTTTTTCTTCTAAATCATTTATGAACTCTCTTAAGTCTTTATATGCCATCCTTATTCCTCTTGCTGATATTCAAATATAATCTCAATTATTAGCATAATAATAGATATAATATTTGCTACAGCTGCACCAATTGCCAAACCAATAGCTAAAGGTACGTGAACTCCTGTAAAATAAAGAACTGCAGCAGGAATAAGGTGAAGATCAGCAACTAAAGCTGTAGCTAAAAGCTCTGCTG
>JALVKE010000153.1 GCA_027028005.1 Persephonella sp. | reverse complement strand
ATTGAAGAGTGATCCACTTCACCTTGAAGAATATGAATTCCTTGTTTCACAGTAAGATACCTTGTAAACTGACTAAAGCCTGTTCAGCTAACAGTGTGCTTTCCACGGGTCTTTTCCTTTGAAATGGTAAAGTTTTTTTAATAAACTATTAAAGAATGCGATCCTAAAAAGGTTTCCTATGGACACAATGCATGTGTTGTGGCATGAGTTATGGCACTGATCAAGGGGAGCTGAATGGTTTGAGAGTTGGGGAGTATTTTAAGCGAGATTTTTCAAAGGCTGAAACAGTTCTTGAAGGTGTGATTAGCTCTTCGTTTATCAATTTTTTCTCTAGGGTATTTGGATATTTGAAACATCTGAGTATTGCTGTTCTTTTGGGGTTCAGTTTTAAAACCGATGCAGTGTTCATGGCAGTTTCTCTTATTGGAGTATTTTTAATATTTACTGATGTCTTTGACTCCGTGGGGATACCCAATATGGTAAGGGCCAGACAAAGCAGTGAGGTTGAGTTTCAAAGATTAAGCGGATTTCTTTTCACGTTCACTATTGCGCTTGCTGTTGTGGTGGTGCTCCTAGCTATTTTGTTTTATCCTTTGATTTCTCACATTGCAGTTGGTTTTAAAGGAGAGGTTAGAAATTTTTTAAAAGAATCTTATTTTATGCTTATTCCCTATCTCTTCTTAAGTTTTATTTTTCATCATATTGGTGCTGTTTTAAGGAGTGTGAGAAGGTTTACTGCTTATTTTGTGGGAGAGTTCATTTTTTCTTTGTCTTGCTTTATTCTGACAGCAGCAGGACTTTACTTTTTAAGAGACTGGCGGGTTATACCGATTTCTATATCTCTATCACAGGTTATAGCTACTTTTTATATGATTTTTGTTGGGAGGAGATTTTTACATTTCAAGGTTTATGTTGACCCTGTGGTTAAGGATATACTGACACAGTTTTTTTTACCTTTGTGCTCTTTATGGAGTTTTTCGATTGTTTGTGGTAGTGGACAGAAGTTTTGCTTCCCTTTTAGGGGAAAAGGGGGTCTCCGCGTTAACATATGGACTTATGGTGGCTAGTATTCCTCGGGGGATTCTTAGATTAGAACACATGGCGATCACTTCTCTTTCTGAGACAATAGAGCCTTTTGCAAAACTCAAGTTTTATGCAAAAAAATCTTTCAACTAAGTATACCTTTGTCCCTTATTTTTATGCTTTGCGCAGGATTTTTAGTGAAGCTTCTTTTTGGATATGGTGCTTTTTCGATTAAAGATGTGGATCTTATGGTTCAAGCTGCAAGATTTTATGCTTTAAGCCTTCCTTTTATGTTTCTTTGGCCTATTACATATAGAACTTTTCAAGTTATTAACTGGCTTAAGCCATTGTTTGTGATTGCCCTTATAAGTATTGCATTAAATGCGGCTTTGAATTACATGTTTGTTCTAGTCTTAAAGATGGGAGTCCCAGGTGTGTGCATGGGAACTTTTGGAGCTTATGTGTTTTTGTGTTTTTTAAGTTATTGGTTTTTAAAGTATAGATTTTCTGGATATCGATTTTAAGAGCAGGATTATCGTGGGGCAGGCAGTAGTTCAATGAAAATGCCATTTTATTTAAGGGAAAATAAAGTATGTGTTGTAGGTTTGCCTTTTAAAAAGGAGTATAACAAAGAACACACAATAGACAGCAGAAATACACAAAGCTCCTGACATAAAAATCGCAGGAGGTTGCCAAAGTTATAGAGAATACCCAAAGTAACCTAAACATTGCATTGGTCGTATCAGACAAAGGCAAGCAGTTTATGGGAAGTAAGTTTACAAAAATTCCTCAAGGATCTTGGCATTAAGCTCAATGTCTCTAAGGGGGCTTTAAGGAAAACATACTGATTGAGAGGTTCCGGAGGAAGTCTTGTACTTGTGAGAAAAGATATTATCAGGCACCGGGAATGGGAAACTGGATTAGGTGTATTATGGGCAAAATCAGGCTGCTGTGGCATGAATTAAAAAGAAACTTTTGGTGGTCTAAAGTTGGGTATCACTTCAAAAGGAGCTGGTTTAAAATGAGTCCTGCTCCACTGACCAAGAGTAGAGAAGCAAACGAGGATCTGCTTCGAGAAATAGTAAATCGTATAGTGCAAAGTTTTAATCCACAAAAAATTATTCTTTTTGGATCCTATGCTTACGGAAAGCCTCATGAGGGAAGCGATCTTGATATCCTTGTAATTATGGAATCCACCCTTCCGCGCTACAAACGTTCTATACCTATCTACCGTTCTTTGGCAGATCTACTTGTCCCAATGGATATACTGGTTTACACGCCAGAGGAAGTAGAAGCTTGGAAGGATGTGTCGCAGGCGTTTATAACCAGTATTTTAAAAAAAAGGAAAGTGCTCTATGAAAAAAAGTAAGGCTGATCTTGTCCAGGGATGGTTGGAAAAGGCACGGTGAGATTTACAAGCAGCTTTACGTGAACTTAATAATCCCGATCCTCTTACAGATATTATCTGCTTTCATGCTCAACAGGCTGCTGAGAAGTATCTAAACAAAACCCATGTATTTGAGCAGTTGATTTTACTGGCAGGACGAAAAGATCCAGATTTCTTGGATCTTAAAGACAAAGTTTCTTTGCTTACTCCGTATGCTGTTGAAACTCGTTATCCTGAATTTGAAGAGCCTTTATTAGATGATGCTAAGGAAGCCGTGCGAGTTGCTGAAAAGGTTAGAGAGTTTGTTTTACGGAAACTGCCAAAGTTTTAGTTGACAGCATGAGAAATTCTTGTAGAATGTAGCAAAATTTGCACAATAGGGCTTGGTTACGTTGGCTTACCTTTGGTACTTTTGCTTGCCAGGAGGTTTAATAAATTTAATCCGGGTTATAGGAAACATTCTGGGGAACCTGAATATTGCTTTAATGAACAAGCTTTTTATAATATGTTGGTGATCCGAAACTTAGGTAGTAGAAGGGATCTTAGGGGGTTAACATGAAGCTGATGGACAAAATAGACCTTACATTGCTACCTGAGGACGCAAGAAAAGAATTGATTGATTTTTACGAGTTCCTTTTGGAAAAGTATGGAGCAAGGAATAAAAAGGACAGCTTAAAAGATATAAAAAAAATCCTTTTAATTGACAAGATTCAAATTGACACAAGGAGTTGGAAATTTAGTAGAGAAGAGCTTTATGAAAAATAAAGTTTTTCTAGACACTAATATTTTGATATACTTTTATTCCAAGACAGAGCCTCGAAAAAAGCAAATGGCACTTGAACTTCTAGGTTCTAAGAGTGTAGTAGTCTCTACTCAGGTTGTAGGCGAATTTGTATGGGTTATGTATAGAAAGTTTGGAGTAGAACGCGAAAAACTTAAAATTATAGGAAATAGGCTATTAGAAAAGTTTGAGGTAGTTCCGATAAACCCAGAAACAGTCAAGAAAGCCCTGAATATATTTGAAACCTACAAACTCTCTTACTGGGATAGTCTAATCGTTGCTTCAGCGTTAGAGGCCAATTGCTCCATTCTTTACACAGAGGATATGCAAAATGGACAGGTAATTGATAATAAACTAAAAATTGTGAATCCCTTTGAGGCTGCCTGCTAAAAAGGCAGACTCACTTGACAATACTGCAAAATTTCAGACAGGTATAATGCGGGATGGATAATTACACAATATGCGTTATAGGGCTCGGCTATGTTGGCTTGCCGCTTGCGGTACTTTTTGGTAAAAGATTTAATGTCACAGGCTTTGACATTAATCCTCATAGGATAGAGGAGCTTAAGAAGGGCTACGACAGGACGGGAGAGGTTTCCTCCGAGGAACTCAGATCTGTCAGCTTGACCTTTACCACAGATCCTGAAAAAATCTCCGATGCAGAAGTGATAATAATCACTGTTCCAACACCAATAGACGAACACAAAATGCCAGATCTTGGACCATTAAAATTGGCTGCTGAAACGGTTAAAAAACATATTATAAGCGCTAATTAGCGCTAAATAAACATTTTTATATGACACCATGTACTTAGAAACCAAGTTACGCTCAATAGCAAAAATGAGGGGGCAATGGAGACTAAAGCCAGAAAAGAGGTACGATCCTGAGGCCAAGGTTGCTATTGTCCTTAAAGGACTGAGGGGAAATACCTCGATAGCTGAATTATGCAGAAGAAGCCAGATAAGTATTAAATCCACCTGGGAATTCACAAGACCCAAGATTGCTGGAGTATTGTTGAGGAGGGATCATAGTTTATGCTGATGAGAACTTTACATATAGAACTCAGTGCTGATAAAAAACGACTTCTAGAAAACTTTTTATCACTATCGATTCTTCAAGGGGTAAATTACATTCTCCCTTTAATTACTTTACCTTATCTTGTAAGAGTTTTAGGACCTGAAAAGTTTGGACTTATAGCATTTGCTCAGGCATTTATTCAATACTTTAATATTCTAACGGATTACGGTTTTAACCTGTCCGCTACAAGAGAAATTTCCATACATCGAGAGAATAAAGAGAAAATCTCTGAAATATTTAGTTCTGTGATGATTATAAAATTTACTTTGCTTGTTTTGTCTTTCATAGTTATGACAATTATTGTATTTTCTTTTGAAAAGTTTAGAAAGGATTGGTTAGTTTACTATCTAGCTTTTGGAGTGGTTATCGGACAGGTCTTATTCCCGGTGTGGTTTTTTCAGGGAATGGAGAAAATGAAGTATATTACTTTTTTAAACATTGTTGCTAAATCGATTTTTACCGTTTCAATTTTTGTTTTTATCCATAAAGTTTCAGATTATATTTATGTGCTGCTGATAAATTCACTGGGTTTTTTGATTGCTGGAGCGTTGGCGATATGGATTGTGTTTCAAAATTTTGAGCTTATTTTAACGTTCCCAAAATTTGAACTGTTAAAGTATCAATTAAAAGAAGGGTGGTATATATTTATTTCTACTGTTGCAATCAGCTTATATACAATTTCTAATACTTTTATTCTGGGTTTGTTTACAAACAATACAATTGTTGGATATTATTCTGCTGCTGAGAAAATAGTAAAAGCAGTTCAAAGGTTATTAACTCCAGCTTCCCAAACGATTTATCCGCACATAAGTAAACTCGTTAAAGAATCGAAAGAAAGAGGACTTCAATTTATACAGAAAGTAACTTTCTTAATTGGGGGAATAAGTTTTCTTCTGTCTGTAAGCATATTCATCTTTGCAGATTTAATTGTGAAACTTTTGTTAGGGAATCAATATACAGAATCTGTTATTGTCTTAAAAATCTTGTCATTTCTACCGTTTATAATAGCCCTAAGCAATATATTTGGGATTCAAACTATGCTAACTTTTAATTATAAAGAAGCTTTCTCAAAGATTTTAGTAAGTGCAAGTATTATTAATATTTTGTTAGCTATTGTTTTAGTTCCTCTTTATCAACATGTTGGAATATCTTTTGCTGTGTTGATATCTGAAATATTTGTTACAGTTTCTATGTTTGTGTATTTGCAAAAAAAAGGGATAAAAGTGCTGGAGGGAAAAATTGTTTGATTATATTGTGGTTGGTTCAGGATTTGCGGGATCAGTAATAGCCGAAAGGATAGCAAATGTTTTAAATAAAAAAGTTTTAGTAATAGAAAAAAGAAATCACATAGGTGGTAACTGTTATGACTATAAAAATAAGGATGGAATAATAATTCATAAATATGGACCTCATTTATTTCACACAGACTACAAAGAAGCTTTTGATTATCTCTCAAACTTTACAGATTGGCGTATATATCATCACAAGGTTTTGGCGTTTATTGATGGAAAAAAAGTTCCCGTCCCTTTTAATCTAAACTCCCTTTATGAGGTCTTTCCTGAATCTCTAGCAAGTAGAATAGAAAAAAAAATGCTGGAGAGATATCCATATAATTCTAGAGTGTCTATACTAGAACTTAGAAAAAAGAATGATGAAGATTTAAAATTTCTCGCTGACTATGTTTATGAAAAGGTGTTCGTAAATTACACAGCTAAACAGTGGGGATTAAAGCCGGAAGAAATAGATCCTGAAGTTACTGCGAGGGTTCCTATATTAATTGGGAGAGATGATAGATATTTTAATGATAAATATCAAGCTGTTCCTGTTGAAGGATACCATAAAATTTTTGAGAGAATGCTTTTTCATCCTAATATAAAACTTCTGTTAAATACCGATTATAAGGAAGTTATGCAACTTGACTTAGACTCAAGAAAGATTTACTTCCTCGGACAGGAGTTTAGAGGTAAAGTAATATTCACTGGGATGATAGACGAGCTTTTTGGTTATAGATTTGGGCAGCTACCATATCGCTCTTTGGATTTAAAGTTTGAAACACTGGAAATGGAGTACTTCCAGGAAACCGCTGTGGTAAACTATCCAAATGATTACAATTTTACAAGAATCACAGAATTCAAGCATATACATCCTGTAGATGTAGAAAAGACCATTATTCTTAAGGAATATCCAAAAGCTTACAGAGCGGGGAGGGATATTCCTTATTATCCAATGTTTACAAAAGAAAGCCGGGAGCTATACCTTAAATACAGAGAGTTTGCAGAAAACTTTAAAAATCTTATATTAGTAGGCAGACTTGCTGAATATAAATATTACGATATGGATGATATAGTAAAAAGAGCTTTGGAGGTTTTTGAGGAAAGAATTTAATGAGTGTTATAGAAATTTATCCTAATACTAAAGTATATGTTGTTGCTCCTGCTAATAAGGCAACAGGTGGTCCTGAGCTGCTACATCAGTTAGTTTTTCACCTGAGAAATGACCTTAACGTGCAAGCTTTTATGTATTATATACCATCCGGACTGTCTAACCCAGAGCATCCAGAATATAAGCGGTATAATAATCCTTATACAAATAAAGTTGTTGATAAACAAGAAAACTTACTTATCGTACCTGAAGTAGCATACGGCATAAAATTTTTGAATAGTTTCTCAAAAATAAGAAAGGCTATATGGTGGCTTTCTGTAGATAATTTTTATATTTCTTTCGCTTTGAGTTCCAAGAAAAACTTCTTCTTCAGAAGACTTGTAAATAAGTTTTCCAAATTAATATTAGGCAAGGATCTAGTTGACTTTAAAGATCTTATAGCTAAAAGCAAGGAAAAATTTGATTGGATTATAAAAGATCGGAATATAAGTTCTGTAGATTTTCATTTAGCTCAAAGTTACTATGCTGTGTATCACTTAAGAAGTAAAGGTGTCTCTGAAGGTAAGATACTATACTTATCGGATTATTTGAATGAAGATTTCTTGAGAGAAAAAGTTGATGTGTCTAAAAAGAAAGACATGGTAGCTTTTAATCCTAAGAAGGGATATGCTTTCACAAAGGAGATTATAAATAATGCGTCAGACATAAGATTTGTTCCATTAGAAAACATGAGTAGGCGGGAAGTTATAGAAACTCTAAAAATGGTAAAAGTATATATAGATTTTGGACATCATCCCGGTAAGGACAGAATTCCTCGTGAGGCAGCCATTTTGGGATGCTGTGTAATTACTGGTAGAAGAGGAGCAGCTAGGTTTTTTGAAGATGTTCCTATCCCTGATGAATATAAATTTGAAGATAAAAAAGAAAATATTCCCAAGATACTAAGCAAAATTCGTGATTGTTTTGTCAATTTTAGAGAAAGATATAAAGACTTTGATTATTATAGACAAATTATTAAATCTGAATATGAGAAGTTTAAAGAAGATTTAAAGAAAATTTTTATAAAAGTATGACTGACAAACCAACAAGGAAAATTGATAGAGATTTTTGATCGAAACTTTGAGGCATAACTGGAGCCATATTAGGCACATAGAAAATGAAAGATCACAATTTACTTATATTTATGCAATTTTAACTTCGGGCATATTGGCATTCTTAGGAAGGTTTGGTTTTAGAAAATGTGAGGTGGTTCCCAATTTTTAGACCAGCTATATAATTCACAAACCACCTGATAAGGAGGGATCATGGGAAGGAGAAAGAAGTACAGCGCTGAATTTAAGGCTAAGGTAGTTCTTGAAGCTATAAGGGAGGAAAAGACCATCAACGAGATAGCCTCACACTATGGTATACATCCCCAAATGGTCAGAGCTTGGAAAAGGGAGTTTCTCAAAAACGCTTCCAGAGTCTTTGAAGACCAGTAGAAAACCCAGAGACTCAAAAAGGAGCTTGAGAAAGCCTACAGGAAGATAGGGGAACTGGAGCTGGAAAGGGATTTTTTATCAGATGTATTGAAAATGGCGTAGACAAGAAGAAAAGGCTCAAAATGGCAAAGTACATGTCGGAAAGGCACAGAATAAGTCTCAGAAGGGTTGCCAAGCTACTGAGAATTTCCTGATCCAGTCTGTACTACAGGGCCAAAGGAGAAAACCAGGAGAATCTCAAGCTAATGGAGCTGATAGACCAGAAATACACAGAAGATCCCACCTACGGCGTCAGAAGGATGAGGGAGTATATTCAGGAAGTTTTGGGCAAAAGGATCTCTCTCAAAAGGGAAAGAAGGCTAATGAGGAAGATGGGCTTGAAGGCAGTCTATCCAGCTCCAAAGACTACAGAAAGCACGGCTACCCACTACATCAACCTGCTGAAGGAGAAAAGCATAACCAGGCCCAATCAGGTGTGGTTTGCAGACATAACCTATGTGAGGGTTAAGGGAGGGTTTGGGTATTGTGTAGCCTTCATAGATGCCTACTCCAGGAAGGTGATGTCCATGAGGGTGTCCAACACCCTTAGTGCAGACTTTTGCGTTGAGGCAGCAAGGGAGGCTATATGCAAGTATGGAACTCCTGAGGTCATCCACACAGACAAAGGCAAGCAGTTTGTGGGGAATGAATTTACAAATCTTCTCAAAGACTTTGGGATCAGGCTGAGTGTTTCAGAAGAGGGCTTTAAAGGGAACATGCTGATTGAGAGGTTCTGGAGGACGTACAAGTACGAGTGCTTGTACTTATGGGAGAAGATGGATCTCAAAAGCGTCAGGGAAGAAAACAAGGGAATGGGTAAGGTACTACAATGAGAAGAGACATCATCAGGCATTGGGGTATAGGACAACCGGATGAGGTGTATTATGGACAGATCAAGTGTGCTGTGGCATGAATTAAAAAGAAGCTTTGGGTGGTATAGAAATTGGGTACCACTTCAGGTGTCAAACTAAGCGTTTTCGAAGAAAGCCTTAGAGGCAACATACTGATTGGAGAGGTTTTGTAGAGCATATAAATGAAAGTGCTTGTATTTGTAGGAAAATGGGTTTTGAGAAGGTTAGGGAAAAGACAAAAGAAGGGGTTAGATACTACAAAACAAGAAAAGATACCGTCAGACATGGGGTTATAGGATACCAGAATAGGTGTATTATGGACAAGTTCAACATGTTATGGGATGAATTAAGATTGTGGTTCTGGTGGTTTAAAAATTGGATACCACTTCAATACATGTGTTTAATGTGGGCGTTTCTACTAATAGTAGCGATAGTAGAAAAGCATAAAACAATAGGTCGATTGCTATAAATGGCAAAAAAGAAAATTACCGTTATAACCGTTACGTATGATAATAGGTTTTATTTGTTAAAACAAGTGATTGATGCTTGTTTGAGAGAGCGAGTTGATAGAATAATAATTGTAGATAATAATTCAAGCTTAAGTGTAAGAGAACAACTAAAGAAAATAAAGAGAGAATTAAAAGATAAGATAAAGGTATTGTCTTTGGATGATAATATTGGGTCTGCTGGTGGATATAAGTTAGGACTACAAGAGGCTTACAATGATCCAGATTGTGATTTTATATGGCTTTTGGATGATGATAACAAGCCTAGAGAAGGAGCTTTATCAAATCTAATGAGTTTTTGGAACAGTTTAGAAGAGGAGAACAAGGAAGAAAAAGTTGCTCTTTTATCGTTCAGACCTAGTAGGGAAATCTACAAGACAGCTGTTTTGAAAAACAATTATCAACTACTGTTAGGAAGGAAAAATAGTTTTTTGGGTTTTCATTTTATTGATTTTCCTAGTAAGGTTTTAAGGAAGGTAGGTTTGATTATAATGAGAAACGGAAAAAATTTAAAAGCAAGAGTAGGAGTTGTTCCTGTCGCTCCGTATGGTGGCTTGTTTTTTCATAAAAAGTTGTTAGATGTTATTGGCTTTCCCAGAGAAGATTTTTTTCTTTATGCTGATGACCATGAATGGACTTATAGAATTACTAGACATGGAGGAAAAATAATAATTGTTTTTGACAGTATTATTGATGACCTTGATGCATCATGGCATATGAAAGAATCTTTGAGCTTCTACACGTTTCTACACGCAGAATCTCAAATGAGGGTTTACTATAGTGTAAGAAACAGAATAATATTTGAAAAAGAAAACCTGGTTTCTATACCTATACTATATGTCTCAAATATAGTAATTTATAAATATTTATTAAAATTCTTCTATCTTTTTTCAGGAAACAAGAAAAAAGCAGCTACTAACATAAAGATTTTCAATAAAGCTGTAAAAGATGGATTGCAAGGTCTGACTGGTAAAGTTGATTTAGAATAAATACAAATTTTAGCAATGTTAAAAATATTGGCTATTAATGTTTTATACTATCCGCTAGTTGGGGGCGGTGCTGAAATAACCATTAGGAATCTGTATGAGGGTTTAGCTGAGGAAGGTTTTATAGTAAATGTATTGACCTTTCACGATAAAGGTAGATGTGAAGAGTGTATAAATGGTGTTAGAGTATTTAGAGAAAAAATTCCTAATTTATACTTGCCGTTGTTTATTAATAGAAAGAAGCCTAACATTTTTGTTCGAAGATTGTGGCATTTGCTGGATGTTTATAATCCAGTATCAGGGAATTTAGTTGAAAGTTACATTGATAGATTAAAGCCTAATATTATCATAAGCCACAATATTTCTGGTTTTTCTCCTAGTATATGGGAGGTTGCTTTTAATAAAGGAATTCCTATAATCCAGGTATTGCATGATTTATACTTACTGTGTCCAACCAATATGTTTAGAAACAATACTGTGTGTTCAAAGCAATGTAGAAAGTGCTATCTGCTTAGATTACCTCACAGGAAGCTATCTAATAAGTTAACAGCTGTTGTTGGAATCAGTAATTTTATTTTAAATAAATTTTTATTAAACGGCTATTTCAATAAAGTGCCCATCAAAAAAGTAATACATAATTCTCGCAGGATAGAAAGGGTGCGAAATTCGGTAGGTCAACACAGGAATCGTAACAAATGGGTTTCTCTTGGCTATATTGGTAATATAGCTCCAAATAAAGGAATAGAGGTTTTATTGAAAGCTTATTTGAAAGCGAAAGCTGAATACACCGAATTATTAATAGCAGGAGCTGGGGAGGAAAGTTATTTGAAATACTTAAAAGAAAAATATAGTAATAAAAGAATAAAATGGTTAGGATGGGTAAATCCGAAAAGCTTTTTTAACAAAGTGGATTTCACGATAGTTCCGTCTATTTGGTACGAAGCTTTAGGTATGGTAATTGTTGAGTCTTTTGCTTATGGAGTTCCTGTGATAGCAAGCAATATAGGTGGGATTCCGGAAATGGTTGTTGAAGGAAAGAACGGTTTGTTGTTTGACCCTGGTAATGAGGAAGATTTAGCAGAGAAACTTGAGCTTGCTGTAGGGGGAGTGGAATATTGGAGAAAAAGGCGAGAGGTTATCAGTAAAAGTGGGAGAAAGTTCTTAGATTATAAAAAATGGATAACTAAATGGAAGGAGTTAATCTTAGAGTGTATTTAGAAGGGAGACATAGCAATATACCAGTAAAAGGTATTGAGTATAGCACTATTATGTGTTTTATTATTTTCAGCTTACTTCTAGTTCCATATTCGCCTGATTTTTATAACTACGTTAAATATTTCAAATTAGAAAGTGTTGAGCATGACTTACTATTGCATTTAGAACCCTTATTTTATATTATGGTGTTTATTAATAAGAAAATATTTTCTGGTAATCCTTATGTCATATATACAATCTGCATAGTAACAATTGCTATATGTTGCTATAAATTTGTGAAAAAGTACTCGGTTAATTTTACTCTTTCTTTTATGGTTTTATTTTTTTTGTTTTATCCTAATTTGTCTGTAATCCAAATAAGGCAAGGATTAGCCACTGTTATTTTCTTGTGGGCTATAGAAGATATTGTTTACAGAAGGAAGATTAAATATTTACTCAAAATAAGCTTAGCTACTTTGTTTCATTATTCATCATTTGTTCTTATACCTTTTTACATCCTTAACCCTAGAAAAATTGGTAAAAAACGATATCTGCTTTTACCTTTGATTGGTATAGTTACTGGAAGTTTTGTTGACTTAAATTTGCTGAGAAAGCTCGCAATTTATTTGCCTATATTTCTTAGGTATAAAGTGCTGAGTTATATTCAGTTAAAAGAGGTCTACGGTAGTGAGATATCCGTTAATAGAATCAATTTACTTAATGTGTTAAGTTTAACGCAGCTTTTTGTTTATTATTTATTACTTAGTATTTGTCTTGTGAGGAAAAAATTTATATTTAGGAGTGAATATACGGTTCTTTTTCTAAAACTACTAGGTTACTCTCTCTTTTTCTGGTTTGCTTTTGCA